>JAEDGW010000107.1 GCA_016297325.1 Coprococcus sp. | reverse complement strand
AAAATGGCAGAAGCAAAGATTTATTATCAGCAGGATTGTAATCTTTCATTACTTGATGGAAAGACAATCGCAATCATAGGATATGGTAGTCAGGGTCATGCACATGCCCTCAACGCTAAGGAGTCAGGATGCAATGTCATCATCGGTCTTTACGAAGGAAGCAAGTCATGGGCAAAGGCTGAGGCGCAGGGATTCAAGGTATATACCGCTGCTGAGGCTGCAAAGCAGGCTGATATAATTATGATTCTTATCAACGATGAGTTACAGGCAGATATGTACAAGAAGGATATCGAGCCAAACCTTGAGCCAGGTAACATGCTTATGTTCGCTCACGGTTTCAACATTCACTTTGGATGTATCAAGCCACCAAAGGATGTTGATGTAACAATGATCGCTCCAAAGGCACCTGGACACACAGTACGTTCAGAGTACCAGGCAGGAAAGGGTACACCTTGTCTTGTTGCTGTAGAGCAGGATGCTACAGGTAAGGCACTCGACATCGCACTTGCATATGCACTTGCAATCGGTGGAGCAAGAGCTGGTGTTCTTGAGACAACATTCAGAACAGAGACAGAGACAGACCTCTTTGGTGAGCAGGCAGTCCTTTGTGGTGGTGTATGTGCACTTATGCAGGCTGGTTTCGAGACACTCTGCGAGGCTGGTTACGACCCAAGAAACGCTTACTTTGAGTGTATCCATGAGATGAAGCTTATCGTAGATCTTATCTACCAGTCAGGTTTCGCTGGAATGAGATATTCAATCTCTAACACAGCTGAGTACGGTGACTATGTAACAGGTCCTAAGATCGTTACAGCTGAGACAAAGAAGGCTATGAAGCAGATCCTTAAGGACATCCAGGATGGTACATTTGCTAAGGAGTTCCTCCTTGATATGTCACCAGCAGGTCGTCAGGTTCACTTCAAGGCTATGAGAAAGCTTGCTTCAGAGCATCCATCAGAGAAGGTTGGAGAGCAGATCAGAGCACTCTACAGCTGGAACAACGAGTCAGATAAGCTCATCAACAACTAATCAGAGGTTGATGTAGGATATTAAAGACTCACATATATTTATAATGAATATCTGCCCGGTTTTGGCTTTTTAACAGCCAGAGCCGGGTTTCTTTTTTACTTTGTCTTTGTTTTGTGATAATATATGTAGAAGTGATTGTATTATGTTGAAGTTTATGAACACATGACACATTGTGCAGCTCCTTATTAAGGGTGATATATATGGGCTGTTCTTTTTAAATTTGGAGGCGTTTTGTATGGGTAAACAGTTGACAAAAAAAGACATCGAGAAGATGGAACAGGAGATAGAATACAGAAAATGTGTTGTCCGGAAGGAAAAGCTTGAAGCTGTAAAAGAGGCAAGAGCACAGGGCGACCTAAGTGAAAACTTTGAATACTACGCAGCGAAAAAGGATAAGAACGCAAACGAGAGAAGGATCCGTTATCTTGACAGGCTTGTCAGGACCGCTGATGTCATAGAGGATACATCAGCAGATGATGAAGTTGGTATAGACAACACAGTTACCGTATATTTTGAAGACGATGATGAAGAAGAAACATACAGGGTTGTCACAAGCGTAAGAGCAGACGTTCTTGATGGCCGTGTGAGCAATGTCTCACCGATCGGACGTGCTATCATGGGACACAAGGTTGGAGACAGAGTACAGGTAGTTCCTGAAAAAGGAGAACCTTACTATCTTGTTATACGAAAGATCGAGAACACTACGGATGACGGCTCATTTGAGATAAACTAATATAGACATTATATGTAGTATATGGGTATCAGGTGATAGGTATGAATTGTTTGGAAGCACAATCAAAGATCATGGCATTTATAGAAAATAAACTCCCCGACGACGAACTCCGGGAGTTTATTAAGCATGTCAGATCATGCAAAAACTGTTATGAAGAACTTGACATATACTACACTCTGATAGTCGGAATGAAACAGCTTGATGAATCAGACAATGTATCAATGGATTTCCGGGACGCATTGAACAATAAACTGGATGAGGAGAAGAACCGCCTAACCACAGTTAAGCGAATTGCCAATTCTACATTTATTGTAGTCATAGCAGCTATAGTAGCCGGTCTCATCTGGCTGTATAACGGAGCACTTGACAAGGTGTACGACTATGAACAGTATTCTAAGCTGAGTGAACAGTCACAGTATTATTTTGCGGATTTCTTTGAGCCAAGGCTGCTGAACGATTCCACGTATGATGCGAGCGATATAGACAGATATTATACGGAGGAGGAAACTGCAAAAGATCCGATAGCTGACTTTATGGACAAGGTCAGCAAATACAACGAGAACCATGAGGGACTTACGAAATAATTGCAACAATATATTTATGGAGGACGATTTTATGCCAGATCAAAACAAAAAGATACTGATTGTGGACGGCCACAGCATTTTGAACAGAGCTTTCTATGGACTCCCGGATCTCACGAATTATGAAGGGCTTCACACAAATGCGGTCCTTGGATTTCTGAACATCCTGTTTAAGATCATGGATGAGGAAAAGCCCTCCAATCTGTGTGTAGCGTTCGATGTAAAACAGCCAACATTCAGACATCTTATGTACAAGGAGTACAAAGGGACAAGAAAGGCTATGCCTGACGAACTCAGAGAACAGGTACCTCTTATGAAGGAAGTCTTAACTTCTATGCATATAACGATCGCCGAAAAAGGTGGCTATGAGGCTGACGATATCATCGGAACCCTTTCAAGAAAGGCAGATGCGGAAGGATATTCTGTAGTCATCGTCTCAGGTGATAGGGATCTTCTTCAGCTTGCCACAGACAATATACTTGTGAGAATCCCCAAAACAAAAGCCGGCGGCACCACAGTGGAAAACTACTATGCCGCTGATGTACAGAATCTCTACGGAGTGACACCGGTTCAGTTTATTGACATGAAGGGGCTTATGGGAGATGCTTCTGATAACATCCCAGGTGTTCCTGGTATCGGCGAAAAGACCGCAGGCAAGATCATACAGGAGTGGGGAAGTATCGAGAACGCCATGGAGCATATAGATGAGATCAAACCACCTAAAGCGCAGAAGAATCTCCGCGAATTTTCAGAGCAGGCATTTATGTCAAAAGAGCTTGCTACGATAAAACTTGACTGCGAACTGGATATAACACTTTCAGATACATCCATAGAAGATATATTTAATGATGGATCATACAATATCTTTAAGAGACTTGGGTTCAAGAGCCTTCTCAAAAAGTTTGAGAGCAAGCCTGTCATGAACGAACTCAAGCCTGAGATAATCGTAGTGAACAGCGAAGATGAGATGAGTTCACTCTCCGATAAAGTACAGGAATCCGGACGAGTTGGAATGTATGTGATCACAAGCGATGACATGATGCTTGGAATAGCACTGGCATGCGATGACAAACAGGCATACATCATAAACACATCATCCGCTATAACATCAGACAAGGCATCTGATCTGATTCTTGATCTCTGCAAAAAGAATATTAGGATATGTGTCGGGGATATCAAAGAAACATTGAAGTATATCGCTTTTACAGAAGCAGATTCAAATGTCATTGATACCGGAATTGCGGCATATCTGCTGAATCCGCTAGAAGACACGTACAACTATGACGATATATCAAAGGAATATCTTGAGATAATACTTCCATCCGAGAAAGAGCTTACCGGCAAAGAAGACCTCAATATGTTCACATTTATCAGTGACAATTTCCTTGAAGTGTTCGCATATAAAGCTGTTGTTCCCCTTCTTGCTTCAGACATCCTTACTGAGCGCCTGAAATCTGAGGGAATGTATGAGCTGTATATGAATGTAGAACTTCCAACGGCATACACTTTGTACGATATGGAAAAGCGTGGCATCCGGGTAGATAAAAACGCACTTGAAGAATACAGCCACAGCCTTGAGAAGAGAATACAGGAGCTCCACGATTCTATAATCGGATATGCAGGCAAGGATTTCAACATCAATTCACCTAAGCAGCTCGGACCGATCCTCTTTGAAGATATGGCCCTTCCCGGAGGAAAGAAGACGAAAACCGGATATTCCACAAGTGTTGACGTCCTGGAAAAGATAAGATCCGTTCATCCGATCATAGAGGATATCCTTGAATACAGACAGCTCACAAAGCTGAATTCAACCTACGCAGTCGGACTCGTAAATTATATCTCTGATGACGAGAGAATACACGGAACTTTCAATCAGACGATCACTGCAACAGGAAGAATAAGTTCAACTGAACCAAATCTGCAGAACATACCTATGAGACTTGAGATGGGAAGACTGATAAGAAAAGCATTTATCCCTAAAGACGGCTATGTATTTGTTGATGCTGACTATTCACAGGTCGAGCTCAGAGTTCTTGCACATTTGTCCGGCGACAAAGTCATGCAGAATGCGTTCAGGAACAATATAGATATACATGCGACAACAGCATCTGAAGTGTTTGGAGTACCTATAGAGGAGGTCACTGATCTGCAGAGAAGACACGCAAAAGCTGTCAATTTCGGTATAGTGTACGGAATCAGTGCATTTGGCCTTTCTGAAGATCTTGGAATATCGAGAAAAGAAGCGGCAGACTTCATACAGAAATATTATGACACATACCAGAGCATAAAACTGTATCTCGACAAACAGGTTGAAGATGCAAAAAAGAACGGATATGTAACAACGATGTTTGGACGTATCAGACCTATACCTGAACTGAAATCATCCAATTTCATGCAGAGAAGCTTCGGAGAAAGAGTTGCCATGAATTCCCCTATCCAGGGAACTGCGGCGGATATCATCAAGATCGCCATGGTCAGAGTCAATATGAAACTGAAGGAACTTGGACTGAAATCACAGCTCATACTCCAGATCCATGACGAATTACTCATTGAGACTGCAGAGGATGAAGTTGATACGGTAAAGAAACTTCTTGTGGACGAGATGATGAATGCTGCGGATATGTCAGTGCCTCTTGAAGTAGGCGTTGCATCCGGCATGAACTGGTACGAGGCAAAATAGAAATTACACCGATAGACTAATTATCATATAGAGATAAGGATTTGTGTACAATGAAGATCATAGGAATAACAGGCGGGATAGGATCAGGAAAAACAGCAGTGCTGTCCATCTTCAAAGAGGAGTATGGCGCATTCATCATGGAAGCTGATGCTCTGGCTCACAGACTCATGGAACCCGGGCAGAGATCATATACTGATATAGTTGACACATTTGGCGATGGTATTCTGGCTTCTGACAAAACGATTGACAGGGCAAAACTTGGAGCCATAGTATTTGGAGATCCGGATAAACTTGAAAGGCTTAATCAGATCACACATCCAAATGTAAAAAATGCCATATTAGAATCTATAAACGAACAGAAAGAAAGTGGCTGCGAACTGTATATACTCGAGGCGGCTCTGCTTATACAGGACGGCTACCTTTCCATATGTGATGAGATGTGGTTCGTGTACGCCAATGTGGAAGTAAGGATCGACAGACTGTGCAGATATCGCGGATTCAGCAGGGATAAAGCCGTGGCTGTCATAAGATCACAGGAACCTGACAGCTATTATGAGATAAATTGTGTAAAAAAAATAGACAATTCAGGTGATAGAGAAGAATTGCGAAATCATATCAGAACTGCCATGGAAATTTTATAGAATATTTTTTGGCTATAATAACGGATTGTACGGATAAAAAGACAATTTTTTTGGTTAATTGTATTGAGAATAATGGGGTAATGAGTTACACTAATTCTATATGTTTCATTATTCCAAAGGGGGACATAAACCATGAAGTTTATCGAACAATTAAAAGAAAGAGCAAAGCAGAATAAGAAGACGATCGTATTGCCTGAGACATCAGACATGAGAACTATCGAGGCAGCCGGCAAGGTATTGGCAGAGGGCATTGCGAACGTGATTCTGATCGGCGACAAAGAGGATATCATAAGCAGGGCAGGTGATATCGATCTCAGTGGAGCATCATTTGTCAATCCAGAGAAGTATGAGAAATTTGATGAATATGTAGACGTTTTCGTGGAGATGAGAAGAAAGAAAGGCATGACAGAGGCAAGGGCAAGAGAGCTTCTTCTGACAAACCCATTATACTTTGGCTGTATGATGGTTAAACAGGACGACGCAGACGGAATGGTTGCAGGTGCGATCAACGCTTCAGCAGACGTACTCAGAGCAGCACTTCAGACACTCAAGACAGCGCCTGGTACAAGAATCGTATCAGCATTCTTCCTTGTTGTTGTACCGAATTGTGAATACGGTTCAAACGGAGCATTTGTATTTTCTGATGCCGGACTTAACCAGAGTCCATCAGCTTCAGAGCTTGCGGATATAGCAGAGCAGTCAGCAAAGTCATTCCAGCTTCTGGTCCAGGATGAACCGGTTGTTGCCATGTTATCACACTCAACAAAGGGCAGTGCAAAGCACCCTGATGTCGACAAGGTTATAGAGGCAACAGAGATCGTCAACGCTGAATTTCCTGATCTCAGATGTGATGGCGAACTCCAGTCTGACGCTGCACTTGTTCCTGAAGTTGCAGCTTCAAAGGCACCTGGAAGCAACGTTGCAGGTCATGCGAATGTACTTGTATTCCCTGATCTTGATGCTGCGAATATTGGATACAAGCTTGTACAGAGACTTGCAAAAGCTGAGGCTTATGGTCCTGTAACACAGGGTATTACAAAGCCTGTAAACGATCTGTCCAGAGGATGTGTGAGCGACGACATAGTGGGTGTTGTAGCTATCACAGCGATCCAGGCACAGGCACAGGAAGCCGGACTTATGAAGGTTACTCCTAAGGAGAGATAAGTTATAAATTATTTGATCATATTTTGTTTATTTAAAACAGGAGGTTTGAGAGATGAAAGTTCTGGTAATAAATTGCGGCAGCTCATCACTTAAGTATCAGCTCATCGATTCTGATACAGAGGCTGTCATTGCAAAGGGTTTGTGTGAGAGAATCACCATAGACGGCAGACTTACACATCAGACGATGGGCAAAGAAAAATACACCGTTGATGCAGCTATGCCTGATCACAATGTGGCTGTAAAGTATGTGCTTGACGCACTCCTTGACAAGGAGACAGGCGCTATCGAGTCACTTGATGAGATAGATGCTGTCGGCCACAGGATCGTACATGGCGGCGAGAAGTTTGCTGAGTCGACCGTGATATCTGACGAGGTTATGTCAGCCATAGAGGAGTGCAACGACCTTGCACCACTTCACAATCCTGCCAACCTTATCGGAATCAGAGCATGTCAGGCTCATATGCCAGGAGTACCTATGGTCGCTGTATTTGACACTGCATTTCATCAGACCATGCCTGACAGAGCTTATACATACGCAATACCTTATGAGTATTATGAGAAATATAAGATAAGAAGATACGGTTTCCATGGAACAAGCCACAGCTTCGTATCAAAGAGACTCGCCGAGCTCATCGGCAAGGACATTAAAGATACAAAGATGATCGTATGCCACCTCGGAAACGGTTCAAGTATCACCGCAGTTGACGGAGGAAAGTCAGTTGATACGACCATGGGACTTACACCTCTTGCAGGACTTCCTATGGGTACCAGAAGCGGAGATATCGATCCAGCCATCATAGAATTCATAGCTGGTAAAGAAGGCAAGTCGATCGAAGAGATAACAAACATACTGAATAAGAAGTCAGGAGTATCTGGCCTTTCAGGTGTATCAAGCGATTTCAGAGACCTTGACGCTGGAATGAAGGATGGAAATGACAGATGTAGACTTGCACTTGACGTGTTCTGCTACAGTGTAAAGAAATATATCGGTGCATACGCAGCAGCTATGGGTGGACTTGATGCCATCGCATTTACCGCAGGTATAGGAGAGAACAATCCTTATGTAAGAAAGATGTCTACAGCTGATCTTGGATTTATGGGAATAGATATCGACGAGGCAAAGAACGAGATCCGCGGAGAAGAGACAAAGATCTCCACAGATTCTTCAAAGGTTCAGGTATGGGTTGTACCTACAAACGAGGAACTTGCGATTGCACGTGAAACTGTTGAATTGGTAAGCAAATAAGCACTCTGCAAAACATATATTTTTGTCTGACTAAATTGTACAAATTTTTGCAAAAATTTGTTGACATAGGATAACCATGTATGTATAATAGCAGATGTGCGATTTTTAGGAGATATTATGTTAATTGATTTATCTGAAATTTTATCCACCGAAGGATTGACCAGAAACGTAGAAGTTCATGTTGATTTTGACAGTTTCCAGTTTAAGGGAATGGATTACCGCATAGGAAGTGCCGATGATTTCACATTGGAACTTAAGAATGATGGTAAGAACAGAGTCAAGATCGCCGGCAGCACCAGGATTGTCATGAATCTTGTGTGCGACAGGTGTCTCGAAGAATTCCAGAGAGAATTTGACGTCGACATTGATACTGTCATTGACACTTCCGTTTTCGATTCTGATGACGTTGATGAGATAGATGAGTTAAGCTATTTTGAAGACTGTAATATCGATATGGACGCACTTTTAAAAAAGGAGCTGATGGGTTTAGTTCCAATACAGATTCTCTGCAAAGATGACTGCAAGGGACTTTGTAAGGTGTGTGGAACGAATCTGAATCACGGTTCATGTAACTGTGATGATTTTGTTCCTGATCCTAGATTATCAGTTTTTGATAACATCTTAAAGAATTGAGGAGGTGTGAATAATGTCAATTTGTCCAAAGAATAAGAGCTCAAAGGCTAGAAGAGATAAGAGAAGAGCTAACTGGAAGATGTCTGCACCAGCATTAGTAAAGTGCAGCAAGTGTGGCGAGTTAATGGTTCCACACAGAGTTTGTAAGAACTGCGGTTCATACAACAAGAAAGAGATTAT
>JAEDGW010000106.1 GCA_016297325.1 Coprococcus sp. | reverse complement strand
CCTCATGGCTGACGAGAAGGAGCTGGCAGAACACAATATGCTGGTGGATCTCGGAAGAAATGATCTTGGCAAGATAAGCAAATTCGGCTCAGTTGAGGTTGAGCATTACATGAAGGTTCATAGATATTCACATGTAATGCATATAGGATCAACGGTCAAGGGCGATATCGACGACAGCAGATATGATGAGTTGTCAGCCGTGGATGCGGTACTTCCGGCGGGAACCCTCTCAGGAGCGCCAAAGATCAGAGCGTGCCAGATCATCAATGAGCTGGAGGACAATAAGAGAGGAATATATGGCGGAGCCATAGGATATATAGATTTCACAGGAAACCTTGATATGTGCATTGCCATAAGGATTGCATACAGAAAGGGCGACAAGGTATTTGTCAGATCGGGAGCAGGAATTGTGGCGGACAGTGTTCCGGAAAATGAGTTCCAGGAATGCATCAACAAAGCAAAGGCAGTTACAACAGCACTCACAATGAGTCAGGAAATATCATAAGGAGGACCCGCTTGCGGGAGATTCCTTATGATAATGCATGCGCCGCGCGGAGCGCCTTTCATGCGCATGCACAATAAATATAAGGAGGACCCGCTTGCGGGAGATTCCTTGTGATAATGCGTGCGCCGCGCGGAGCGCCTTTCATGCGCATGCACAATACATACAAGGAGGACAATATAGATGACAATACTTATAGACAATTACGACAGCTTCTCCTACAACCTGTACCAGCTTGTGGGAGCGATAAATCCAGATATAAAGGTCATAAGAAATGACGAGTACACCTGTGAGGAGATCGAGACGATGAATCCGGATCACATAATCATCTCACCGGGACCGGGAAGACCGGCGGACGCAGGAATGTGTGAGGATGCGGTGAAATATTTTGCAGGAAAGGTTCCGATCCTCGGTGTGTGTCTTGGACATCAGGTGATATGCGAGGCATACGGAGCAACAGTCACATATGCAAAGAAACTCATGCACGGCAAGATGTCCATTGCAAATGTGGATCTGAACTGCAGGTTGTTCAGAGGACTTCAGGGCAAGATACAGGTTGCCAGATATCATTCACTTGCGGCTGCGGATGAAAATTTCCCGGAGTGCCTTGAGGTCACAGCCAGAACAGAGGATGGCGAGATCATGGCGGTAAAGCACAAAGATTATGAGGTGTATGGAGTTCAGTTCCACCCGGAGTCAATACTTACACCGAAGGGAAAGGTAATACTTGGAAATTTCCTTAGCATATAATTTTGATTGACACTGAGATATAGATTAGGAGATACAGAAAATATACAATATGGCGATATGGAGTCATTTGAGATTTGATTGAGATTTATTTGAGATCGAAGATAATTTGGTTCACATTTGCCTGACAAAATAAGGAGGATACGACGATGATACAGGAAGCACTTAAGAAGGTAGCAGCAGGACAGGATCTTACATATGATGAGGCATATGCCAGCATGGATGAGATATTCAGTGGCAAGGTGCCGGGAGAGACAACAGCGGGATATCTCACAGCTCTTCACATGAAGGGTGAGACACTTGATGAGATAACAGCCAGCGCAAATGGAATGAGAGATCATGCGGAGTCACTTCCACATGACGGAATAGATGTTCTGGAGATAGTAGGAACAGGCGGCGACTGCGCAAATTCATTTAACATTTCAACGACAAGTGGTATAGTTGCAGCAGCGGCCGGAGTTCCGATCGCAAAGCACGGCAACAGAAGTGTATCTAGCAAGAGCGGTGCAGCAGATGTCCTTGAGGCTCTGGGTGTAAATATCTCGATAGAGCCAGAGAAGATGGGTAAGGTTCTCGCTGAGTGCAACATGAGCTTCATGTTCGCCCAGGTATATCACAAGGCTATGAAGTATGCAGGCCCTGTCAGAAAGGCTCTTGGAATACCGACAGTATTCAACATTCTTGGACCTCTTACCAACCCGGCAAAGGCCCAGATGCAGATCATGGGAGTATACAAGGAGGAGCTTATTGATCAGATGGCTCCTGTACTCATCGGTCTTGGCGTAAAGAGAGGACTTGTCGTATACGGACAGGATTGTCTGGATGAGATCTCCATGAGCGCACCTACAACAGTTGCAGAGATCAAGGATGGAGAGATCACAAAGTATGAGATCAAGCCAGAGGACTTTGGATTTGAGAGATGCAAGAAGGAAGAGCTGGTTGGCGGCGGCCCTGAGGAGAACGCACAGATCACCCGTGATATCCTGTCAGGCAAGATCAAGGGAGCCAAGAGAAATGCGGTTGTACTGAATGCAGCAGCTTGTATCTACATTGCAGGCAAGGCGGACTCCATAGCAGATGGAATCAAGGTGGCTGAGGACGTGATCGACAGTGGCAAGGCTGCGGAGACACTTGAGGCATTTATAAGACTGACAAATGAGTAGATCATAGTGAAACATAGTATAATGTGGTATGTGTTCTGAGGTGACTATGCATTGACAAATCACCATAGGCACATAACTTGCATTCAAGTTTCATCGCTGACTATGATAGAAAGTTGTATAGAGAGGTAAGAGATGATATTAGATGAGATAGCTGCAAAGACAAAGGAACGTGTGGCGGAGCAGAAGAAAAAAGTTTCCCTTGAGGAGATAAAGAGACAGGCACTTGATATAGTTGCCAGAGAGACGGATAACGGCAGCAGCCCATATACAAAATTCCCATTCAGGGACAATCTGGCGGCAGATGGAATATCATTCATCTGTGAGGTCAAGAAGGCATCACCTTCCAAGGGGCTTATCGCACCGGATTTCCCTTATGTGGATATTGCAAAGGAGTATGAGGCGGCGGGAGCTTCAGCCATATCGGTGCTCACCGAGCCATTTTACTTCCAGGGAAGCAACCAGTTCCTGATGGATATAAAGAAAGAGGTAAATATACCGCTGCTGAGAAAGGACTTCACAGTGGACGAGTATATGATATACGAGGCAAAAGTCATAGGCGCTTCGGCAGTGCTTCTCATATGTGCTATACTGGATGACGAGCAGCTTGTCTCATACCTGAAGCTTGCACATGAACTCGGATTGTCGGCACTGGTTGAGGCTCACGATGAGGATGAGGTCAGACGGGCGATAGCCTGTGGAGCCGGAATCATCGGAGTGAACAACAGAGACCTGAGAACATTTACGGTTGACATCATGAACAGCGTAAGGCTCAGAAAGCTTGTACCGGATACAGTGCCTGTAAAGGACAGCCTAACAAAGGGGTCAGGCACTGATACTGTTTGCGATGTGAAAAGTGATATACATTCTGATAAGGGGTCTGACCCCTTTGTTGATCCTTTCGGATCGCAGAAGATGGTGTATGTGTCTGAGAGCGGAATCAAGACAAAAGAGGACATAGACAGGCTCAAGGCAAATGGAACTGATGCGGTGCTTATAGGTGAGACATTTATGAGAAGTCCCGACAAGAAGAGACTGTTTGCGGAACTGAAGGGTGAGTAGGAAGTACTCGGGCTCATCTGAAAAATAATGTAGAGAACGAAACATAATTTGTTTGATTGCTATATTATATAGAAGAAACACGATACAAAAGTGTAGAAATACATTTGAAAATATATCTGAAAAGACAGAAACAGGAGGAAAATACATATGTCAAAAGGCAGATTTGGCGTTCACGGCGGCCAGTACATTCCAGAGACACTGATGAATGCGATGCTGGAGCTGGAGGAGGCTTACAAGAAATACAAGGATGATCCGGAGTTCAACAGAGAACTCACAGAGATGCTCAACGAGTATGCGGGAAGACCTAGCAGACTTTACTATGCGGAGAGAATGACCAAGGATCTGGGTGGTGCAAAGATTTATCTCAAGAGAGAGGATCTGAACCACACAGGAGCGCACAAGATCAACAATGTAATCGGACAGATGCTCCTTGCCAAGAGAATGGGCAAGACAAGAGTTATCGCGGAGACCGGTGCCGGACAGCACGGTGTTGCAACAGCTACAGTTGCAGCCATGATGGGCATGGAGTGCGAGATATACATGGGCGAGGAGGACACGATCAGACAGGCCCTCAACGTGTACAGAATGAGACTTTTAGGAGCAAAGGTTCATCCGGTTAAGACTGGAACAGCCACACTGAAGGATGCTGTATCTGAGGCATTCCGTGAGTGGACAAGTAGGATCGATGACACACACTATGTACTCGGATCAGTCATGGGACCATATCCTTTCCCTGAGATCGTCCGTGATTTCCAGGCTGTAATCGGCAAGGAGATCAAGGCGCAGCTCATGGAGAAGGAGGGAAGACTTCCTGATGTTGTCATGGCATGTGTAGGCGGCGGTTCAAATGCCATCGGAGCTTTCTACGATTTCATACCTGACGAGAGCGTCAGACTGATCGGCTGTGAGGCAGCAGGCAGAGGCGTTGATACATTTGAGACAGCGGCAACTATCGCAACTGGAAAGCTTGGTATATTCCACGGCATGAAGTCCTACTTCTGCCAGGATGAATTTGGACAGATCGCACCTGTATATTCGATCTCAGCGGGACTTGACTATCCGGGAATCGGACCTGAGCATGCATATCTTCACGACATCGGACGTGCGGAATATGTGGCAATTACAGATGATGAGGCAGTTGATGCATTTGAATATCTGTCAAGGATTGAGGGAATCATCCCTGCAATAGAGAGCGCCCACGCTGTGGCTTACGCCATGAAGCTGGCACCTACAATGGACAAGGATAAGATAATAGTAATCAACATATCAGGCCGTGGCGACAAGGACGTTGCAGCCATCGCAAGATACAGAGGGGAGGATCTTCATGAGTAATATAGCAAAAGCATTTGATCATGGAAAAGCATTTATACCATTTGTGACATGTGGCGATCCGTCGCTGGATGTGACAGAGGAGATAGTATACGCAATGGTAGAGGCCGGCGCAGACCTCATAGAGCTGGGAATACCATTCTCAGATCCGACAGCCGAGGGTCCGGTCATCCAGGGCGCAAATATAAGAGCACTGGCAGGCGGCGTGACGACAGACAAGGTATTTGACCTTGTGAGAAAGCTCCGCAAGAAGGTTACTATACCTATGGTGTTCATGACATATGCAAATGTCGTGTTCTCATACGGTTCAGAGAGATTTATCAGCACATGCAAGGAGATCGGCATAGACGGCCTGATCCTTCCTGATATTCCTTACGAGGAGAAGGACGAGTTCGATGGAATCTGCAAGCAGTACGGTCTTGATCTGATATCCCTCATCGCACCGACATCCCATGAGAGGATATCCATGATCGCAAATGATGCAAATGGATTTGTATACTGTGTATCATCTCTCGGTGTAACGGGAACCAGAACCAAGATCACCACAGACATAGGTGCAATGGTCGATCTGGTGAAGAAGGCGAAGGACATACCTTGCGCTGTAGGTTTCGGAATATCCACACCTGAGCAGGCAAAGCAGATGGCGGAGAAGGCAGACGGCGTCATCGTCGGTTCAGCCATCGTCAAGCTGTGCGCCCAGTACGGCAAGGACTGCGTGCCTTATGTGAGAGATTATGTGAAGAGCATGAAGGATGCGATAAGAGATATATAAGGTTTTTATGAAAAACGGGTATGTGATTCGGTATTCTTCGTAAATTAAAACACCATACGTTTCGGCAATAACTATGAAAAAATGCCGAAACGTATGGTGTTGTTTAATTATAAAACATTCTAAAGGCTATGTTTATCTGTATAAATCTTCCAGTGTTATCAGATGAACTTCTCCGCGATCCTGTGCCTGAAGCAGGCCATCAGTAAAGCCTCCCTTGGAAAATATATAATAGTGATAGTTGTTGCCTTTGCCAAGAATCGATGCATAATCTTTGATAAGATTGAGTTCATCAACACCAATTTTTTCATTTCTATACTTGCAAGAACCGATAATATAGTCATTCCCCTGGACAGGAGTGCCAACAATATCTATTTGGACCTGTTTCTTCTTTTTAGGGTCAGTTCCCCACCATTGACCAATATTGCACAGTTCAATAGGAAGATTGTCACTGTAATATAGTAGATAATCCTGACACATTTTTTCAAATGTTAAGCCCATGTAGTCAGAAAGATGTTGTTTTACAGCATGTGGGTAGAGCTTTGATATTCTACCGGAGTCTATGGCACTCATATTGACAGGTACAAATCTATACCAAAACCGGAAGAAATTATCTGCAAGCAGGTAGATAGTTTTTTTGCCCGGCTTTTCCGTTACAGGTGTTTCTTTTTTTACAATTCCAAGATCAATAAGTGTTTTCAGATATTTCGATATGACTGAACTTTCCTCGCCAACCTTCATCTTGATGTCGTTCATTTTGGATGATCCATCTGCAATAGCTTTGATGATCGCGTTATAGATGGCTGGCTCCCGGAGTTCCTGTTTCAACAGATTTCCAGGCTCTTCGTAAAGATAGCTGGAGCGGTCGAATAAATTCTCCAGTAAGGCTTCATCAATACTAGATCTTACATCAAGTTTATTGATGTAGTGTGGAACTCCTCCGGTAATCCCATAAATCAGGGCGTTATCCTCTGATGATAAATATGGATGAAATACAGCAGTCTCTCTGTAGTCAAGAGGCTCTATCTTAAATTGACCGGTTCTTCTGCCATATAAAGGACTTTCGTTACCAAGAACCTGATTTTCCATAAAGCTCATGGAAGAACCACATAGGATCAAATACATCCTGGTCTCTGTCCATTTGTGATCAATGATGTGTTGCAGCATTGCAGAAATAGAAGGCTTTGCTTTCGCAAGATATGGATACTCATCAATGACAAATACAATACGGTTTTCTTTTGAAAGAGCTGTCAGCTCATCCAATGCGGCATCGTAAGAGCTGAACTCAGGTGCAGATTCCATATCCGGCCGCTCAAAATTCATGATTGACTTTGAGAGGGCGTTAAGATTTTCCTTCTCTGTTGTGTTAAGCGCGGAGAAGAAAATAGTCGGCTTGTCCTTACAAAATTCGTTGATCAGTGCTGTTTTGCCAACACGACGCCTGCCATAGATAACAATGCACTCAAACTTATCATCGGCATATCGTTTATTCAGTTTTCTGAGTTCATCCTCACGGCAATAAAACTGACTCATATTAAACCTCCGGACAATAATTTAAAATTTAGTGAATCGTAAGTTACTTTCTTATGAGTATAATAATATATGTTGGTTTTAAAATCAAGAATTGATATTCTGAATAGCAATTGACAATAAGACAAAAATATTTAATGATAAAGCAGGATGAGAATATAGCCAACGCTACATTTGAAACACTTAGGAAGATGGAGGAGGATTACTAATGGCAGAAGGAAAAGATTTATTACAGGTATTGTGGAGCGGGGCTGATGTCCTGAGAGGAAAGATGGATGCAAATGAATACAAGACTTACTTGCTGGGATTGGTATTCTACAAGTATTTGTCTGATTCGTATCTGTCTAAAGTTTATGATTTATTAAATGATGGAACCCCGGATGATCTTGAAGAGGCACAGGATGAGTATGAGAGTGCAATGAACAGCGATGATGCGAATGATCTTCTTGAAGAACTTCAGGAGTCACTGAGATATACGCTTGATCCAGATATGACCTACATTAGCATGCTCAGAGACGTAAAGAATAATAGTTTTAACAGAGAAAAACTGCAGGCGGCATTTAACAGGATTCAGGAGTCGGATGAGATATTCAATGGATTGTTTGCTGATGTGGATCTGTATTCAAATCGTCTTGGAACAGGAGATCAGAAGCAGAGTGCAACGGTTGCGGAAGTTATAAGAGTTCTCGACGGTGCTGATCTGATCCATACAAAGGGGGATATCCTTGGAAATGCATACGAGTATCTCATAGGTCAGTTTGCATCGGAGACTGGGAAAAAGGCTGGTGAGTTCTATACCCCACATGGTCCGGCTCAGATATTGTGTAGAATTGCTATGACAGGACAGGAAGATAAAAAGGGACTTCAGGTATATGATCCATGTATGGGTTCTGGATCACTCATGCTTAGTTGTAGAAATTATTCCAGTGAGCCGGAATATATCAAGTATTACGGACAGGAACTTATGCCTTCAACATATAATCTGGCGAGAATGAATATGTTTCTGCATGGCGTACTTCCAGAAAATCAGCATTTGAGAAATGGAGATACACTGGATGCGGACTGGCCAACCGGTGAGGATACTGAATTTGATGTGGTAACAATGAATCCTCCATATTCAGCAAATTGGAGCGCTGCAGAGGGATTTAAGCAGGATGAGAGATTTATGGATTACGGTGGAAAGCTGGCTCCGAAGTCAAAGGCAGACTACGCGTTCCTCCTACATGGATTCTATCATCTTAAGCAGACAGGAACCATGGCGATAGTACTTCCTCATGGAGTTCTGTTCAGAGGTGCTGCAGAGGGAACTATAAGACAGATACTTCTCGAAAATGGTTCAATATATGCTGTTATAGGACTTCCTTCAAATATGTTCTACAACACATCAATTCCTACATGTATCATTGTTCTCAAAAAGCACAGAGAGGGAAGAGATGTCCTGTTCATCGATGCATCAAAGCAGTTTGTGAAAGAGAAGAAACAGAATGTCATGCAGGATGAGCATATCGATCATGTGGTTGAACTGTACAACAACAGACAATCCGTTGATAAGGAAGCATGTCTGGCATCGTATGATGATATTGTAAAGAATGACTTCAATCTCAACATACCGAGATATGTAGATACCACGGAGGAAGAACCGGAAATAGATATCAAGGCACTCACCCAGAGCATTCGTGATACGGACAAGGAGATCAAGGAAGGAAATGAAGCACTTCTGTCAATGATGAGAGAACTTACCTTCGACAGTGATGAAACCAGAGATGCTGTTGCGAACCTGATAAGTGTATTGGAGGGGATGTAAATATGGCAAATAAACCGAAGATAAGATTTAAAGGATTCGATGATGCTTGGGAACAGCGTAAGTTGGAAGAAGTCTTCGAAGAGTACTCTGAAAAGAACCATGAAGAGCTTCCGCCGTTAACA
>JAEDGW010000105.1 GCA_016297325.1 Coprococcus sp. | reverse complement strand
GATAGCCGAAGAGAAGAAAAGGGCTGACAGGCGTGATATGCTGGACAAAAAGATCCCTCAGGAAGAGAAAACATTTGCCAATATGCAGACAGAGGTGGCAGAATTTGACAAGCGTATAACAGCACTTCAGGCAAAGCTTGAGTCAGACAAAAAACAATGTGACGAACTGGCAGCAGGGCTTAAGTTCAAGGACAGTGTGACAGCAGCAAATGAGATGAAAACACTTCTTGCAAAAGCCCAGCGGATTCAGAAGGCTTATGATGATGCGGAAAAGAAGCACAGTGTGATATTGCAGAATATTAACACGATAGAGGGGCAGATAGATGCTCTTACAAAGACTGTTGAATCTGCAGAGCATCAGGACATAGAAAAGCTGAAAATTGATCTGACCGTACAGAAGAGTGAGCTTTCCAGAGTGAGACTTGAGCTGCAGAATATAAACAGCCGCATCAGGACAAATGAGAATGCCATGGAAAATATCGGCAAAAGGTCAGATGAGCTGACAGCAGTCACAGATAAATATAGAAACGTAAAGGCGCTCTATGACACGGCGTCGGGAAATGTCACAGGAAAGAATAAGATAACATTTGAGACATACATCCAGATGACATATTTTGACAGGATCATACGGCGTGCAAATCTCAGGTTCCTGAAAATGTCAGATGGTCAGTATGAACTCCGGAGGATCATGGAGCCTTACAGCAATCAGAAGAAGACCGGCCTTGACCTCTGTGTAGTAGATCATTATAACGGAAGCAGAAGAGATGTGAAGTCTTTGTCCGGAGGCGAGTCCTTTATGGCGTCGTTGTCGCTTGCGCTCGGACTCTCTGACGAGGTTCAGGCTTCGGCAGGAGGCATCCAGATCGACACGATGTTCGTAGATGAGGGCTTCGGTTCGCTTGACACAGAGAAGACCCTGCCACAGGCATACAACGCTCTGGTCAGCGTGACAGAGGGCCGTAAGCTGGTGGGAATCATCTCACACGTGACTGAGCTTAAGGAAAAGATAGACCGGCAGATAGTTGTGGAGAAGGACAAAACAGGCAGGGCAAGAGCTGAATTAAGGGCAGAGTAACCGGCCCACAAATTAAGGGGGATATTATGGCACGTTACACAGACGAGATGACCGCACGGTGCTTTGAGATTGAACCGGAGGATGAAAATTATATAGAAGAGCTCATAAATCAGGCTGGCATGTTTCGTGATTTTGGCACGGCACTGGACACATATATGGAAGATCTGTGGCGCAGCCGCAATACGGCAGATGACAGTGAGCGGAAAAATGACAGCAGCGCCTCATTGTCACAGCGAGAGTCATGTACATGGAATGAACAGAGCATAGATTATAAGGTATTGTGGATAAAGAACAGATACAGGGAGGCAGGAATTGCTGTGCCTAGAAATCCGGAGAAGTGGTTTGAGAAAAATTCCGTGATTGAAAAGAAGACCGCTATATTGTTCTGCATGGCGCTGGGGCTTGATCTCACCCAGACAGATGATTTTCTAAGGCGTGTGTGTCTTTGGGGAAGAATTGATATTCACGATATGAAGGAGCTGGTGTACTATTTTGCACTGAAAAATGGCATACCATACAGTGCTTTGACAGACTTATTGAATGATCTGCCGGATGTATCGCAGGACAGAATACCGGATGGCGCAAATGTGCATTATACAGGAGATATCAGATGTGATGTGGATTCTCTGGAGTCCTTAGGTGCACTTTCTGAATACATTCATACACATGCGGATTTATTTGCCTACAATCATGCAACTGCTACAGACAATGTGCGGCGTTTGTGGCAGCGCATATCGGGGGACGATGGCATTGCGGCTTCTGAGAGAAGGGTATTTGAAGTGGAGCTTCCGGAAGAAGCCAAAAGCAATGGATTTGACAGATCGCTTTCGGTGTGGTCGATTTATCTTCAGATGACGGGGCTGTATGGAAGAAATATCCGCAAAGCTTCATGTGGAAGGACGATCCGAAGAATACTGGACGACAGTCAGATAGTCCATACATTTGCGGCTTGCTGCTATCCTGACAGGGACGGTCTGGAGAAGGTGCTGAATGGTGTACATATATCGGGAGAGAGGATGAGAAAGCTGCTCATACTGCTGTCATTTTACGAATACCTTGCAGGAAAGAGTGTGTCTAATGGAAGCAGGACGCTTTCCGGCAGAGATGCAGAAAAGTGCAGACTCAGGATGAACGACTTTCTGGTGAGTTCCGGATACTCAGAGCTTTATGCGGGCAATCCGTACGATTGGATATTCCTTTTTGCGCTGGAAAATGATGACCCGCTCACGGTATTCAGAGAGGATTTTATGAGGGAAGTCTATTATGAGTGGAAATCAGGGCAGACAAAAATGACTGACATCAGGTAATGGAGAGATGTGATCGCTATGAATGATAGTTGCAATATGGAACAGAAACATGAGATGGTACTGCACTTTACAGGAAGCCCATATGAGTATGTGATAACAGGTGAGCTGGGAAGAGGCGGTTCGTCGGTTGTGTATGATGGATATTATGTAAACCATACGGGTGCGCGGCGGCCTGTCAGGATCAGGAAGATCGATGTCAGCTCGGATGAAATGAGAGCAGACGCCCGCCGTGTATTTGATCTGAACAATGAGCTTTTTGTAACAGCAGGCCTTACAAACAGAATTGTGAATACATATGAAATGCATGAGACGGAAAATGCTGTCTATATCACGACGACTTATCAGGAAGGAACTACTCTTGACAAAATGAAACCGGAGAATCTGCGGGATGTCATAGGGGCGGTCAGGGGGCTGGCACATGCTCTGGAGCATTTGCATGCTGCGGGATATCTGTATCTGGATATAAAGCCGGAAAATGTGCTTGTGCTTGAAGGCGGAAGCGACTGGGTGCAGCTGTTTGATTTTGATTCGGTGGTATCGCTTCGGTATACCCCGGAATTTGCGGCATATGAGCAGAAAATAGGTGATATAAGTCACATAGGTCCGTGGACGGACGTATATGGAGTGGGCGCTGTGCTGTTTTATCTGCTTTTTGGACGTCCGCCCGGTGTGTTGGATTGTGACGATGACGCTGCATACGACATGGACGGCTGGCTTTTCGGCAGACATATGTGTCAGGGCGCTGGTTGCGGTGCTGATGCCACAGGTAATGTGGACAAAAGAATGCCTGACGGACATACATACCGTGACGGGCTGGCAGAATGTATCACAGATGTTTTACACAGAACCCTGGCGAGGTCGTACAGGGACAGATATCAGAGTATGCATGAACTGGCAGAAGTGCTTGACAAGCTGTATGCAGATGCGGATGAGTCGAAAATGTATGTCAAGTCGGGGACGGTATTTGGTGCGGAGAATATCGTCGGCAGGTCAGAGGAACTGCAATTCCTTGCGGATTGGCTCGCTGATGAAAACAGACCCTGCGTATATGTGACAGGAATGGGCGGGATAGGTAAAAGCACAATTGTCAGACGGTTTGCTGCAGACAACAGGAATCACATGGATGTTGTGCTATATCTTGGATTTGCCGGTTCTGTTGTGGAGACTGTGTGCAACGATAGAGAGTTTTATATAAATACGGTCAGCAGACATAAGGATGAATCACTGACAGATTATTTCCGGAGAAAGCTCAGAAGACTTAAGATGTGTCTTGCCGGTGAACATCTTTCGTGTGTGGCTGTAATTGACAATTACGAACCCGGCTATGAGGAGGAACTTGCTGAACTTATAAATGCCGGCTGCCGCCTTGTAGTAGTGACAAGAAGTGAAAATGTTCCGGAGTGCTATGATGTGCTCAGAGTAGGTGTGCTTGCGGACAGGAAAGATATGTATGAACTTATGCTGCGAAACCTGATGGGGAAAAAGTGCGGCAAAACCGGATTATTTGAAAATGCGATATCTGGGAAAAAGCTGGACAGCCTTATAGAAAGTGTGCATGGACACACTCTCATGCTGACGCTTATTGCCAGACAGATAAAAAGGGGATACATGACTATAGATGCAGCAAATGAACTTATTGAAGAAAGCGGATTTGCTGCACTTGACAGTGTGAAAACGGGCTGCACTATAGACGGCAGACTTTTATATGGGCATATGACGGAGTTTATCGCCAGGCTGTTTGATGTTGACTGTCTGGACGCTGTCTGCCGGGGAGTACTTTTGACTTTGGCGCTATTTGGAGATAATGGGATATATGCTCATGATCTGGCAGGTATAGCAGACCGCAGTATCCTGAACGTGGCAAATGATCTGGCAGACGGTGGCTGGATTGAGCGTTATGGCAGAGAAGATGATTGGTCTGAGGGGCGTCGGAGTGTCAGATTTGCACTGCATCCGGTTATCTCACAGGCTGTGCGGCAGATGTATGGGCGGTGTCTGAGAAAAGATTCATATGTGGAGACATTGCAGAGCACCGGAATGATGAGTACATGCGGTCATACAGATCTGGGAATTGCTGCAGAAATTGTGAGACGTATTACAGACTTATTGGTACAGGAGCGGATGGAAACAGGATTTCGCCGATGGGAAACATATGGAGCGGCGGTGGCAAATGGCTGTCTTATGATAGACGGTCTTGAATCATCTGGAGAATATCTTACACTCGCTGCACAGATCATAGCTGGTACAGCTATAGAGAATGAAAAATTTATATTAAGACATGGCAGGACAGTGCTGGAGCGGCTGTGTGGTTGTGGTGAACATCATAAAAGTGGATTTGCACCGGTTTCTGACGAAGACCTTGTGAATATCGCAGACCGTATGGCGCACATATACACAGACAGAGGAGCGCTTCAGGTTTCAGAGAAAATACTTCATTTTCTGGATAACTGGTCACAGACAAAGGAGCCTTATATCAAAGGGTTTGTATTTGATGTGTGGACAGACTTTATAGACAGCCTGCTTGGCGGCTGTTTTATTCCGGAAGATGACGATGAAAAAGAACTGCTTGAAAGGCAGATGAAAACCATGAATCTGGCGATAAAATTCTACGGACAGTCAGACTCGGCGTCTGCCGGATGCAGGCTTGCGGCGGATCTCATAGCAAAGGCAACGTATCTGGTAAGGTCGGCAGATTATGAACATGACCTGGCAAGGCTTACGGCGAGGAGAGAAATTATCAATATATTAAACCATGCAAAGCAGGTTATGGACGATGTGGATGAGCAGATAGTGTACTTCCGTGGGGCAGATCAGAGGTCAGCAAATATTCGACATACGGATTGGCAGAATGTGCAGCTGAATCATCAGAACAGGCATGCGTATTTTATGGCGAAAGCCTGGTTTTATACGTACATAGAACCCGATATACAACGTGCGGAAAGAAGCATACGCAGTGCGCAGAAGATCTATGAAAATTCATGTGAGTCCGAACTAGACCTGATAAACTATCTGATGATACCGGCGGCAAATGTTTATCTGGAGCTTGACGATAAAGATAAGTGTCTTAAATGGCTGGGAAGAGCTGTGAAGGTATGTGAAAAAAATGGTGATCTGGCGGCATTTGTCAGAAAGAGGGAGGAACTGAGGGAGATTATGGAGAGTGAGGGATTGTAATCACATAATGGATTGATAGAAAATAGAGCCGATAAACAGGACAATAATGTGATGAAAAATATAGCTACTTAATGATGACTTGATAGAAAGGGCTGGCAGCCTGCAGTGGGAAAAACTGCAGGGACGTCAGCTTTTTTAAGTCCTAACAAACAAGCTCATCAGTTTCAGCGGGTACCTCATCATCAAAAAAATCTGGCTGTAAGGATATGAATTTTATAATATCAGAAGGTGTTGCAGTTGGATTGCTGTCAAGATAGCACATCAGTAGAGTATAGTGTTCGTTGCTGGCGCTTGCATACGAAACGACACTATCAATAAATTCATAATAGGAATTTGGTATTGTATTTAATCTGTAGATAAGAGATTCCATGGATGCTTCCTCCTTTATGTTAAATATTATATTTCTTTGAGTAGATATTATAATTATTGTAGCCATGGTTTTCAAAGAAATATTTGTAACTTATATTGTCAAATCCGTAAGAGTAGTGGACACAAAATTCCTGTCCGTTATATTTGAGATAACTGGTATTGATTTCGTGTTCAATTTTTGCTTTTTCCCGTTTACTTAAATTGTAAGAAGGAAAAATAAAAGGGGTGTCAATTTCGTTAAAGATCATACAATTGCCTTTCTCTGTAGTATAACATGAATGATTAGATATGAATAGCCAAGAAAAACTGTAAACGATAGTAAATATTGGTATGAGAATATAGTGTATATATATTGTTGTCAAGTTAAAGTGAACTTATTTAATAAAAGCTTTAGAAAAATATACAAAGTGTATAATTAAAAAACATATTATCCGGAGTAACAGGGTGTAAAGTGCCATATCCGGAGTAACAGGGTGTAACTTCTGAAACCTGCATTCACAAATCCACTTTTGAAAATCCTGTGCGATAATCCCACCAGAGCATGACATAAGCGATATGTTCACATCGCATGTTGACTGCACGTAACGTGCAATTTTAATGTAAGAAATATGTCGAAGTGAGGCGGTGATAACAGCATTGGAGACACTGAGGGAGTTGTGTGAACACACGGGAGTGAGCAGGAGGGCAATTCAGGGATATGAAAAGGCAGGGCTTATGACAGCAGCTGCAAAAAATGAAAGAGGTTATCTGTTGTATGATTCGAATGCACAGGACCGGGTTCGGATGATAAGGCTTCTTCAGAATTTGGAGTTTTCAATCAAGGAGATAACCGAGCTCGAAAACATGAGCAAAGATGAGGTGAGAAGAGCGGTGGATATACATATAACAAAACTCAGACAGAGGAAGGTAGAGATAGACGAGTACATAGAGCAGGCGTATGAGATGATTGAGAAATTATAAGTATGTGTCAAGTTTTCTATGAAAACTTGATATGCAGATAAGGATGCGGGCTGGGGCGTATGCAGGTCATCGAGCTAACTCTTGATGACAGGGTGCATTAGTCATTGCCAAATGAGATTCTGCATGGCTGGTGTTCATTGGAGAGGAGAAAAGAATATGTTTTGTAGCAAATGTGGAGCAAATATTCCAGATGGTACAGCATTTTGCCCTAAATGTGGCAACAAATGTGAAACACCATCCGGAGCACGTATGATTAAGTTGAAATGTAAGAATTGTAACGGAGATCTGGAGGTTGATGCGGATAAAGGGGAGTATATCTGCCCTTATTGTGGGGACAAAGAAAAGATTGTTGACAGTGATGCGGTTCAGATTGAAAAGGTCAAGAGCAACACATATAAGGAAATGGAATATGCCAGAATGGCAAATGAAAATGAGCGGGAGGCACGGAACGAAAAGAAGGAAGAACAGAAGGCTTACAGGAAGAGCAAGTTCAGCAAGGTGACTGTAATATTTGTATTTATATGTCTGATCGCGATGATAAGCTCGTTCTCGGCAGGACATATATTGTCGGGAATAATAGCGCTTATCCAGACCGGATTGTTTGCAGTCTCATGGCTTATGGGAATGCAGATAATAAAGGAAAAGAAGAAATTCATATACATGGCACTGGCTATTCTGGCATTTGTTCTTATCGTACCTTTTGGCGCAAGCCACCGAGGTAAATCCTCGACACATAGCAGTTCTGACAGAAAGCTTATATGGCCGGAGGACGGAATTGCGGTATATCTGCCGAAGCCGGAGACAGAGTATGGTTATGTTATGACAAATGACAAAGATACTTTTTATGCCAGCATTGACAAGATAACGGATGATGTGTACAGCAATTATATTGATTCTTGCAAGAAAAAGGGATTTGACAAGAATTCAGCTACGACTTCAACTTCTTATGAGGCGGATAATGAGGATGGGTACCATCTGAAGTTATCACATTATACTAGTGATGATATGAACATAGATCTCATATCTCCAGATAAGGTGAAAGAGAATGAGGAGAGTGCAGAAAAGCAAAATACAGATGTGACAGAAGAAATCTCAGAAACAGAAGATGCAGATGATTCTGAAACAGTGGATACAGAGGAGTTTACGGAAGAAGATACTGATAATGTAACCGAGGAAGCAGATATGACAGAAGAATCTGACTCAGAGTCAGCGAATACGGGTGTGGTTGATTCTGACCTCAAGGCATTTCTTGATAGTTACGAAGCATTTATTGACAAGTATATAGAGTTCATGGAGAAGTATGATAATTCAGACGACACGGTCAGCATGCTTGCAGATTATACAGATTATATGAGCAAATATGCAGATTTTGCGCAGAAACTGGATGCGTATGATTCTGACAGCATGTCAACAGCTGATGCAGCATATTATTTGGAGGTAACTACAAGGTGTGCTGCGAAACTTGCTAAGGCTTCCCTGTAAAAAAATAAAAGGTTAGAATTAAATATTACATACATGAGAAAACGGATGCGTGGTGTGATTACTGCGCATCCGTTTTTTCATCACTAGATTCTTCAAATGATATATTTATGGTATATTTAGGAATGTCAAATGAGGTCATATAATTATCAATAAGTGTGGTTGCGTTAGATTTCGCTTTGTCGAGTAGACCCTTGTCAATAGCGTTTTGTTCCTCTGTTGTCTGTAAATCAGAAATAGATGATACAACATCTGTTACGTTTATAGGATTAAAAATATTTTTTTTCTCATCGTAAAGTTTGAAGCTGTTTTGATCAATCTCTGAACTGATGATTTCTGGAGCAGGTAGTATAATCGAGATTGATTTTTGGGAGTTGTTTTTGTCAACTTTTATTTTTGAAAAATCAATGCCAGCGGTTATACTTCCGTCGTAACTATAGATGAAAGAAGATTTTGTCAAAGGAATTTTGAAGTCGCCAATTGTTCTGGAGCTGTCGAAGTGTTCAACATGTGTATATGTATATTCGGCAGTTGCGAGTTTTCCTATGTTAGCCATTTTAGATTGTATAGTTTCTCCAGATAATTCAACGGTCTTCTCAATTATGGTGTTGCCATTTTTTATAGAGGAAATCTTCTTTGTGTAATAATGTTTTGTGAAAATAAATACGATAATGCAACAAAGCAAAAAGATAATCGCTTTAAAAACTGAATGATTCTTTTTTTTCATATATCCT
>JAEDGW010000104.1 GCA_016297325.1 Coprococcus sp. | reverse complement strand
TTATATGTTCCATCCGACCACACCGCAACCTTAACTTTTCCATCTTTTCCCTTCATAGTAACCAATTTATGATTAATCTCTGTCTTTTCCGTAAATGAATACTCATTAAAATCACCGCTTATATCAGTCTCAGCACCATTTATCACACCTTTCCTGAAGCATATATATTTACTGTCACCATTGCTGAACTCAACCTGTATCAACTGGTTATCCATAACACTTATCGTCTTGTCAGTATACCCATCCACACTTTTCGGTACAATCATATCAAACCCTGCTGCCTTTGCCGCATTTTCCACAGACTCATATTCCACCCATGGATTTGCTATCTGCTGAGTATCCTGTGCCTGATCAACTGTGTCCGTATTTAGCACCGTTTTGTTTCCACATGCTGCACATACACTCATTATTGCTGTTCCTGTTATTACTGCTATCATTGTTCTTTTTCTCATATTCATCATTCCTTTCCTTAATATAACTTTCTATCCTATATACAGTTCAGCCAGTTCAAATGTTGCAAAAAAAATAAAAACTTTGAAATTTTTCTCAGAGTTTCTATTTTAATAAGTATATACACCATAGCCATGAGAATGGAACAATGCCAGCAGGAATATGATGATATACTCCACCCAAATACTCTTCAGCGCCACTAAAAATATGGCATTTGTAAATTCACCACTTGCCAGCACCGTGTTGTACACTGTCATTATGTAAACCATCATCCACGCTGTTATCGCTGTAAAAAATATTGACTGTCCCGTTGTCTTAGGCATTCTTCTGTCCTCCTCAAAAAAAGACACCAAATGCTGCCTGCCCGTCTGACATTGGGCAAGCGACATTTAGTGTCTTTGCTGATTCGTATTAATTTGCCATTGTTTTGTTGATTGGTGTCTGCACAGTGACCACTCTGCGCGCCAACGCTTCGTATTCTAACACATTTTTATGTAACCACTTTTTTATACATATGTTTTAGCTTGTATTTCGGTCAGTCAAAATAGAAATATTTATCGCAAATACTCCATCCGTAACCTCTGCGCTCACCTCATGCCTCAGCTTGTCCGCAAGGCACTTAACTATGTAAAGTCCCAGCCCTGCGCCCTCCTTCTGTCTGGATTTCCCACGGCAGAACGCATCGAATATCGTGTCGACATCTATCTCATTGTCCGAGTCTATGTCATTTTCAAATACAACCTTAACCCGGTCATCCTCACACACCAGCCTCACCGATATACGGCTCTTTGCATACTTCCGCGCATTTGAGAAGAAGTTGGCAAATATCCGGCTGAGCATTGTCTCATTGCTGCGCACAGTGACCGCCTGCTCCGGTATGTCAAATGTGACATTTATGCCAGACTCCTTCACCCAGTCGTACTGCTCAAATGCCTGGGATGTCAGAAGTGCCGCCACATCCACATCTGCTGTCTCTATCTCATCATCCTTCGCATCCGCTGATGACACCTCAAAGAATGCATCGGAGAGCACCCGCAGATAGTCAGTCTTTGCAAGGGCAATGTCAAGATACTCCTGATCCTTGCCTGTGATATGTCCTCCCTTTTTCATGAGCTGCATATACCCCTTCGCCGCGGTGAGCGGTGTCCTGAAGTCGTGGGAGATTCCGGCTATAACATTTTTCAGCCTTGTCCTGTCCTTCTCCACCGCCAGATTCTTCTCTTTTATCTGATCCGAATAGTCATTTAGCGCATTTGCAAGACGCAGGATATCCCTGTCGAAGTATTCCACATGTATATCCTGATCCACGCCGCCCTCAAGGCGCGCCTTCAGCTTATCCGCAAATATCCGCATCTGCCTTTTGTATTGTACCACCCGTATAAAAAGGACTGTTGCTATAATCAACAACAGTCCTATCATAAGCTTATAATAGATATCCATACCATATATGCCCTTATCTGTCAGACACCACCACATTGCCATCGTCATATGCTGTATGTCATTAATTGAACCACTTTTTTTCATAGCTATTATAGGATAACACATACCAGATGAGTATTTCAACAACTCCTGCCACCACGCAGATGACCACATCCTGCGCCGCGATCTCCGGCAGACCGGAACAGGTCAGGCTGCCTCCGGCAAGGCAGTAAGTTGCCTTTGAAACTGTGCCGCCATTCTCAGTTACCATGTCTATCACAAGGCTGCCTATAGCCTCAAGTATCAGAAATCTGAAAAATACCACAAACATTCCTACGGCTGACTTAAATGTTGTCATGATGAGCACCGAACAACTGAGCACCCTGATACAGACCACCGCAACTATCAATATTCTGAGCGCAAGATATTTTGTGTCTCCATAGCCATTCTTCGCCCCATAATACAGTATCGGAGAGATCATCAGTGCTATACTGATGACCGACATAAGCGGCACAACCGTGAACAGCTTGGAGAGCAGCAACCTTGACGTCCTGTTGCCCGCCATCACCTCATAACAGAGTACCTTATTCTCATATGATGTCACGTACATACCCGCAATTATAAGCGTAAGGTATGTTATGAGCATAAGATCCTTCTCAAGGAACATTCCAAATGCCTCTATTCCTGAGCTTGCACCATCAAATCCTACATCCATATACCCCAGATAAATCATAAATACACACAGTGCTACTGCCCACACCGACAGATGATAGGTCTTTCTCACGCGGTACCACTCCGCTCTCATAAGTCTGTTCATATTACTTACCTGCCTTTCTGAGCATTTTGCCAACGAAGCTCTTTGGCGTCTTACTCTCTTCACTGGAGGATGATACCCTTGATAGGAAATATTCCTCCAGATTCTCTCCCTGTACATGGAACTTGAGTATCGTAAGCCCCGCCGCCGTTATCGCCTGCGACACGGTCTTGAGCTCAGACAGCATATCATAAATGCGGATATCCCCATTCTCCATCACTCTGTAGCCTGATATCCCCAGATCCTGCTCGATAACCGTCACAAGTCTTTCCGTGTCATCCGTCGCCACCTCTATGTAGCTTTTGCACTTCTCATCCAGCTCTTCCTTGGAAATGCACTCCACCAGCACACCCTTGTCGATGATGACAAAATCCGTGCAAAGCTCGGAGAGCTCTGCAAGCAAATGGCTTGAGATAAGTATTGTTATCCCTCTCTCGTCCTTCAGTCTCTTAAGAAGATTTCTGACTTCAACTATTCCCTCGGGATCAAGTCCGTTCACAGGCTCATCGAGTATCATGACCTCGGGATCTGGCAGAAGTGCCATGCCTATTCCAAGTCTCTGCTTCATTCCAAGTGAAAAATGCTTCACCAGCTTCTTCCCGGTACTTTCCAGCCCCACAAGCTCAAGTATCTCATCTATCTTCGACGAGTCCGCCACTCCCCTGAGCCGGCTGATGTACTCCATATTCTCCCTGGCAGTAAAGCTCTTGTCCAGATATGGCGCCTCGATCATGAAGCTTGCTCTCTCCCTGTCTGCATCCAGATCTTTTCCTGAGCCAAACAGCTCTATCTCTCCCTCAGCAGGATCTATCAGTCCCGCTATCATCTTCATTATGGTGGTCTTTCCCGCTCCATTTGGCCCTATCAGACCATATATGTGCCCCTTTTCAACGTCCAGCGAAAAATTGTCCACAACACGCTTATCGCCGTACACCTTTGTCAGCCCCCTGAGGCTTATCACGCTCGCCATATACTGCTCCCTTCCCTGTAATTAATTCCTCTTCTCCATCATCCGGCAATGCAGTCACACTTGTCACGACCAATGTTCCAGGTGCTTTTATCCAGATGCATGTCATTCACATTTACCATCTTACCTTCCCCCCATAAAGAAATGGTAAATTCAAATGTAAAGAAAAGGTTAAGAATCACTCCGCAAGCTTGTATCCCATCCCCCAGACGGTCTCTATGTATTCACTGTCATCATATTTCTTTATCTTGCTTCTGAGGTTGCTCATATGAACTTTGAGCACATTGTCCTCCGGATAATATGTCTCGTCCCACACACTTTCAAATAAATTCGCTTTGGAGAAAAGCTTGTTCGGATTGGCAAGCAGAAGCTTTAATATGCCGTACTCCTTTGCTGTGAGAACAAGCTTATTGCCGTTTGCTGTGACGGTCTTTGCCTCATCGTCCATGGTGAGGTTCTTATAAGTATATGTGTGACCCTGATGCAATACTTTAGTCCTCTTAGTGTTTGACTTATTTATCGTCTCTCCGTCTTCATTTGCATCTCCCATATCAGGAACTGGCCCACCGTTAATGTTCATACCATTTTCATTATATCTGGCGTTTGGTGAAGGTCCTGCCATCCCCTTGCTCCCACCTGTATAGCCAGCATATCCTCTGTATTTGCAGCGGGCTAGCACCGCCTCCACGCGCACAAGAAGCTCATCCAGGTCAAATGGCTTTGTAATATAATCATCCACTCCCAGCCTGAACAGATCTATCTTCGTCTGAACTGTGTCCTTCGCCGAAAGCACAATGACCGGAACATCCGAGAATTCCCTGAGACTCTGCATGACTCTGTCGCCGCTCTTCATCGGCAGCATGAGATCCAACAGACAGAGGTCAATATCCGGTGTGCTCTCAAGAAGTGACAGTCCCGCTATTCCATTTATGGCTGACAGCAGCTCATAGCCACTTTCTGTCAGATATTCGCAGATAAGCCTGTTTATCTCTTTGTCATCCTCGATGACGAGTATCTTGGTCATAATAAAATCCCCCATATCCTTGATGTCTCTGGCTATATAAACTTTAATTTTTCTTATAACAACTACAAATTCATAATAGACTATGGACGCAGAAAATGGAAGAACACAAACAAAATAACTGTAAACGATGATCCCCGAATAAAAAAGTCCCGGCGTACCGACTTTTATCGATACACCGGGATCATATATGTCTTTTATGAGTACGATGAAAGGAACTGCTTTGTCCTCTCCATCTTAGGATTGTCAAATACCTGGTCAGGTCTTCCCTGTTCAAGTATATATCCATCATCCATGAATATGACCTGACTTGCAACATCCTTTGCAAATGCCATCTCATGGGTAACAATTATCATGGTAGTCTTTTTGTCTGCAAGATTTCTGAGAACCTTAAGCACCTCTCCTGTAAGCTCAGGATCAAGCGCCGATGTAGGCTCATCAAAACACAATATATCCGGCTGCAGTGCAAGCGCCCTCGCTATGGCAACTCGCTGACACTGTCCACCTGAAAGCTGGTGAGGGTAGTTGTTCATTCTGTCCCCAAGTCCCATCTGGCGGAGAAGTTCCTCTGCCTGGACTCTGATCTCATCAAGTATGTTCTTCTTATTTACTTTAAAATCCGGTCTCTCCTTTGCCAGAAGCTCCCTTGCAAGCATCACATTCTGAAGTGCAGTGTACTGTGGGAAGAGATTAAATGACTGGAACACAAGTCCAAAATGCAGTCTCTTCTTGCGAACCTCTGACTCCTTAAGTGTCTCCGGCTTATCTGTATCAAGCAGGATCTCGTCATTTACACGGATAACTCCATTGTCTGGTCTCTCCAGAAAGTTCAGGCAGCGAAGAAGTGTTGTCTTTCCACTTCCTGATGATCCTATGATAGAAAGAACCTCTCCCTGCTCCAGAGAAAAGCTTATATCCTTGAGCACATCGGTCTTTCCAAATTTCTTTTTTATATGTTCAACCTCTAATATAGCCATAGCAGCTCCTCCTATCTAAAGAAATCAAGTTTCTTCTCTAATTTGCCAAGTAAAACTGTAAGTACGCCATTCCAGATCAGATAGTAGAATGCGCAGAAGAAGAGTGGCCATATAGCACCTGAGATTCCCTGTGAACCCTTCATGAATGCCTGTCCTGCCCAGATGATCTCCTGAAGAGCGATAATACGGGCAAGAGATGTATCCTTGACCAGAGTTATGATCTCGTTGGACATCGCAGGAACTATCTTCTTTATCATCTGCAAAAGCTTGACTTTGAAGAATATCTGTCTTGGAGTCATGCCGAGCACAAGTCCGGCCTCCTCCTGTCCTACAGGAATACCCTGTATACCTCCACGGTAAATCTCTGAGAAATAACATGCATAGTTCACTATGAACGACACCGATGCCGCAACAAATCTTCCACCTTCGCCGCCGCCCCATACGGGATTGTGAAATACAAGTCCCGGGAAATAATATATGATGAGCAGCTGTATCATAAGTGGTGTACCTCTCACTATCCATACGATGAATTTCATAAGATAGCTGAGTGGTTTAAACTTTGACATGGAGCCGAGTGCTATAAGAAGTCCAAGTGGAAATGCACCGAGCAATGTCACGAAGAACAATTTTAATGTCTGTAAAAATCCTGTATTAAGAGCCCCAAGTACAATCGGGAGCTGTTCAAAAAACAAATCCATAATAATTTTTTCTCTCTAAGTGATGGTAATTTCTAATTATATCTTATCAATTATTTTGTAAGTGCTGCCTGTACCTTGTAAGTCTCAGCACACTTCTCCATTGAACCGTCAGCCTTGCTGTCTGTGAAGAATTTGTTGAGTTCAGCAACAAGATCTGAATCCTTTCTGAAACCAACGCCATACTCCTCACTGTTAAGACCTACAGTGTATGTGAGCTTGTCGTAACCTGTTCCCTCTCCAACCATAGCTGCTGCCATAAGTGAATCGATGATAGCTGCATCTGATGTTCCTGCTGCAACCTCCATGAGTGCATCTGACTGAGCCTTTACTGGTGTATAGTTGAGCTCAAGAGCCTTTGCCTGATCTTCTCCGGCACTTCCTGCCTCAACAGCAAATGTAAGATCCTTGATGCTGTCAACTGTCTGATACTGGTCTGCCTTATCGCTTGGTACGATCACTACCTGAGCGTTGTTGCAGTATGCGTCTGAACATGCCATTGAGCTTGTAACCTCATCTGTGAGTGTCATACCATTCCATACACAGTCGATGGTCTTACCGTCAAGCTCCATGATCTTGTTGTCCCAATCTATCTCTACGAACTCTGCCTTTACTCCAAGGCTCTCTGCAAATGCAGTTGCCATATCTGCGTCAAATCCGATCCAGTTACCTGACTCATCCTTGTAATCCATAGGTGCAAAGTCTGTAACTCCGACAACAAGCTTGCCTTTCTCCTTTACATACTCCAGATCACTCTTTGACTCGCTCTTAGATCCGTTATCAGATCCGCCACATCCAACAAGTGAAAGTCCCATTGCTGCCACTAAGAGCAGTGATAATAACTTTTTCATAATTTTTCCTCCTAAAATATACTTGGCAGATGCATGAAACACACTTGCACCAGACATCTGCATGATATAAAGCCTTTATCCAAGGCACAACACGGTAACATAGTAACAGTTTATCATAGTAAAGTCAAACAATAGATACACACTTTTTATTTTATTAAGTATAACGCAAAATGCCCCATGGGATATTCAAATCCCATGGGGCATCCTGCTCTCTTATCTGATCTTTCTCCAGTTTCGTATTTTTTCTTCCTGCTCTCTGACCTTTGCTTCAAACTCCGGATCCATCTCTAAAGGGCCATCATCCATCAGTTCATCCCAATCAGCCTGCTCCTGAGGTGAAAGCAGTCCCTTCTGTACACGATCCAAAAATTGAAGTCTCTCCAGGTCTGCATTGAACGCTCTAAGCTCTTCCTCATCTCTCATTCTCTGCTACTCTCTTGTTAATCTCTCTCTTCTTCCCATACGGTTCATCCTTTCTGTGCATCAGCACATCTTTATTTTTTATCTTGAGTCCATTATGCACCTTCGGTCTAAATTATTTTTGCGCACGCAAAAACCGTAGTTTGTTTTTGCGAAATTAAGAAAAGATAGAACGTGTTCTTGTAAAACTCTTCTTTAAAAGAGCTAGTCTATTGCTGCATATACATACTTCTTCCAGCAGGGCCCCAAGTCCATGTTTTCCTTGCTTTTTTCAGTACCAGGTGATAAGATATGTATGTAAAGAATATTTTCTTCATACATAAGTTTAATTTTCAACCTTGACCAGTGTTTCCTGACACTGGTCTTTTTTATGTTTCGATCCTGTACCACATGGTCAGCATCAAGTCCAGAAACTTATACGGCATATCCATGTATGTCCGGATGGTTTTCTTGAGTCCCAGCCGTTCATATTCCCTGTGCTTAATCTCCAAGTGGCATATGATATAATTTAATTTTTCAAGGTCTCTTGCCTGTGATATCTTTGGCTCTAATATTCCCTTTTTCCAACTTACTATGGTCTGCTTCCTACTTTAAGTGCCGCTGCCACTTCGTTCTGTGACAAACTATTTTAATTTTTAGTCGTAGAATATCAAATTATATTATATGATATGCCTATACAAACAAATAGGAAGTGTTTTCCATGTCGGATTCAGAGCAGAAACTCATATTTTCAAGGAATTTAATAAAATTTTATATTTTCTCATAAAACAGCTGACTTTACACTTGTACAAATATGTAATATATATTGTAGCAAGGGAAATAGCAGGAAGGAGTTAAGACATGGAGAATAAAGATATGAGTAAAACTGATTTAATAGCGATGCCGGTCTCGATCAGGGAAGTCGCAAGAGCTAATGGTGAGATGCACACCGTGGAACACATAGACAAGATTCTTGATGAAGTAAGAAAGTAAAATACATAAGCAACCACACGAGGGGCAGATACCTAAACAATCCTGCTAGCCCGCCCCGGGTGCTTATATTTATTATAGCAGGATACAAACGAGGAGGCAGTATGTAGAGTAAAGGAACATCAGCCACAAGAGCAAAGAATAAATACAATGCAAAGGCTTATGACCATGTTCATGTCACCCTGTACAAAGGGCAGAAAGAGGCCATTGACGCCATCTATAAGGAACGTGGTTTCTCAAGTCGTAACGAATTTATCCAGGCTGCAATTAAGGCATTTATTGACGATGGAGCAACTGGCAACAACCTGTAACCGGTTCATTTGCGCCGGCGCAATTAAGGAGTTGATTTTATGATTACTATCACATACAACGACAAACTGTATACAAGACGTAAAGTGAAAACAATTAAGACCATATGTGAGTGTGCTGGCAGCATACTTTTTATGGCAGCATTGATATCTCTTATTGCCTTTGGTATGCCAGGATTCTTCCTGATCTACTTTGTTGTGGCTCTTGTACCTTGCGTCGGAGCTCTAAGGTGTCAGAGAATCCTTAAGCATGGACAATACAATATATAAAAAAATCACGCACATGCGAACTACGACAGGATAACACTCCATGCCCCTGAGGACACCAAGGAGGAATGGATAACTCTGGCCGCTGACAAATACAGAAAAACAGGGAATTCCTAGATGTTTTTTGCGCCGGGCGCACAAAAAAACCCGCAGAAGTTTGAACT
>JAEDGW010000103.1 GCA_016297325.1 Coprococcus sp. | reverse complement strand
ACAACTCTTTTCATAAGGGGGACCCGCCGTAAAATAAAAGGAAATTGTTTCTAAAGCTCCCAAAGTTGCAAAAACTGCCGAAAATAGGTTGGAAAAGTTGCAAAAAACACTGTAAAAAGGTTGGAAAAGTTGCAAAAAATTGCTATCATAGGGATAGAAAAGTTGCAAAAGTAGTATGTGGGGTGATTTTATGCTGGAAAGATCGGCAAAAAAATATATAGATTCATGGATTCAGAGCGGCAGGGATGCTTTGCTCATAACTGGAGCAAGACAGATCGGTAAGACATATCTTATAAAAGAATGCCTCAGAGAAAGTGGAGTGCCATATGTGGAATTGAATTTTATTGACCAGCCGGAGCTTGTCACATTATTTGACGGTGCCAGAGATGCAAAGGATCTGCTTATGAGACTTAGCCTAGTGACTAAACAGCCTCTTGAGAAAGGCCGTACGATCATATTTTTGGATGAGGTGCAGGAGTTTAAAGATATAGTGACAAGAGTGAAGTTTCTGGTGGAAGATGGGAGCTACAGGTATATCATGAGCGGTTCGCTTTTGGGCGTAGAGCTTAATGACCTCAGATCTGCACCGGTTGGATATCTGCGTGTATGTGATATGTATCCGATGGATCTGCGCGAATTTATGGCTTCTGTTGGTGTGAATCAGAACGTGATCGACACACTGAAGGAATGCTTTACGCAGAGGCTGCCTGTTGACTCGTTTGTACATGAAAAAATGCTTGATGTATTTAATCTGTATCTTATCGTGGGCGGAATGCCGGAGGCGGTCAATACCTATGTGGAGACAAATGATCTTGCGAAGGTAGCGGAGGTACATGAAAAGATAGTTAGATTATATAAGAGTGATTTTACAAAGTATGAGACAAGATACAAGCTGAAACTGCAGGAGATATATGATGCTATGCCGGGACAGCTTGATCAGAAAAATAAACGGTTCCAGATCAATAGTATAGGTAAAGGTCTCAGTTATGACAGGGTTGCAAATGATTTCCTGTGGCTTAAGGATGCTGGGGTTGCGATACCGGTCTATAATATAAGTGAGCCGAAACTTCCACTTGTGATCAGTGAGAATAGGAATCTATTTAAACTATTTTTCTCCGATGTAGGGCTGCTGACAAGTAGGTATTCGGATCAGGTAAAAATGGCGATACTGAATAAAGAAAAGTCTATAAACAATGGTGCGCTATTTGAAAATGTGGTTTCTCAGGAACTACTCAGCAAAGGTCATAAAGAATATTATTTTAACAGCAAAAAGCAGGGGGAGCTTGATTTTGTAATAGAACTGAATGGAAAAGTAGTCCCACTGGAGATAAAATCGGGCAAGGATTACAAAAGGCACTCTGCATTGTGCAATGTTTTAGCTGATGAAAATTACGGAATAGAATATGCATATGTTTTTTCGGAGGGAAACGTAGAGGTCAGCGGCAAAAAAGTATATTTGCCAATATATATGATGATGTTTCTGGAAAACGAAAAGATGGTTGATACGATATATAAACTCGATCTATCTGGGTTGACATTCGATAAGGATATGTAGCATCAGTTTTCGCCTGTTGACGAGCCGATGTTAAAAAAATAGGAGAGACAGCATGAAGATAAAGATGTGCGGAATCACGACCCCGGCCGATGTGGCCGCGGTGAATGAAGTGAGACCTGATTATATAGGAATGGTGATGTATTTCCCGAAATCAAAGAGAAATGTCAGTGCGGAGACTGCGCGCAGGTTGCTTGAAGAACTGAGAAAAGATGTGAAGAAGGTTGCAGTGGTGGTATCCCCGGATGCGGAGCAGATAGCGGAGATAGGTGAGCTGGGATTTGATGTGATACAGATTCATGGACAGACCAGCGATGAGCTTATAGAGAGTGCGCATTTGCCTGTGTGGAAGGCGTTCAATGTGAAGGATATGGATATGTACCCACATTATCAAAGCCTTTCGAATGTTGCAGGTTATGTGTTCGATGCCGGTGAACCTGGAAGTGGCAAGACATTTGACTGGAACAGTTTGACGGATATCGACAGAGATGGAAGGCTGTTTGTGCTTGCCGGAGGTCTCACGCCGGACAATGTGCGGCGGGCGATAGAGCAGGTGCATCCTGACGTAGTCGATGTGTCATCTGGCATAGAGTACGATGTGGTAGGTGGCGTCCAAAAATCGGGCAAGGATCAGGAGAAGATGCGTCTGATGAAGAGGAATATCGCTGCTTGGCAGATTTCTGGTAAATCTGATAATTGATTCTCGCTAATCACAGTCAAAATGGTGAAAAAGATACAAAATTGTATCTAAATACTCCTATAAGCGGAAAAAAGGACAAAGTTTGGAGACTTTGTCCTTTTTCATGAGATAAAGTTAATTTAGCGATAATTTTGTATCTATTTCACGTGCATGGTAAATCCAAATTCCCACTCATCCTCGTCAAATCTGTATTTCTCATCAAGCTCGGGGCCGCAGCTGTTGGAGCCGATTCCGTTCTGGCGATAGTCTATGCACAGGACGGATTTGCCGCTCTCCGGCAGCTCGTAGTTGTGGGCTGCATTGGTCAGTTCCTCTGCGGTGTAAGGCGAGGCGTTCATTGAAAATGGCACAGCGGATGTCGCGGTTATGCTGTGGGCGGACATATCTGTTTTGCTGTCGTTTTCTCCCAGACTGCTGATCTGGACATAGTTGCAGTCAAAGTGACTTCCGTTTTCCTGTGGCATGATGTAGTCCTCATGCATCGCATCAATGGATGCAGAGAATGAGCCGTGCCAGCTTGCATGGTGCTTGTCAACATAGTTCTCATATGGTCCCATACCGATATAACTTACATTTCGCATATCTTTTTTCAGGATGATTCTCACTCCAAATCTAGGCAGCATAGGGAATTCTGAGTTTTTCGTAACATGCATTCTTGATGTTATAGTTCCTTCGGCAGAAATTGTCCATTCTGTCTTTATCCTCAGAACCGGCTGAACCGTCGGTGCAGCGAGACTAGACGAGCATGATATCACGGCGTATCCCTCTTTTATAATGCAGCTGGTTTCATATGTTCTCTCATATGTCATGTCATAGTGAGCCCTGAGCCATTCTCTCTTGATATTCCTGTCATTGTCCGTAGGGGCACGCCATATTGTCTTATCGCATGGAGCGGCGAGAAGTTCCTGACCATCTACTGCAATACCTGCAAAGTTTCCTGTGTTTCTGTCAAATGTATATTCAAAATTACTTCCGCTGATGACAAATTCCGCATCAGTCTCCAAGATATGAAGAGGTGCAGAAATAGTATCCAGTGCAGTCGGATCTTGCTCTGTCAAATTTTGTGTCGTGTCCGAAGTCAGTGCTTTGTTCAGATCCTGTGAGCCGAGTTCTATCTCATCGAATCCCAGCACATCACCTTCCCTGACAAATGCACTGTCACAAGCTGCCTTATATATCACACGGAGAAACATTCTGTGTGTAATAATATCTTTTGTGTAATTGGCGACATCTGAGCTGCAAGAAACGTCAGAATGACTTGATGCATATAAGTCTGACAATGATTTCTGTATATTTGTAACAGGGCTCAGGCTGACAGTTCCATCGCCGTGAGGTGCCACGGAAGGAACATCAATATTCCCGGATGTAACCACCTGTCCATCACAAGTGACCTCATAGCTCATAGTGAGGTAATCCCTGATGTCAGTGAAATCCAGATAATTGTGCAGCGTCAGAATTCCATTTGCCCCATCATAGTTAGTGATCCTGGCCGGACGGTGGATATTCTTGAATTCAAGAAGTCCTGTGTGTGGTCTGCGGTCCGGATAGACCAGACCGTCCATACAGAAGTTGCCGTCGTGGATAGTCTCACCGCTGTCTCCACCGTAGGCGTACATAGCCTTGCCGTTTGCCGCTTTGCCCTTGTATATGGCGTGGTCGCACCACTCCCACACAAATCCTCCGCAAGTGGTTTCGTGGCTGTCGAAGAACTGGAAGTAGTCCTCCAGATCTCCAGGACCGTTGCCCATGGCATGGCAGTATTCGCACAGGATGTAAGGCTTGTCGCCATCACCATCTATGTACTCAGCCATCTCGGATATGGATGGATACATTCTGCTGTAGAGATCCAGATTGCTGTAGTCATATTTTCTCTTGCCGTCTGTATATTGTGCGCTCTCGTAGTGGGTGAGGCGGGATTTGTCATAGGACTTGCCCCATGCCAGAGCCTTTTCAAATGTCACTCCGTATGCACTCTCATTTCCCATGGACCAGATCACAACGCATGGGCGGTTCTTGTCCCTGATGACGCAGCGCTTCACACGGTCAAGTATAGACTCGCAGAACTCAGGATTGTCGGCGATCGGCTCATTCCACCTTGCTGCCTTGTTGTCCCAATTATTATCAGAATAGAACAATTCACTTGGACCATGTGCCTCTATGTCAGCCTCGTCTATCACATAGAATCCATATTCGTCACAGAGTTCATAGAAATAAGGAGCATTTGGATAGTGGCTTGTCCTTATGGCGTTGACATTGTGCTGTTTCATCAGCGACATGTCCTTGATGATCTGTTCTCTGCTGATAGTAAATCCTGTCACAGGGTCGGAGTCGTGTCTGTTCACTCCGTGGAACTTGATCGGCATACCATTGATATACACGATCTTATTCTCTATGGTTATCTCCCTGATTCCTATCCTGTCAGTGATGACCTCTCCGGCGCATCTGATGATGACGGTGTAGAGGTATGGTCTTTCTGCATTCCACAGAACAGGAGAGTCAATCGATAAAGTAATACTGCTGGAGCTGACTGTGGTTTTAATCTCGGCTGCATTGGTATTGGCATCGTCCTGGGCGCAAATTTCACGTTTTACACAGCCTGATGAACATATGCTGCCATCGGCGTTCAGAATAGTAACTTCAATATCAACATTTGAATCGGTGCCTTTATCAACCCCTGTTTTCGGTTTTGATGAAAAACGGTCTTCAACGCAGGAATATCCTGTAAATGCTGTGAAGTCTATGTTCACCTCCGCCTTGGTTGGATCCTTCATATCGTCACAGCTGGTCTTTATAAAATAGTCGTATACAGCGCCCTCGGAGCGTTTCAGGATATATACATCCCTGAAAATGCCGCTCATGCGGAACTTATCCTGATCCTCAAGATAGCTTCCGTCGCACCATTTGAGGACCAGCACGCAGAGCCTGTTGGAGCCGTTTATTATGAATTCGGTTATGTCAAATTCACTGGTTGAGTGGGACACCTGGCTGTAGCCAACATACCTGCCGTTGAGCCATACATAGAAACAGGAATCTACACCCTCAAAGTTCAAGTGCGCAAGTGGTGCGTCCTCGTTCTGATCGTAGATAAAGTCAGTCACATATGCACCGCAAGGGTTGTCCTTTGGCACATAAGGCGGATCAAATGCAAATGGATATCTGACATTGGTATACTGGTGATAGTCGTATCCGTGCATTTGCCATACAGATGGAACCGGGATATAATCAAAGCCGGACACATCATAGCCCTCACTGTAGAATTCGTCCTGAAGATTATAAATGCTGTCATAGTAGCGGAACTTCCAGGTTCCATTCAGGAACTGTACTCTGTTCGAGTGATCCCTTGCATCAAGGGGCGTGCTGTATGCCTTCTCAGCAGGAATATAGTAATTCCTATCCGGCATGGTGTTCTCATGCAGAATATGCAGATTTTCGTAGTGATGTGGAATGGTCATAACAATACCTCCTGTGAATGATTTAACATGTAAAACGTTGTATATTCGTCATTTGTTAGTTATATTATAAGATAATGTCACATGAACAGTCCATACATATAATGAGACAAAATAAGCACATTCTGGTTTTATAAGGCGGATACGCCGCACCCTGCAAGTCTGATTGCAGGGTGAAGTCTCTGAACGAGCAAAAGGGAATGTCTCCTATGGAGTACAGGAAGTCGATCAGACGATGATGGCAGTTTGGACTATGCGCAGACAAACAACTGGAAATTCTTATAGTAAAGTGTATATAATATAGAAGTAACTGCCATGGGCGTAACAGTATTCTGCGTCAGCTTTTTACTTGTACTCGCGATAATATTTTTAGTTAAATATGTAAAAGAAAAGAGAACTACTGATAAGAGATTAGCAGTTACATATTAATTGGTAGTGTAAAATGATTGGAGGAATTGAAATATGAAGGTTTTGATGTTGAACGGAAGTGCAAAGCCACAGGGCAATACATACCGTGCACTTTACGAGGTAGGCGAGCAGCTTAAGAAAGAGGGAATAGACTATGAGATATTCCAGATCGGAGCAGATCCGATAAGAGACTGTATAGGCTGTGGTCAGTGCGGTGCAAAGGGCTGCTGTATATTTGATGATGACAAGGTGAATGAATTTGTGGAGAAGGCAAAAGAGGCTGACGGATTCGTATTTGGATCACCTGTATACTATGCTCATCCAAGTGGAAGAATATTATCATTCCTTGACAGGGCTTTTTATAGTGGTAAGAAGGCGTTTGAGTATAAGCCGGGCGCATCAGTGGCAGTTGCAAGACGTGGCGGTACATCGGCAACTTTTGATGTACTGAACAAATACTTTGGCATATCGCAGATGCCTGTTGCAGGTTCTACATACTGGAATCTTGTACACGGACGCGTACCTGGAGAGGCCGAGCAGGATGCAGAGGGTATGCAGACCATGAGGAATCTTGCAAAGAATCTTGCATGGATGATGAAGTGCTTTGAGGCTGGAAAGACAGCAGGTGTGGCACTGCCTGATACCGAGAGAGGCAACCAGACGAACTTTATAAGATAAGATGCGAGAAAAGCTTTCGTACGGTGAAAAACAGCTTAGAATATGATAAATACAGATATCCATATTCTGGAGAAGGCTGTTCCGGCAAATAAAAGGGGATGTAAAAACATCCCTTTTATTTGATGGTGGTAATTGGACATATATATTGTAGCTTTTTATTTTGTTATTGATTATAGATTAGGAATCGGTCCTGTACATTCTTGCACATAATAAATACAGTTTATATTTATTTCACACGCAAATGCACCGACATAATGATAATCTAGTCCCCATACGGGCTCCACATTTGGCCAGTTAGTTATGCGGTATGTGGTGTTATAAGAAATGAGTCCCGCTTCGCGCAGATATCGCAAAACGTCATTGCAATTCTGTCTACCTAAAAGATTGACAGGAACCACACCTATCCTATCAACATAGATTTGGATTGTATATATCTTTGAGGCATAGCTTGATAGCCCTCTCTTTTCTAAATAAAAATACCAGCGATATTCAGGGTAGACTTTGTTATAGAAATCTTTGCTAATGCAAAAAAAAAACTATGCATCAGCTCGAAGCCCAATCCATTTACTTCTCCAATCTGTTTTATCCCCTGTATTCCTTTGTTGCAAAACACCGATGAAGGCATAGCGTGATCTTTGTTCAACATACAGTAATAATATCCGTCACCTCTGTCACTGAATATGATGCCTACTACTCTTGCAAGCAAATTGTTATTATTAATTGACATGAAAAGTAGTGCGGCTTTATCTTTGCTCGCCAATGAAAAAGTGTCTGCGCACCAACTATTTACATTTGTATCATTGTTATTCACGTTGATCATAGATGCACTAAGACCTGCGCACTCTGGGTTTTCTAGAAAAAGATGATAGGCTTGAATAAACAGATACAGAAGCTGTGTCGGATTTTCACTTTGAATGGCGCTTATAAATGATACCCTGGATGTTTTACTGAAATCAAATATTGCTCCTGAAGCAAAAATTTCACTTGGAGATTTCAACCTCTGTTGTTCCAAAATAAATTTAAAAATATCTTCTTTGGTAGTTTCTTGTTTTCTATTATGTTTGTTCTTATGAAAATTAAAAATTGATATTTTCCCCTCCTTGTATTTCTTAAAAATCATCATCCGTTTCAATATAATCCGGCCTGTTGTTGTTCATGGTCTCCTGGCTTGAGAGCGTTCTTTGGCGCTTCTCCTGACGGTAGGTATTTGGCGATATGCCGGTGGTCTTGCGGAAGATCTTGTGGAAAGCCTCGGCGGACTGGTAGCCGCATGAAAATGCAATACTTTCTATAGAAAGCTCAGATATGGTAAGCATATGCTGGGCTTTTGTTATACGAAAATTTTGCAGGTATTTCACTGGGCTCATCCCAGTGTACTGCTTGAACAGATCAGAGAAATAGCTTCTGTTGATTCCAACGTAGTCAGACAGCTCCTCCACCTTCATCGGCATACTGTAGTGGTTCTGGATATATGATATGGCATGGTTCACATATGCGTTTCCGGATGGAGTCTCCAGCTTGTCTTTCTGTGCATTTGCGATGACAGACAGAGCGAGGTAGAGCATGCCCATGAGCCTGAAGTGGTCTGCGTGATCCGAGGTGTTGTGGGCAAGCATATCAAACACATATTTCTTAAGCTTGTCGCCATCCTCGCAGGTGAATATAGGCTGGTTCTGTGTCAGGCCAATACTGCTCAGCGTGTCCTGGGCACATCTGCCAGAGAATCCGAACCAGACATACCTCCATGGATGGTGTTCGTCTGATATATATGTGGCAGGAGTGTCAGGCTCAATCAGAAACCCCTGTCCCTTTTTTAGATGATAGTGTGCGTTCCCTACATAGAAGTCGCCCTCTCCCTCCAGCACGAAATGTATGAGGTAGAAGGTCTTGACTGCAGGCCCTGCCTTGTGGAGAGGCTCGGTTATTGAGTGACCAAACACATTCAAGTAGAGGTCTGTGTCATTTTCCTGGGGGAATTCCATAACGATTTTATTTTCCATTTTACAAACTCCGCATTTTCTTAATAAAGTAACTTCATAAATTGATCTGATAATCTTCAGGAGATTTTGGCAAAGTCCATATACAGATTCTCGTACTGTTCTAAATTTATAAGATCTGAACGTTTCTGTAATGAAGGCATATGAACTCGTTCTCTCATTATAATATATAAGAGTATAACATACATTCAACCGGATTATCCATACAATAATATGTTCCGCCAGAAAAAACAATCTAACAAATGGACATATATTTGCAACGCTATGCCATGTTCAAAATCTGTATATTGTTATAGAATTATATTCACAAAGCAAGAAGCGCAACGGCGTAGCGCAGAAAAAGCGCGCAATATGGACAACAAAAGAACGGACATTAAGGAAAATAACGAAAAATTATAAAAACGGAGAAAGGTGGAGTTACAGAAAATGAAGAAAATTGAAGAGTTAAAAAAGATGATATCAGGTGGAGAATTTGATGAGAAGCTTGCACAGATATATCTTGACAAGGATATGATCCCATACAACAGGGAGAGATATGTAAAGGCTCTTG
>JAEDGW010000017.1 GCA_016297325.1 Coprococcus sp. | reverse complement strand
AGATGTACTGTGACAGTTGTACAGCCGGCAACATCACTCAAGCTCAGTGTAACAAAGAAGACTATGGTCAAGGGCACAAGCTATACCTTAAAGGCAACAGTAGGCCCTACAACAGCAAGCAACAAGAAGGTTACATGGACCTCTTCAAATAAGAAGGTTGCAACAGTAAGTGCAACAGGCGTGGTTAAGGCTGTTGGAGCAGGAACAGCAGTTATCACATGTAAGACTGCTGACGGCACTGGCATCATAGCTACATGCACTATAACTTCTGTGATAAGAGTTACAAAAATCAAGCTGAACAAGACTGCAGCAGTTATCAAGAAGGGCGGCAGAGTTGCACTCAGGGCAACGATTACACCTACAAATGCAAGCAATAAGGCAGTTACATGGACTTCATCCAACAAGAATATAGCAACAGTTACAACAAGTGGTGTTGTTGTAGGAAAGAAGGCCGGAAGAGTGGTTATCACCTGTAAGGCAAAGGATGGAAGCGGAAAGTATGCACGCTGTACGGTTGTTGTTAAGTAATCATTGCATATATATTATGTGCATGGACATATATAATAATATATAGACAACAGTAAAACTGCTGTGATCCATTTACCTGTGTACAGGGTGATGGATCGCAGCAGTTCTTTTTGCTGAAAATAGTTATGATATGTTCCGAGGCGTGTCGGATTTTGTTCTTTATTATCTTTTAATCTTAAAAATTGTTGTAAGCAAATAGCAATTGTGATAAACTATTAGAAAAATTGATTTCATTTACATGGAGGCATTTATAGATATGAAGAAGCTTATTTTAGTTACATCACCACCAGCATGCGGTAAGACATTTATTTCAAAGCAGGTTGCAAAGGCACTTCACAATTGTGTATACCTTGACAAGGACACACTTATCGTCCTTTCAAAGCAGATATTTGTAGTAGCTGGACAGGAGTACAACCGTTCATCAGATTTCTTCCAGAAGGAGATCAGAGATTACGAGTATTACTGTGTACTTGATCTTGCGTTTGAGGCACTTGATTACAATGATACAGTTCTTATCAATGCGCCTTTCACTGAGGAGATCAGAGATGATGAGTACCTTGCAAATCTTCGCGCAAAGCTTGCAGAGAAGGATGCAGAGCTCTTTGTTATCTGGGTAAATACAAGAAAAGATGTATGCCATGAGAGAATGATCAAGAGAGCATCAGACAGAGATACATGGAAGCTTGAGCACTGGGATGAGTATATAAACAGCCAGAATTTCAACCCACCTACAAATATCAAGGATCTCTTTATATTTGAGAACTCATCAGAGGAAGAGTATGAGGATTCTATCAAGAAGGTCGTAAAGGCTGTAAGGGGATAATATCTACTTAGATATCTGGCAGGTATGCATGTGCATATCTGCATATACAATAAAATATTTTGACAGGAGTAAAGAATATGGCAACAATCAGAAGTTTTAGAGCCTATAGACCAAGACCAGATGTTGCGGGCAGAGTAGCTGCCTTGCCATACGATGTGTATAACCGTCAGGAAGCAGAGATAGAGGTCAAGCGTGAACCATTGTCCTTTTTAAAGGTGGACAGAGCGGAGACATCCTTTGGACCGGACGTAGACACATATGCTCCATGTGTATATGATAAGGCTGGTCAACTGCTTAAAGGGATGATAGATGATGGAACGTACATCAAAGAGCAGAGACCAGTCTATTATATTTATGAGCTTATCATGGATGGCAGACATCAGACAGGTCTTGTTGCGTGCGCAGCAATAGATGATTATATAAACGGTGTTATAAAGAAGCATGAGAACACCCGTGAGGACAAGGAGATAGACCGTATAAAGCATGTTGAGGCATGTGGAGCACAGACCGGTCCTATATTCCTTGCATACAGATCGATAGATCAGGTGAATGAGATAATAGACAGGGTAAAGAACGGTGAGAAGTTATATGGATTTACATCGCCGGATGGAATTACACACAATGTATGGATCATAGATGACCAGAAGGATATAGATACAATCAGGGATGCGTTTGCCGGTGTGAATGACATATACATTGCTGATGGACATCACAGGGCAGCATCTGCTGTCAAGGCGGGACTTCATATAAGGGAGAAGAATCCTGGATATACAGGAGATGAGGAGTTTAATTATTTCCTGTCAGTGTTGTTTCCTCATGACCAGCTTATGATCATGCCATATAACCGTGTGGTAAAGGATCTGAATGGCTACACAGAAGCTGAGTTTATGGCAGAGCTGGGAAAAGTATTTGACGTAACAGAGAGCGAGGTGCCTGTGGAGCCTGCTGTCAAGGGGCAGATGGGCATGTATATGTCAGGAAGATGGTACAGACTTGACGTGAAGGATGGAATAGTACCGGATGACGTGGTTGGAAGACTGGACGTATCAGTTCTTCAGGACAATGTACTGGCTCCGATACTCGGCATAGATGACCCGAGGACAAATCAGAGGATCATGTTTGTTGGCGGAATCAGAGGACTTACTGAGCTTGAAAAGCTGGTTGATGGAGATATGGCGGTGGCATTTTCAATGTATCCGACATCCATCACTGAACTTTTTGATATAGCGGATGCAGGACTGCTCATGCCGCCTAAGTCAACATGGTTCGAGCCAAAGCTTAGAAGCGGAATTTTTATTCACGAACTGTAACAGGTATTTTAGGGGGATGACATGTTACGATCTGACTGACACGTTAGATGATCAGTTGTAATTTGATAAACTAGGAGAAGGTTTTATGGAGATTTTTGTATTAAAGTCAGAAGAGATAGCGGCGATTGCGAGGGGGACACATGGCAATCCGCACCATATACTCGGTATGCATTGCTGTCTTGATGATTGCTATGTGAATGCGTATTATCCTGACGCAGAGGAAGTGACTGTGGTGAGAACCGGAGATGATGCTGAGTTTTCTATGTCAGAGACCGGATCAAAGGGATTTTTCACAGTTAAGATAGAAAACAGCGGTGAGTTCGCTTACAGGCTCAGGATCACACGAAAAGTGTGGGGCGAGTCTGGAGAGGATAATGAGACCAGGCTGGTCTATGATCCGTATTCATTTGGGTACAGCGTCGATCTGGCAAAGGTCATGGATGTTGAGAGGGGCGATGATGATATTGAGTCAGGATTCCACGTGAAGGAACTGTTTGGTGCCAGACAGATCACACTGGACGGTGTTCAGGGAACGTCATTTTGTATGAATATGCCGGGGGCAGTCAGAGTGAGTGTTGTCGGTGATTTCAATGGATGGAATGGACGCATCAATCCTATGAGAAAGATTGATTACACAGATATATTTGAACTGTTTATACCTGGTGATCTGATGAATACCAGATACAAGTTCGAGGCATTATACAGAGATGGTGATGTTGATATATTTGCGGATCCTTATGCTGTTGCGTATGAGGTCGCACCTGGAAATGCGTCAATGCTGACAGAACTCAGTTACAAGTGGTCAGATCAGAATTATATAGAGAACAGGAAATGCGATGGCTGCGTGAACATATATGAGGTGCATATGCCTACATGGAAGGCTCCTGCAGATGGACAGAATATCACGTATGTTCAGTTTGGCAGGGATGTGGCCGCCTATGCCAGATCCATGGGATACAATTATATCCAGTTCATGCCTCTTATGGAGTATAGAGATGACAATGGATGGGGATATGACACCGTGGGAATGTTTGCACCTACATCAAGATTTGGTTCGCCTGCAGATTTTATGGCCATGGTAGATAATCTGCACAGTAAGGGCATCGGTGTGATCATGGATATGGTTTCGGTTGATGATATAGACTGCCTGTCATATTGGATAGACACTTACCATCTTGACGGAATAAGACTTGAGGATGCCGAGCTTGTGAGAAGGTTCAGGGCAGTGACCGGTGACAGATACAAGGATGTCATGGTTGGAATGTCATGGAACAGTATCGCAGTTGACAGGATCACTGATTTTATGATGATACCGCCGGCAAACAGAGGAGACTTTGCCGATTATACATGCGGAATAACATTTAACGAGGCGGATGAGTCTACATGGCCGTTAAGCCATGATGGAGTCTCCTATGAGAGAGGCAGTTATGCATCGAAGATGCCTGGTGGCTATGAGGATAAATATGCTGATCTCAGGGTACTCTTTGGTATGTTTATGAGTCTTCCGGGAAAGAAGCTTACATTTATGGGCCAGGAACTTGGCGGTTTTGCAGGATTTGATGGAAGAACTGCAGTTGACTGGTCTGTTCTGGATTTTGATGCGAACAGCTATTTCCAGAAGTATGTGAAGGAACTCAACAAACTGTATGATAGCAGGAGTGCACTTAACAGCGCTGGTGCGCAGAAAGATATTGAGTTTGCTCAGGATGGACAGGTTATGTCATTTGTGAGACATGGAGATACTGCTTCAGATAATCTGTATATTGTGTGCAATTTCGGCATCAAAGATATAAGGAATTTCAAATTATCCGTTGAAGAGGAGGGAAGATACAAAGAACTTTTCTCAAGTGATAATGTGAAATTTGGCGGAGAAGGAAATAATAACAAGGGATATAAGACTGCGGATGGTGGAGCCGTTGAGATAATGGTGCCTGCATTGTCATTTGCCGTGTTTGGCATGAAATGACATGTGACTTATGGAGATACAGATATGACATGCGGCGGTGACTATTCAGGGCAGTTTTAAATGAACGTGTGCTTTCAAAGTGCAGGAGGATATATTTTATGAATCTGTTTGCTGATATAAGTGGTGTTTCGGACAAAATAATACAGGGCTTGTTTGCTGATACTGCGGCTGCCACCACTGAGAATGTTGTTCAGGATGCGGTGAAAGAAGCGTCGGATCAGGTGAGTGTCATAGGAAGTTATATCCAGAAACTTACTGACTGGTGTATGTCCAAGCTTGGCAGTATAGTTGTGGCAGTGATCTTCATGGTGGTCTGCTTCAAACTCGTAAAGCTTCTTCTCAAGATACTGCGCAGGAGTTTTGAGCGCTCAAAGCTTGATGCGAGTGTGGCAGGATTCTTTATATCTGCGGTGAAGATAGTGCTGAATGTACTGATAGTTCTGACTGCAGCGAGTATAGTGGGATTCCAGATCACGTCATTTATAACGATCCTTGGAACAGCCGGAGTCACACTTGGTCTTGCACTGCAGGGAAGTCTGTCGAATCTGGCAGGCGGCCTGCTGATACTCATACTGAAACCGTTCAGGGTGGGGGATTACATTGTGGAGAACAATACCCACTGTGAGGGAACTGTCGTATCCATAGATATTTTCTATACAAGACTCATCACTCTCGACAATAAGTCTGTTGTGATCCCAAACGGCAATATATCCAACACCTCACTTGTGAATGTCACTGAGCACGATATGAGAAGAGTTGAGATACCGTTTTCAGTTTCTTATGATTCCGATATGGAGAAAGTCAAGCGTGTCACGCTGGAGACCATAAAGGACGTGGACGGATATCTGAGCAGCGAGCAGATCCTGTTTTATATTGACGAATTTGCGGATAGTGGTATAAATATGTATGTCAAGTTCTATGCTAAGATAGAGAAGTTCTTTGATGCAAAGTGGGACGCAATGTGGAAACTCAAGAAAGCATTTGACGAGAATGGGATTGAGATCCCATACAATCAGATGGATATTCACATGAAGTGATGTGATTTCTTGCAAAAAGTAAAATAATCGAGTATAATCCATTACGATGTCGTAAGGATGTCAGATGGATATACAGATATGTGTAGGATATCAAAGCTCTGCAGCCTTCGTTGCAGAGCTTAATATATAATTGATAAGGAGTGGATAGATATGACTAAGATTGATATTATCTCGGGCTTTTTAGGAGCCGGTAAGACAACATTGATCAAGAAACTTATTGAGCAGGCATTTAAGGGCGAGAAGCTTGTCCTTATTGAGAACGAGTTTGGCGAGATTGGTATTGATGGTGGCTTCCTCAAGGACGCTGGTATAGAGATCACTGAGATGAATTCAGGTTGTATCTGCTGTTCACTGGTGGGCGATTTCGGAACAGCTCTTAAGCAGGTTATCACAGACTACGCACCAGACAGGATCATCATAGAGCCTTCAGGCGTAGGTAAGCTTTCAGATGTCATCAAGGCAGTCAAAGATGTATCTGCAAATCTTGACGTTGAGCTTGACAGCTACACGACAGTTGCAGATGTATCAAAGGTTAAGATATATATGAAGAACTTCGGTGAGTTCTTCAACAACCAGATCGAGAGTGCCAACACCATAGTGCTCAGCAGAACACAGACAGCTTCACAGGATAAGATAGAGAAGGCTGTAGCCATGATCAGAGAGAAGAATGAGCATGCAACCATCGTCACAACTCCATGGGACGAGCTGGATGGAAGTGCCATAAGACAGGCTATGCAGAATTACAAGACTCTTGAGGAGACAATGATGGATGAGGCTCAGAAGGGACATGACCATGACCACGATCATGGAGATGACTGTACCTGTGGATGCCACGATCATGACCATGAGCATCATCACGATCACGACGACCATGACCATGAGCATCATCACGACCACGATGACCACGATCATGAGCATCACCACGATCACGATGACCACGACCATGAGCATCATCATGATCACGACCACGATCATGAGCATCATCATGACCATGATCATGGAGATGAGTGCAGCTGTGGATGCCACGATCACGATCATCACCATCATCACGCTGATGAAGTATTCACAAGCTGGGGCAAGGAGACTCCTCACAAGTTTAATGAGGACAAGCTCAGAGAGATCCTTGACACACTTGCTGATACAGAGAAATATGGTGTGATACTCCGTGCAAAGGGTATTCTTCCTAGCGATGCAGGTGAGTGGCTGTATTTTGATCTTGTACCAGGTGAGTTTGAGATCAGAAAGGGCAACCCTGATATCACAGGTAAGCTCTGTGTAATAGGAAGCAAGCTTAAAGAGGATGATCTTGCAGAGTTATTTGGAGTATAGATTAGGAGTATTGTATGATGGGACGTCAGAATAAAGAGATACCGGTATATGTGTTTATGGGATTTCTTGAGAGTGGAAAGACAACATTTGCCAGGGAGACCCTGCTTGACAGAGGCTTTACAGGCGGTGCAAAGACACTTCTCCTCGTATGCGAGGATGGAGAGGAAGAGTATGATCTGGACGCCCTTAAGAAGGCGAACATAGATACTGAGTTTATAGATGAAGATCAGCTCACCACAGACCATCTTCTCGATCTTCAGGATAGGTATAATCCTGAGCAGGTCATGATCGAGTATAACGGAATGTGGAAGCTCGACAAGATATTTGAGATACGTGTTCCAAAGGGATGGACCGTGGTCCAGGTTATTTCATTTGTGAATGCAGAGACATATGATGTGTATTCACAGAACATGAAGGCAACCATGGTAGAGCAGTTCAACAGCGCTGATATGGTCATCTTCAACAGGTGTGACGAGAATTCCAGAATACCTGAGTGGAGAAGATCGATAAAGGCTGTGAACAGAAGAGCACAGGTTATATTTGAGATGAAGGATGGATCTATAGCCCCTGAGACAAATGAGCCTGAGGATCTGCCTTATGATGTGAATGCTGATGTGATAGAACTTCCAGATGATGATTTTGGAATCTGGTATGTGGATGCATCAGATATGAAGGAGAGATACGATGGCAAGAAGATCCACTTCAAGGCCATGGTATTCAGACCAAAGCAGTACGGCAACAATGCATTTGTTCCGGGCAGATTTGCCATGACATGCTGTGTTGAGGATATACAGTTTGTAGGATTCAAATGTTATTATCCGGGTGCAAAGAACCTTGTTGACAGACAGTGGGTTGATGTGACTGCGAAGATAGGGTATGAGTATTATCCTGACTTTGACGGCGAAGGTCCTGTTCTCACAGCAGAGAAGGTTACACTCACAAGTGCACCTAAGGAAGAAGTAGTTTATTTCAGCTAGAATCGTATACAGTAAGGTATGCACCTCCTGACTTTGTATAGGTCAGGTGATGCAGCTGATGGACAGACATAGATATCATATACGGCATGTGCCGTATATGATATTTTTTATGTGTCACAAGCGTCCGCTTGACGACCTGTGCACGCCTCAGCGTGCTTCCGATTGCCTGACGTCGGCTCTTAAGAAAGTGTAAGTTGCTTAATTAATGCACACAACTTATTATATTTTTAGTGATAAATTGCAATATTTGGAAGGAATGAGATATGAACGGTTCAAAGCTTTTGTGTGGATGTGCTGTGGCTTTTATGCTGTTTGGAAGTATGATTACTCCTGTATCTGCCGGAACTGATGCGGACAGATCCTATGGCAGGGGAGAACAGAATATTGTGGATAAGAATCCTGATTTCAAAGTGGATTTCGAGTATGGTATAGACGGATATGCTGTGTACGAAAAAGGCAGTGTTATCAGACTTACGATTTCATGTGAAGAGGATTTTGATGGTACGGTGTCGGTGAGCCCTGTAGATACGGATATGTATCCAACGCAGTCTATAAAGTCATCCCGCAAAGTCTCTATGGCTGCGGGCGATGAGGTGAAGCTGGAGTTTTGTGTCGACAATCTCGGTGCAGGCAGGGTCAAGGTCGAACTCACTGATGAGTCAGGTGAAGTGGTATATTCTGAGAATGACATGCTCAGTATTGCGAATGATGATATGACTATCATGACAGCGGTGATGAGCGACAGCTCTGATGACCTTAAGTATATCAATGACCTTCAGCTTGACTGTTACTCAGACACGGTGGATGTGGACCGGATAAGTGTTACGGAGGCAGATATGCCTGGTTCTGAGCTCGGACTCGACGCGCTTGAATACATCCTGATCGATAACTATGATACGTCAAAGCTGTCTGATGATCAGTACAGTGCTATGATGTCATGGATGTATGATGGTGGAACATTAATTCTATCCCTCGGTGAAAATGGAGAGAAGGTTCTTCGCAGATTTGAGGACGGGGTAGTTGGCTGCGCAGCTGTTGGAAACGGATCGGCAGATGTGTCATTTTGTGACAAAGCAGGCCAGGTTATAGCAAATCAGAAAGCGTTAGACGTGACACAGTTTGAGATGAACGGTGGCAGTGCGGTGGCAGGGATAAGTGATCCTGCTCCGATATATATAAAGAATATCGGCAAAGGAAGAGCGGTGGTTGTGCCGTACTCTCTGGGAGCACCACTGACAGCGGATGAGAAGGAACAAAAAGCTGTTGCGGAAAGGATATTTGAAGAAGGGCTTACGGCCACAGTCTGTGACAATGTGCTCAGAAATTATTATGATGCAGACAGCTCATATGGATTTGACACTGCGGTTGGTGTGAATGAGAAGGAGAAGCCGTCAGCAGTTCTGATAGTGATGGTTTTAGTCGTGTATACTCTGCTCAGCGGCCCGGTCGTCTATATTGTGCTGAAGCGCAGGAAGAGACAGGAACTTATATGGGTATGTGTGCCGGCACTTGCCATCCTTGGAACATTTGCGATATATATTGCAAGTCTCAGATACAGGGTTACTGAACCTGTGAATCTCTCATTTGTGGCTGCGGATATAAGCGGCGATGTCAAACGGGAGAATATATATTCGTATATAATCGGTGCAAAGGCCGGAGAGTCAGATCTTCATATTGATAACCGCTTTTCAGATGTTCATGTGGACGGAGTGAATTCTGATTTTAACAGCATATCATCATCTGAAGAATTCAAACTGGAGAAGCTGATGACTGATGACGGCACGGACATAAAATACCGCTGCACAAAGCCATTTGAGAGCGTGGATATCAGCACGTCAGGTGAATCGGTAAATGACATAGGAAAGATAGACAGTGATATTACATTATATACCGATGGATTTGAGGGAACTGTCACGAACAATACGGATTACAATATAAGCAATCTGGTGGTTGTGGGTGGCGCATATTATTATTGTGTGGATGAACTTGCACCCGGAGAATCAATCTCCATTGAGAAGCCGGACAACATGAGACTTAACAGGGGTTACTATTATGACTCCATGAGTGTATATTATCAATCCAGATATGGTAAGGACTACGATGACAATGAGGATATAGCGTCACTTTTGTCGAGAAACAGTTATATGGAATATGTGCTTGGTATGTACAATGTGGATAATTCGCATGAGGGTAAACTGGCTGTCTGGGGAAGTATAGAGCGTGAGACAGAAACTTTCGGTGACAGTATGGAGAATTACGGCACATATACTGTGTATAGTCTGGGCGCAGAGGAATATGCGGATGTGGATGGCGTGTATTACAACAGTATCTATGATATGGCTGATCACAGGTACAGTCAGTCTGACTATGATTCAGATGATCTTATGTTGTATGCTGATGAGGTTGATATAACAGTCAGATTCGGAAGCGGTGATGATATCAGTGAGTTGAACTGCCTGGAGAACCGGAGTGGAAGATCAAGAGTCGTTGTAAAGGCTCTGAACAATGAGACCGGTGATTATGATGTTGTATTTTCAAATGGAGATACAGTCTTAAAAGGCAGAGAACTGGGCAAATATCTGACATATGGCAGCATAACATTCAGATTTATTGCGCCACAGCAGGGAGAATATTATTACGACAGTTATCTTCCTGAGATAACAGCCAGAGGAGGTGTGCCGGACAATGGTGGAAATAGAAGAACTGACTAAGAGATACGGCAGATTTCTGGCACTGGATCATGTGAACCTTCATATCAATAAGGGGGACATATTTGGATTTGTAGGACCGAATGGAGCGGGTAAGACTACCACCATGAGGATCATGTGTGGTCTTATAAAGGCGACATCAGGAAATGTGACCATAGCTGGCGTGGACGTACTGAGACGTCCTGCAGAGGTGAAGCGTCTTATAGGATATGTGCCGGACTTTTTTGGGGTGTATGACAATCTCAGGGTTATGGAATATATGGAGTTTTACGGTTCCATGTACGGTATGAGAAGATCTGACATTCAGGCTGCTTCGGAGAGACTTCTTGAGCTGGTCAACCTTCAGGACAAACAAGAAGCTTATGTTGACAGTCTGTCTAGAGGTATGAAGCAGAGATTGTGTGTAGCCCGGGCGCTCATACATGACCCAGAGCTTCTGATACTTGATGAACCGAATTCCGGTCTTGATCCGAGGTCAAGAGTTGAGATGAGGGATCTGCTTAAAAGGCTGGCATCCATGGGGAAGACCATCATGATAAGTTCGCATATACTTCCTGAGCTGTCCGAGATGTGTGACAGTATAGGTGTGCTGGATCATGGCAGGGTAGTGGCGAGCGGCAATGTTGACGACATTCTTGATCACAGTGATGCCGTGTCACCTGTTCGCATAAAAGGATATATGCTTGGTATGAATGCGGAGGCATCTATTGATCGTATATCGGTTATCATCAAAGAGAGATTTGACGTGGATCGCATAGTGATCAGGGATGATGAGATATTGGTATATTACACCGGCAGCAGAGAGCGTGACTCGGAGCTTTTGCGGAGTCTGGTGGACAACGGAGTCCATATACACCAGTTCTACAGAGACAGAGGAGATCTGGAATCGCTGTTTTTAGAGATAACAGGAGGTGGCAGCCATGACTGGAAAAATGTCCGTTAATCCTATACTTAAAAAGGATATTCTGGTAAATTCCCGAAACGCCAAGATGGCAGTGACCATAACACTCATAAATGTCCTGTTTGCCTTAATAGTTATCATGATATTTCTGATAAACAGGGGTGAACAGTATCAGACTTACTATGCAAATATTGCAGGGATGTTTCCTGTGCTTGCCCTGAGCGAGATAGGTATAATCGGCCTTATCATGCCGATCATCACATCCACATCCATATCAGGTGAACGTGAGAGACAGACTCTTGATATCATGCTGACCACCCCGGTAAAACCATTTTCGATAGTGGCAGGCAAGCTGCTCTCGGCCATGGTGACGACTCTTATGTATGTGATCGCGACACTCCCGTTTCTTGCGGTGTCATTTGTCGTGGGAGGCCTTCAGTGGAGTGCTCTGTTCAAATACGTTGTGATGATATTTTTTATTGACATATATATAGGCAGTATAGGAGTATTCTTCTCATGTGTGAAGAGGACTTCGGTGTCTGCGGCTGTGTCGACGATAGTAACTTTTGCGGCGGTGGTACTGATAACCTATGCCCTTGGAAATGTATTTGAGTCCATGATGTATAACTCGACTTCCGGCCAGGCTGGGTATGAGTTTTATATGACGGGAAAGGCTGTATTTTTTGCTTTAAATCCTGTGATATGGATATGGGAAACATATTCAACGATGACGGGAGATATGGGACTGCTGAGTGGCATGACAGGATACGGCAAATATTCGGATTTCATAGTAGGACACCTTGATATCATATGTGTGTGCGTGAATCTGTGCGCATCGTTTGTACTCATAAGACTGGCATCACGAAGGCTCAGAACCGGTATAAAAAAGAAGAGAAGCAGGAATGCAGAGTAATATATAAGATGAAAGGATATCGATCCTCAGGTATACAAAATGTCGTTTGACTTATGCCTGGGGATAGGGTATCCTTTTTTTATTGTGATATGTGCTCATGGAGAGGCTGCTTGCAAAAGCAGAAAGGAGCACGATATATGTACAGCAGAATAATAAGTGGACTTGTCCACGGTGTTGAGGGGAAATTGATATCAGTGGAGACGGATATCAATGACGGCCTTCCTATGCTTAATATGGTAGGGCTGCTCTCGTCAAGTGTGAGGGAAGCTGGCGACAGAGTCAGGACTGCCCTTAGGAATTCGGGATTTGGTCTGCCCCCGAAGAAGATAACTATCAATTTATCTCCGGCAGACATCAGAAAGGAAGGCACTGCCTTCGATCTTCCCATTGCAGCAGGAGTGCTGGCATCCATGGGAGTCATTCCAACAGACAAAATAGACAATATTCTTATACTGGGCGAACTGGGCCTTGATGGCCGGGTGAATCCCGTAAGGGGAGTCCTGCCCATAGTTCACTGCGCATTTGAATGTGGAGTCAGACGGTGTATAGTCCCTGCGGCAAATGCAAAGGAGGCTGCGGTCATATCCGGGACTACAGTCATCCCGGTCAGCAATCTGCAGGAACTTGTGGATTATCTGAGTGGAATACAGGTGATCGAACCTGAATATGTTGATGTAGACCACCTTCTGGCGGGGGAGGATGCGGATTACGGCTGTGATTTCTCAGAGGTCATGGGACATGAGAGCCTGAAAAGAGGGATTGAGATTGCAGCGGCGGGAATGCACAACATTCTTATGACAGGGCCTGCCGGTGCGGGCAAATCCATGATAGCCAGACGTATTCCGACTATACTTCCCGTTCTGAGTGTCGATGAGAGTATAGATATCACGAAGATATACAGCGTTGCAGGACTTATGGGTGAGAACCAGTCTATTGTGGTCAGACGGCCGTATCGCGCACCGCATCACACCATATCAATGCATGCACTATCAGGGGGCGGCGCTTTTCCAAGACCCGGTGAGATCAGTCTTGCCCACGGAGGTGTACTTTTTCTCGATGAACTTCCTGAATTCAACAGGAATGTACTGGAGGTGATGAGGCAGCCGCTGGAGGATGGAGAGGTGACGATATCAAGACTTGAAGGGATATTCAGATTTCCCGCAGATTTCATGCTTGTCGCAGCGAGAAATCCATGCCCTTGCGGCTGTTATCCCGACATGACGAAATGCACCTGCACTGCCAGACAGATACAGAATTATAATTCCAGAATAAGTAAGCCATTGCTTGACAGGATAGATATAAATGTAGAGGTTAGGAAGGTTGAATACCGGGAACTTTTTTCCGAAAGACGGGGGCTTGGCTCGGCGGAGATGAGGGCTCATGTGTTTGCGGCACAGAATGCCCAGAAGCGGAGATATCAGGATGAGAAGATATCGTTCAACTCACAGCTTGATACGAGACTTTGTGAAAAGTATATTCCTCTTGGGAAAAATGAACGTGAGTTTATGGAATACAGTTTTGCTCACATGGACATGACGGCCAGAGGAAGCTTCAGGGTATTGAAGATAGCGAGAACCATAGCAGATCTTGATGGTGAGGAAGATGTGCTTGAGAGACACCTTAAGGAGGCGGTATTTTACCGCAACACTGACGCACAGGGAGGGCTGTAGGATGAGTGATGAACTTTTATATCTGTGGTATGGAATGATAAGCCGCATGACAAATACAGTTAAGATGAACATAGTCATGCATTATGGAGGTCTGGGAAAACTGTGGGAAGTGCCGGAGGCGCAGCTTAAGGCGGACCTCACAGACAGACAGGCGGAGGCGATCCTTGAATACAGGGATGAAGATATCGTTCTGGGTTATAGGGAGAAACTTATGAAGTCCGGAGTGGAATACATATATCCAGGGCATCCGGCATATCCGGGAAGATTGTACGACATACCAGATCCGCCGTTGGTACTGTTTGCCAGAGGTGACGTGGATATGCTGAGGTGTATGGAGAGTTCGGTGGCTGTTGTAGGCGCAAGGAAGGCGTCTGTGTATGGGCGGACAATGGCTGACAGGTTTGCGTCAGACATGGCACGTGCGGGAGTTGCGATAGTGAGCGGGATGGCGCTCGGAATAGATGGCATGGCCCACAGGGCTGCGCTGAAAGCGGGAGGAAGAACCGTGGCTGTGCTCGGCTGCGGCATAAATGTTGTATACCCAAAGGAGAATTATGATATTTATCATGATATATGCTCCGGGAAAGGCGTGGTATTGTCAGAGAGCGGTCTGGATGTGAAGCCGGACGCTTTCAGATTTCCATATAGGAATAGAATAATAAGCGGACTTGCGGATGGAGTCCTGGTGGTTGAGGCGAGGGAAAAGAGCGGTTCTCTCATAACTGCAGATCAGGCACTTGAGCAGGGGCGTGATGTATATGTTGTTCCCGGGAGAGTGACAGATCCCGGAAGCGCAGGTTGCAACAACCTGATAAGGATGGGGGCAGAGTGCGTGGTGAATGCCGGCGATATATTGGAATCACTGGGTATAAAAGAGGCTGTGTGCAGGGAAAATACAGATGATAAACCGCATATCTGCGGACTGGCAGAATCTGACTTTAATAAAAATTTACTTGCGCCCATTCAGAAAAAAGTGTATAGTTGTGTACGTTTGGAATCCCGGCATGTGGATGATATCTGCGTGGAAGCGGGAATTTCGGTATCTGAGGTGACTCAGATACTGTATGATCTTGAACAGATGGGGCTGGTAAAACAGCTCATGAGAAACTATTACATCCGGGCCTGAGTGATATGGGGATGTCAGGTGATTCCGGGTGAACAGGTTTACATATGTGCAATTAAAACTACAGAAAGGATATGTATCTATGGCAAAAAATCTTGTTATTGTGGAGTCGCCTGCGAAGGCCAAGACAATCAAAAAATTTTTGGGCTCTAATTATGAGGTTATAGCTTCAAACGGGCATGTGAGGGATCTGCCTAAGAGTCAGATGGGAATAGATGTAGATAATGATTTCGAGCCAAAATATATTACAATAAGGGGAAAAGGAGATATTCTGGCAGCGCTCAGAAAGGCTGTAAAGAAAGCTGATAAGATATATCTCGCAACTGACCCCGATCGTGAGGGAGAGGCGATATCCTATCATCTTATGAAGGCACTGAAGCTGGAGGATAAGGATTATAAGCGAATCACATTCAATGAGATAACAAAGAACGCTGTAAAGAATTCCATAAAGCAGGCGCGTGATATAGATATGAATCTTGTCGATGCACAGCAGGCGAGACGTGTGCTTGACAGACTTGTTGGATACAAGATAAGCCCTGTGCTCTGGGCAAAGATAAAGAGGGGACTTTCAGCAGGAAGGGTCCAGTCTGTTGCACTTAAGCTTGTATGTGACAGAGAGCGTGAGATAAACGATTTCATACCTCAGGAGTATTGGACACTTGATGCTAATCTGTGTACAGGAAAGCTCAAGAAACCGATCACATTCAAGTTCACAGGAGATGGAAAAAACAAAGAAGAGATATCAGGCAGAACTGCACTTGATGGCATTCTTGCAGAACTTGCAGATGGCGAGTATGTAGTTAAGTCGATCAAGGAGAGTGAGAGGAACAAAAAAGCTCCACTTCCATTTACAACGAGTACCATGCAGCAGGAGGCGTCTTCAAAGCTGAATTTTGCTACTTCAAAGACCATGAGGATAGCCCAGCAGTTGTATGAGGGCGTTGATATAAAGGGACGTGGAACAATCGGTCTTATCACTTATCTGAGAACTGACTCGACAAGAATATCTGAGGAGGCTGTTGCGGCAGCAGACAAATATATAACAGAGAACTACGGTGCTGATTTCGTAGGTGATTCAAACGGAAGAGCCAGAACGGACAAGAAGATACAGGATGCACATGAGGCTATAAGGCCTACTGATGTGACACTGTCACCTGTTATGGTCAAGGAACAGTTGTCAAGGGATCAGTTCAGACTGTATCAGCTCATATATAACAGATTCCTTGCAAGCCAGATGGCGGGAGCTGTCTATTCTGTGAAGAATGTGAAAGTACACTGCGGCGATGCTGTGTTCCAGACATCAGCTTCAAAAATCACATTTGAGGGATTTCTGGCAGTTTACAACCTCGACAATGACAGAGGCGAGAGCGTTGCGGGAATAAACAATCTCAAGGAAGGCGATGTGCTGAACCTCGACAGTCTCGATGAGAAGCAGCATTTCACCCAGCCGCCGGCAAGATATACAGAGGCTCTCCTCGTAAAGACTCTTGAGGAACTGGGAATAGGAAGACCAAGTACCTATGCTCCAACTATTTCGACGATCCTTGCAAGAAGATATATCACTAAGGAGCAGAAGAAACTCTATGTCACAGCACTTGGAGAGGCCGTGAACCAGAGCATGGAGCAGGCGTTCCCGGTTATCATAGATGTCAACTTCACTGCCAATATGGAGTCTCTTCTCGACAATATCGGTGAGGGTACAGTTGACTGGAAAGTTGTTGTAAGAAACTTTTATCCTGACCTTGATGAGGCTGTAAAGAAGGCGGAGGCTGAACTTGAGTCCATAAAGATAGAGGACGAAGTCACAGATGAGGTGTGTGATGTGTGCGGCCGCAACATGGTTGTCAAATATGGCCCACACGGCAAATTCCTTGCATGTCCGGGATTTCCTGAGTGCAGGAACACCAAGCCGTTCTATGAGAAGATAGGAGTGGCGTGTCCGAAGTGTGGCGGTGATGTAGTCATAAAGGCCACAAGAAAGGGCAGAAGATATTATGGATGTATAAATGCTCCGGAGTGCGACTTCATGTCATGGGCAATGCCTAGCAACGAGAAGTGTCCTGAGTGTGGGGAGTACATGGTTGTCAAAGGAAACAAACTTGTATGTTCAAATCAGGAGTGCGGTTATACATGCAACAACAAGGCTGCTGAGGCTGAGAATAAGTAAGAATAAAATATCATATAGTGAAATCTGTCAATGACAGAACATATATAAACCGGCCGGTATACAATATTTGTTGTATATGACCGGTTTTGTCTGTTATTTTGCCAAATTGTGCAATAATTCAAGTTGCAGACAAGTTGTCATAAGTTTCTGAATTGTGTCTCAAATATCTTAAACCACAAGATGTTGTATGCGAAAAAGCAAGGAAAATCAACGAATTCTTAAATATGACATAATTAGACAACTTTACATAAAATAGTCTTGTTATAACTTTTTCATTGTGGTAAAATCCCAAATAGTCATAAAATTTCGTGCAAAAGATACTTTTTACAACATTAAAATTCGGAGGATTGGATATGAGTGTACAATTATTAGATAAAACCCGAAAAATAAACAAGTTATTGCACAATAACAATTCGCATAAGGTCGTTTTCAACGATATATGCGATGTGCTCAGTGATATCCTGGCATCAAATGCCATGGTTATCAGCAAGAAGGGGAAGATCCTGGGACTTAAGAACAGGGATGACATACCAGAGATACATGAACTGATAGAGGGCAAGGTTGGAAGTCTTATCGATTCAATGTTGAATGAGAGACTACTCCTTGTGCTTTCGACAAAGGAGAATGTAAAACTCACCACGCTGGGATTTGACGGACCGAATATAGACAAATATCATGGGCTGCTTCTTCCTATAGATATTGCAGGGGAGCGTCTTGGAACACTTTTCCTGTACCGTCTGGAACTGGAATATGATATAGATGATATTATCCTGGGAGAGTACGGAACAACAGTTGTTGGGCTTGAGATGATGAGAGCGCTCAACGAGGAGAACGCAGAGGAGAACCGCAAGATAGAGATAGTCAGATCGGCGATAAGCACGCTGTCATTTTCAGAGCTGCAGGCGATCAAGCATATCTTCTCAGAACTTGACGGAGAAGAGGGGATACTTGTTGCAAGCAAGGTGGCAGACAGGGTTGGCATAACCAGATCAGTGATAGTCAACGCACTCAGGAAGTTTGAGAGTGCAGGTGTGATAGAAGCCAGGTCATCAGGCATGAAGGGAACATACATAAAGGTTCTGAATGATGTCGTATTTGATGAACTGAAGGAAGCCTGAAAAGAATAAAAGAAAAGGAGACAGAGATATGATACCGGCAATAGTGACATTGATAGTAGGTGTGGCGATAGTTATAATCAGCTTTTTCCTCACAGATGGCAAGAAGGAAGATACAGAGGGCAGTGTTCTCACAGAGAGTAAGGAGAATCTCGAGAAGCAGCTCGATCAGTATTGTAACAGCCTTGTGGAGCAGAAGAAGAATGAACTCAAGAAAAAGGGCGACGAAGTTAAGTCTGATATGAAGAAGGGACTTGATGAGGTTAAGAGTTCATCTAAAAAGGAACTTGAAGAGCTGAGATCAAAGTCAAAGAAGGAGCTTGATGAGCTTGTTCAGAACACAAAGAAGGATATGGAGCAGCTCAGAAATGATACACTCCAGTCAAATCAGAATATGCAGACTGAGACACAGCAGAAAATTGACGCTGCAGTAAAGGCATATGAAGAGGGCATAGAGGCTGCAAAGAAGAAGATGCAGGCAGAGATCGAGGCATGTGAGTCACAGCTTTCAGAGAAGGCCAAGAAGCAGATGATAGACTACATAAACAAGAGTCTTACAGAAGCTTATGAGGCTTATGATCCTGAGGATACCAGCGAGAAGGCCCCTGTCACATATGATGAGCCAGCAAAGGAGACTACTGAGGCGGAAAGATCAGGCAGCGATGATGAGGCAGATATGAGTGCTGTATCAGACAAGAATGTTGCAGCAGAAAATAGCACTGAGGAAGAGCTGGGCACTGAGCCTGAGCAGAATATAGTTGAAGGTGCTCAGAATGATAAAGGTGAAGCTGCCGATGAGAACAGCGGTGTATCCGAAAGTGCCAAGGACGGAGCTGCAGCTGCAGTAAACAGTGAAGCAGAAAGCAGCGAAGCTGATAACGGACAGTCAGATGCGCAGCAGGTAGAGAAGGCTGACAGCGTTGTGAGCGTTGAAGATACGGCAGTAACCGACAGCGCATTTACCGTGGTTGAAGCCGAGAATCCAGAGAAGGCCGCAGCTGCAATAGCAGAAAAAGGAGTGCCGGCAGCACCTAAGAACAATGGCAGATCAAGAAAGAAAAAGAGAAAAAAGTCATCCCAGAACAAGGTCGTAGATATATGGGATGAGGGAAATGACGTTGAGTCACAGGTTGCAGATATGCATAAAAAGGGACTCAGCATCATGGAGATCGCAAACAAACTTGGAATAGGTGTTGGCGAGGCAAAGGTTATGATAGACAAGATCAATGAGACTGGCAAGCAGTAAGGCGGTCAGGGAGGTAGACTATGTATAAGAAGAGTTTTTTCAGAGGTCTGGGCACAGGACTGGTTGTCGGTGCACTCACAATGACTGTTGCGTTCAATTTTGATAATGCAGGTAAATCTGATTCAGATCAGGGGAAAACAGCGGTTGTGAGCCAGCAGGATAAAGATACAGAGAGCCAGACATCTGACAGTGATAAAGATACAAAGGGTACAACGGCTGACTCTAAGACAACGGAGAAAGCAAAGGACGATAAAGCTACAACTGAGAAGGCAAAAGACGACAGCAAAACCACAGATAAGACGGCATCGGCAGATACTTCAGATGTAAACGGAAAAGGCGATGTATATTCAGATGGAAGCAATGCTTCAAAAGGCGAAACCGCAGATGGCAATGCCGGCACATCAGATGGCAGCACGTCAAATGGAGGTAAGTCAGACGGAAGCAGCAAGTCGGATGGCAGTGGAACATCAAATGGAAGCGGTTCATCGGATAGCAGCAGTACGTCTGGTGGCAAAGCAGATGGCAGCAGTACATCAGACGGAAGTGGCAAGTCAGATGGCAGCACGTCAAATGGCGGCAAGGCAGACGGCAGCAGTACATCGGATGGCAGCATGAGCGACAATACACAGAAGGTTCCTTCATCAAAGGATAATGGATACACAGAGGATAAGAATTCACAGCAGTCATCAGGTGATACAACAAATGGTGGTTCAGGTGCGACAACCGAGGCACAAAAGCCAAGTGCCATAAAGTATGACAACGGCGGCGGACAGATCACTGTAGTTGATGGTATGTCTGCATATGAGATATGCCAGCTTCTTGAGCAGATAGGCCTCAGAGATGCAGATGAGTATTACGACTGGCTGCTCAGATCAGGATATTCACAGAGTCTTGTATCAGGAACGTATACATTTACAGGAAATGAGACTAACGGTGGTATAGTATGGATACTGCTGGGACACCAGTAGACAGTAAAATAAATGGTATTGTATACTGAAAGACAATAGGGGAGTTGTCAAATAGGGAGTTTTAAGTTGGGCTGATGTTCAACGGAAAGGGGAACACAAGATGAAAGATGATCAGATGACAAACTTTGATGAGGGGAAGTAGTACAGCGGTTATGATCCAAATTATGGATATAACTTAAATGGCCAGATGCAGCAGGATAGTATGTATGCATCCGGATCGGATGACCCGGCTTATCAGAGCCCTTATTCCCTGAACACATCCAGCCAGGGAACATATTCAATGAACACCGCTGACACGATGAATAATTATGGCGGCCAGCCTTATGATATGGCTGCAGATGTTGACGCCAGAATGAATTACGGACAGATGATGAGCGGTGCGCCAAAAGTAAAGGTTGGCTCAAATGTGGTGACTGGAATCATAGGAGCTCTGCTTGGATCTCTTGTGGGAGTTGCACTGTGGGTCGGCATATACAAGCTTGGCTATATTGCAGGAATTGCAGGAGCGATCATGATAGTATGTGCTATGTTTGGTTACGAGAAACTTGGCGGAAGTCTTGATCTTAAGGGCATAATCATAAGTGTTGTGATCTGTATCGGAATGATCTATATAAGTGAGAGAATATGTATAAGCATGCAGTTATATGAGGAGTTTAAGGAATACAAATATTTATTTGGCGATGTATCATTCTCTGACTGTTATAAAAGTATGTTTGCGATCCTGAAGGATGCGGGAAAAGAATCTTTATTCTGGGGCGAACTTGGAATTGGCTACCTGCTATTTGCGATTGCCAGCGTTTCTTACATCGTCAAGAGCGTGAAGATGAGAAATGCATAAAAAGAAACAAAAAAATAAGTATAAATACAGAAAAAAAGTGCTTGAATGCACTTTTTTTTTGTGTTACAATGTCGATTGCGTGAGTGCACGTAAACAAATATACATGCTGGTTGATAGTTGGCGTGGTGCCTGAGCTCGGGTGGTCCAAAGAGTTGATACCGGCAGAAGATTTTAACCATGGAGGTAGAAAAAATGAGCGTTATTTCAATGAAGCAGTTATTAGAGGCAGGTGTACATTTCGGACACCAGACAAGAAGATGGAACCCTAAGATGAAGCCATACATCTACACAGAGCGTAATGGTATCTACATCATCGATCTTCAGAAGTCAGTAGGAATGGTTGACGATGCTTACAATGCAATCGGAGATTGTGTTGCAAACGGCGGAACAATCCTTTTCGTTGGTACAAAGAAGCAGGCTCAGGACTCAATCAAGAGCGAGGCAGAGCGTTGCGGTATGTACTATGTAAATGAGAGATGGCTTGGAGGAATGCTTACAAACTTCAAGACAATCCAGACAAGAATCGCTACTCTTAAGAAGTACGAGGAGATGGAGCAGGACGGAACATTTGACGTTCTCCCTAAGAAGGAAGTTATCCAGATCAAGAAGGAGATGGAGAAACTTGAGAAGAACCTTGGCGGTATCAAGAACATGAAGAGAATCCCAGACATGATCTTCGTTGTTGATCCTAAGAAGGAGAGAATCTGTATCCAGGAGGCTCAGTCACTTGGAATTAAGCTTGTTGGTATCGCTGATACAAACTGTGATCCAGAGGAGCTTGATTATGTAATTCCTGGTAACGACGATGCTATCAGAGCTGTAAAGCTTATCGTTTCAAAGATGGCAGACGCTGTTATCGAGGCTAAGCAGGGCGTTGACGCTGATTCAGCAGATGAGGCAGAGGCTGAGGAGGCTACAGAGGAGTAATCTGTAGTTGATATTTGATCATCATTGATTATAAGTAATAAATGATTATAAAAGGTAACGGGGTAATATAATAAAAAGTATTATCCCGTGACTTTTAAAGAGACATATACAGGCTGAAAAGCTTAAATAAAACGACATGATCATTATTATGATGTGTCAATTTTCAAATTTGGAGGTAAAATAAGATGGCAATCACAGCAGCTCAGGTTAAAGAGTTAAGAGAGCTCACAGGTGCCGGTATGATGGATTGCAAGAAGGCACTTGCAGAGACTGATGGTAATATGGAAGCAGCAGTAGATGTACTTCGTAAGAGTGGTGCAGTTAAGGCTGAGAAGAAGGCAAGCAGAATCGCAGCAGAGGGTATCTGCCGTGCAGCAGTAAACGATACAACAGGTGTTGTTGTTGAGGTTAACTCAGAGACAGATTTCGTTGCTAAGAACGAGGTATTCCAGACATTTGTTCAGCAGATAGCTGATCAGGCACTTGCTTCATCACTTGTTGGTGGCAAGGATGGCGAGGATGTTGAGGCACTTCTTGGAGAGAATGGTCTTAAGGAAGAGCTTGTTGACAAGACTGCAACAATCGGAGAGAAGTTATCATTCCGTAGATTTGAGAAGGTTACAGGCGATGTAGTAGTTGATTACTTACATGGCAATGGTAGAATCGGTGTTCTCGTTGCTGGCGTTGGCGCAAACGATGACGCTGCTAAGGAAGCACTCAAGAACGTAGCTATGCAGATCGCAGCTATGAATCCACAGTACATCAGCAGAGCTGACATCTCAGCAGACGCTATGGCTAAGCTTAAGGAGATCACAGTAGACAGCGCATTAAACGCACCTGACACACTTCCAAAGCCAATCCTTAACAAGCTTATTGCAAAGGCTGTTGATGGCGTATGGAGCGCTGAGGATGTAGCTATCTACGAAGAGAAGAAGAGCAACATGAACTTCTTATTCAACTTCCTTTCAAAGGAGGCTAAGGCACAGCTTGCAGAGCTTGCTATCGCTGATAAGGAGACAATAGTCGCAGATAAGATCTTCAACGGTCTTGTTGAGGGACGTATCTCAAAGCAGGTTAAGGAGATCAGCCTTCTTGACCAGGTATATGTTAAGGCTGAGGATGGCAAGCAGACAGTTGCTAAGTATCTTGAGTCAGTAAACAAGAGCCTTTCAATCGCTAAGTTTGTTCGTTTCGAAGTTGGCGAGGGAATGGAGAAGAAGAACGAGGACTTCGCAGCTGAGGTTGCTAAGCAGATGAACGTATAATATTCAGATCATTCTGGATTGTTAATATGATATAAAGGAACCTGGGATATCCGACCGATGGATATCTCAGGTTCTTTTTACTTATACTTGAAAATGGGTATGCCTGTGTTATAATGTAAAAGCGTGTTATATGAAATATAAGATAAATTTAATATGGACAGAATAGCATAAGATGCATTAAGGGGTTCTGGTCTGTCAGAGCCCTATTTTTATAGGTTGAAGGGATCAGAATATGCGGGAAAAATTGTTTAACAGGAAATATATATACATAGAGATTACGCTCATGCTCACTGTGGCGATAGTTCTGACGCTTGCGTGTTACACGTCGTATGTACAGAAGAATTCGGTCAGACAGTGTTTTGGCATATTGGATGATTCCAGGGCGCAGATGGGACAGATGATCGCAAATGAGCTCAACAACGAACAGAGCCATATAGAGTCGGCATCCAGCCTGCTTGTCAACCTTATGCCGGAATATGAGAAGAATAAAGGGCTTATAGTGAAGATAATGGAAGCGTCCAGCAGGGGTGTACCGTATTCACATTGGGAGATATGTTTTCCTGATGGAAATGTTATCCAGGAAGACGGCTCTTCAATAGAACTGGGAGACAAATATTCATTTGACGACAGGGTATCTGATGAGATGACTGTATCTGAGAGAAGAACTGCTATCATGGATGACAGTACACAGATAATAATGCTGTCGAAGAGTATGTATATAGATGGAGAATGTGTAGGAATACTATCGTCGGTGATAGATCTTGAAAAGTTTGCCGGCATGTTTACAGGTAACTCATCACAGTGGGATTCCAGAATAGTTTTTGTTTGAACGTGGAACAGGGGATGTTCTCATAGATGAGTGGAATGACGATCTTGGAAATGTTGGTGCTATGAAGGCTCCGGATATGGAAAAAGGATATGATTGGGATAGCGTATCTGTGGACTTTCGTTCGGGAGACAGTGGACATGCTGCTTTCAGATTGAGTGATGGCAGTGAGACTATGTATTTGTCATATGCTGGTATTCCTTACAGTGATCTGGAACTTCTGGTCATTGCACCTGGATCGGTATGTATGGCTGCGGCCAACAATAATAAGCGCGGAACATACAGCATGATAATTGCCATTATATTGGAATTTGGACTGTTTTTGACGGTTATATTGATAGAGGAGAAGAGACGCCAACGGATCATGGAAGGCCGAAGGATCCAGCTGGAAGAGGCTCTTGAGAAGGCAAATGCTGCAAATGCGGCCAAGTCCAGATTCCTCTCTAAGATGTCGCATGACATAAGGACTCCATTAAATGGAATAATAGGTCTTATAGATATATCGGAGGCAAATCCGGACAATCTTGAGATGCTTGAGGAGAACAGAAAGAAGGAGAAGCTGGCGGCGAATCACCTTCTGTCATTGGTAAATGATGTACTCAATATGAGTAAGCTGGAGGAGGATAAGGTAGAGCTGGCACATGAGGCGTTTGATATAAGAAAGCTGGCAGACGATATACTCACCATTACCCAGATGCGTGCTGAGGATGCAGGGGTCAGACTGGAGCATCAGGACTGTAAAGTCAATATTCCACATCCATATGTGTATGGAAGTCCGCTGCATGTGAGACAGATATTTGTGAATATACTTGGAAATGCGATCAAGTACAATAAAACGGGCGGATCGATAATAACCAGGATCGAATCCGGTAAGTGTGAGAATGGTATCATCTGGTATACTTGCAGAATAGCTGATACTGGAATTGGAATGAGTTCGGAATTTCTGGAACATCTGTTTGATCCATTTGCACAGGAGAAGGTTGATGCAAGAAGTGTATACCAGGGAAGCGGTCTTGGGATGTCCATCGCAAAGTCTCTCATAGACAAGATGGGCGGAACGATAGAAGTGAAGAGTGAGCAGGGAGCCGGCTCTGAATTTGTCGTGACTCTGCCGTTTGAGATCGCCACGGAGGAGAGCGTCAGATCGGAGGCGTTTGGTGATGAGTCAGCGTCCATAGATGGTGTAAAGATACTTATGGCGGAGGATAATGAGCTGAACCGGGAGATCGCGGTTGAACTGCTTCGTGAAAAGGGAGCTGTAGTGACTACTGTGAACGATGGCCAGGCTGCTGTGGACGCTGTAAGTAAATGCGGGGATGAATGCGCATCTGGCAAAGCCTATGGATATAGACAAAGTGATACAGACGATATCGGAAGTCCTGCGGGTTTAAGCTTTATTTAAGTTTGGTGAGTATAATAGATCATATTCAAATAGATACGGAGATGATGGTATGAGATTACTTCTTGCTGAGGATGAAAAAGCACTTTCAAGTGCGCTTCAGGTTATACTGAAGCACAACAATTATTCTGTGGATGCTGTGTACAATGGTCAGGATGCCTATGACTACATTGTAACCGGCGTGTATGATGGAGTCATACTGGACGTGATGATGCCGAAGATGGACGGTTTTACGGTGCTTTCAAAGATCAGAAGTGAGGGCTGTGATGTGCCGGTCATCATGCTGACGGCGAAGGCTGAGACTGATGACAAGATAAATGGACTTGATCTGGGAGCCGATGATTATCTTGCAAAGCCATTTGAGATGAAGGAACTGCTGGCGAGGATAAGGTCGATAACCAGAAGAAAGAGTGATGCGGTGAGTGCAGAACTTAAAGTCGGCGACTGCACGCTGAACAGCCTGAATTATGAGCTCACCGGGCCTGGCGGATCGGTGAAACTTCAGAACAAAGAGTATCAGATTATGGAAATGCTTATGGCAAATCAGAATTCTGTTATATCTGCAGAACTCATGATGGAGAAGATATGGGGATATGACAGCGACGCAGAGATAAATGTGGTATGGGTCAACATATCTTATCTGAGAAAGAAGCTTGGACAGATAAAGTCAAATGTATCCATAAAAGCGGTAAGAAATCAGGGGTATGTTCTGGAATTTTCAAAGGCTTGACACTGATTATTGATAAAAGTTATACAGGCCTGACGCCGCTTATTGACAGGGGTGATACAGGTTTGGTGCAAATTACACATAGAGGTGATAAAAGGTGATCTCAAATCTTAGAAAACGATTTATATTTGCGGCCATGGCGTCCACATTTGGCGTGCTGTTTGTCATAATGAGTATTCTGAATATTGCAAATTACTCCAGAATGGTGTCGAGAGCCGATGAGACGCTGACGGAGCTTGGGGAAAATGGCGGCAAGTTTGACAGCAAAGATTTTGCGAAAATTCCATTTGATGAGAATGACGGACAGATGATCTCGGATGAAAAAGATATAAATGATGGTGGAGTGTCAGGAGATACACAGCCTCCGGACAAACCGGACAGGAATAGTAATGAAAGATTTTCTCCTGAGACGCCGTTTCAGACAAGATATTTTTCTGTTGTTGTAAATGATGGGGAAATCGTGTCGTACAGTCTTGATAATATTGCGGCGATTGACGAGACTGAGGCGGAGGCCTATGCACAGCAGATAATTGATGATGACACTGACAGTGGATTTGTTGATATATACAGATATAAGGTTGTATCCGGGGATGATGGAGACCGCATAATATTTGTGGACTGTCGCCAGGAACTGGAATCATTTAAGAATACACTTGTATACAGCGTGGGAGTTTCGCTTATTGGATTTCTGGTGGTGTTCATGCTTGTGCTTTTCTGGTCAAAGAAGATATTTAAACCTGTTGCAGAGAGCTATGAGAAACAGAAGAGGTTTATAACGGATGCCAGCCATGAGATCAAGACACCGCTCACGATAATTGATGCAAATACAGAGGTTATAGAGATGATGAGTGGGGAGAGTGAGTGGACGAAGAATACAAGGGATCAGGTGAAAAGACTTACATCCCTCACAAATCAGATGGTTGCACTCTCAAGGCTTGACGAGAATCCGGAACCCCGGGAGAAGATAGAATTCAACTTGTCGGATGTGGCGTATGAGGTTGTGGATCATTTTGCTTCACTTTCAGAGGTGAAGGGCAAGAAGATAAATGCTGATATACAGGATGATATAAAGTATACAGGAGATGAGAATTCCATAAGACAGCTCATAAGCATCCTTGTTGACAACGCCATGAAGTATGCTGTGAGCGATGCCGGGATAGACATAACTCTGAAACGGGATGGACGAAAGATATATTTTGAGCTCCGAAACCTTACAGATGGAATGGAAGCAGGAGACCAGAAAATCCTGTTTGAACGTTTCTACAGACCGGACAGTTCGAGAAATTCAGAGACTGGAGGTTCTGGCATAGGTTTATCCCTTGCAAAATCAATAGTGGAGGCGCACAAAGGCAAGATCACAGCGATCTGCGATGAAAAAGGATATATAACATTTAAGATTATTCTATAGGATATGGGTATAAAAGAGCTCTGCCGGTTGGCATACACACTGAAGATGTGTGTATAACAACAGACAGAGCTCTTATTTTTATGTGGAGGAGTTGAAAAAGCGTTGTGCATATTTAAGAATAGATAACACAATATTATTGAGTTGCGCACAAAGTTGCACATGAATTGCGCCTGTGTTGCGCTTGAGCATAGACAATATGCACAATTAATTGATTGAAAGATTGTCCACAAGCGACATAGTAACTAGAAACAGAATATGTTAATATATCAACATAAGAACAAACGGTTGCGCAACTGTTGTACAACATATCATAAGGAGGGGCCCGCCCTCAAGGCGGGAGGATTCCTTGTGATAACGCAGACGCCGCGCAAAGCGCATTTACATGCGTCTGCTCCACAACATATTATTAGGAGGGCATATATGAGAAGACAGAGAATTGTAAAGCAGATTGGCTGTGCGGTTCTCGCAGGAGCGCTGGTGATAGGGCAGATCTTCGGATCGGGTGCTTCACTTATAAAGGCGGAGGCTGCGGAGAACTGGGTTGATACACTCATGGTAGCAAATGGTGATTTTGAGACAGGAGACGACAGTTACTGGACGTTAGATGGCGGCTCGGGTGCCGAACTTTTGGTAAAAAATGGAAGCAGCAATGTAAATTCAACATACTATCTGAACTTGTGGGCAACAGATGCATCTACTGTCAGTATTACACAGACTGTTGAATCAGTTCCGGCAGGAACCTACAAGCTTGAGTATGAAGTCGAGGGTGCTGCTCAGGATACAGGACTTACAGTGTCTGTTGCTGATAAGAACCAGGCTGTCGGAGCTACAACCGGATGGGATGAATGGAAGACAAATGAGACAGAAGAATTTGTTCTTGAAGACACCACAGATGTCAGCATTTCATTTACAGGAAGTCTTGCCAAGGGATATTGGGGCAAGATAGATAACGTTAAGCTCTACAAGCTTACAGAAGATGATTCAGATCCAGTTGAGCCTGTGGAAGCTGGAATATATGTTGATCGCGTGAGTGATCTTACATACACAGATCTGAATGGAGAGAAGCAGTCATTTATCGAGGGCGTGGATGTATCATCTTACGTATCACTGAAGAACAGCGGAGTTAAGTATTATGATTTTGATGGCAATGAGCTTGACGATATCGGATATTTCAAGTTCCTTGCAAGCTGCGGTGTAAATTACGTTCGTGTCCGTGTGTGGAACGATCCATATGACTCAGATAACAATGGCTATGGCGGCGGAAACAACGACATTGAGACTGCAAAGAAGATAGGTCAGTACGCAGCGGCAGCCGGAATCAAGCTCCTTGTTGATTTCCACTACTCAGATTTCTGGGCTGATCCGGGCAAGCAGCAGGTGCCTAAGGCCTGGACTAGCTTCACACTTGAGGAGAAGGTAGCAGCAGTTGAGCAGTACACATCAGAAAGCCTCAAGACACTTCTTGCAGCAGGCGTTGATGTGGGTATGGTACAGATCGGTAACGAGACTACAAATGGAATCTGCGGTGAGACAAGCTGGGCAAATATGGCGAAGATATTCAGTGCCGGAAGCAAGGCTGTAAGGGATATCGACAAGAACATTCTTGTTGCCATTCATTTCACAAATCCAGAGAGAGAGGGTAACTATGCAAGATTTGCGGGCTACCTCAATACATATAATGTAGATTATGATGTATTTGCATCTTCTTACTACCCGGTATGGCATGGCACACTTGATAACCTCACATCAGTTCTCAAGAATGTAGCAGACACATATGGCAAGCTTGTAATGGTTGCAGAGACATCATGGGCATACACATTGGATGATGGAGACGGACATGAAAATACCGTCAGAAAAGGCAAAAATGATGGTACAACATACGACTTATCAGTACAGGGCCAGGCAAATGAGATAAGCTCTGTTATAAAGGCAGTAAAGAATACAGGTTCTTCAGGAATCGGTGTATTCTACTGGGAGCCAGCATGGATTCCTGTAAATGTGTATGATTCTTCAGCAGAAAATGCTACAGATGTGCTCGCAGCAAACAAGGAAGCATGGGAGAAATACGGTTCAGGCTGGGCTTCTTCATATGCAGCAGAGTATGATGCCAAGGATGCAGGAGTATACTATGGCGGTTCAGCGGTTGACAACCAGGCATTATTTGACTTTACAGGACATCCACTTGAGTCACTTAAGACATTTGCCTATGTACATACAGGAACAAAGACCAAGAGAGAGGTACTTTCAATATCAGTTGATGACGTTGAGATAGAGATAAAAGATATTGAGAATGTAGCACTGCCAAAGACAGCTACAGTAAATTACAACGATGGAAACTCTGAGAGTGTAGACATCGCATGGGAGGATGGAGCACTTGAGAAGGTTAAGAATAATGGTGCCGGAACATGCACTGTAAATGGTACGATAACATTAAATGATGAGACGGTGGAAGTTCAGTGCAATGTATCCATATTAAAGGATAACCTGCTCGTAAATCCTGGATTTGAGTCAGGTAACGAGGGCTGGACGATCGCAGATGGCAGCAAGGGATTTGCGATCAAGACAAATGAGGATTTCAGAAACGGAAAATACTGCGGACATTATTACTATGCTTCGGATTTCACATATGACGTATATCAGACAATTACACTTGAGCCAGGAGAGTATGTGTTCAGCGCATATCTTCAGGGTGGTGCAAATGGTGAAAATGACACATATGAGTTGTACGCAAAGGTTGGCGACACAGATCTTGCATCTGCAGCAGCGGTTCCAAATGACTGGAAGGTATGGCAGCATCCTGAAATAAGATTTGCTGTAAATGAGACAACAGAAGTTATGGTAGGAATGAGAGCTACAGCCACAGGCGGTGCATGGGGAACATGGGATGATGCATATCTCTACAAAGATGCAGACATCACACCGACACCAGATCCAGACCCAGACCCAACACCGGATCCAGATCCGGACGAGGCTAAAAACGGTCTCATCACAGAGGACGGAGTTACTTATTACTATGTGAATGGCGTTCTTCAGACAGAGTATACAGGTTTTGTAAAGCAGGACAAGCTCAACTACTATGTAAAGGACGGCGTTGTCCAGGCTGCATACAAGGGCCTTGTAAAGAGCGGCAAGTCAGGCAATGTATGGTATGTGAGAAATGGTGTTATATATACTGCATACACAGGATTTGTAAAAAATGAAAATGGACAGCAGTGTTACATCTACAAGGGCCTGTTTATGTCTGGTAAGACTGGTCTTGCAAAGAGCAGTGTGACAGGTAAGATCTATTACGTGAAAAATGGAATCATACAGACTGCATATACAGGATTTGTGAAGAACCCGGCTTCAGGCAACCAGTGCTATGTGAAGAAGGGCGTGTTCCAGAGCAATCTTACAGCAGTTGTAAAGAGCCCTAAGTCAGGTGTCAGATACTATGTAAGAAATGGAAGAATTTCATACAAAACTACAGGAATTGTGACAGTATCAAAGGTGAGATACAGAGTTGTAAATGGTGTAGTAAAGAGCGTTGTAAAGTAAAATAATTTAATCCAATGCAGAAAAATCAGAGCGGTGGTCCCGGAAGATGGGGCTGCCGCTTTTATTTTCTGAATAATATAACCATATTCTGGGAAAATTTAGAAAAAATTAAGATTTTTTACAATTTTAGTTGAAAAGGTATGAGGAAATGATATAGAATGTGAAAGTATTTGTTTATATTATACTAAAAAGAGAAAAGGAGAGCATTATGGACAAATTCTTCAAAATCTCAGAGCGGGGGTCTACTATTAAGACTGAGATCATGGCAGGTATTACAACATTCTTTGCTATGGCGTACATCGTTCTGGTCAATCCAAATCAGGTTGCAGCAGAAGGCAGTAAGGGCTGGCTGGCTGAGTTAGTGCCAGATATGGCAGGAGAGCTCGGCACAATATGGAATTCCGTATTTATAGCTTCTATATTAGTTGCTATAGTCGGTACACTTTTGATGGCGTTCCTTGCAGATATGCCATTTGCACAGGCCTGTGGAATGGGTCTTAACTCATTCTTCTGTACTATTTTTGTAGCTGGAGCAGCATTTGCAGGTGTAAGTGCGATCAGAGGTTATCAGGCTGGTCTTGTAATAGTTCTTGTATCAGGTATTGTATTCCTGATCCTTTCAGTTACAGGACTCAGAAAGTACATTGCGGTTGCAATGCCTGAGTGTCTCAAGAAATCAATACCTGCAGGTATCGGTCTGTTTATAGCACTTATCGGACTGAAGAATGCTTCACTTATTCAGGACAACCCATACACATTTGTACAGTTCTTCGATTTTCACGGAGTAATTTCAAATGGTGGTTCAGCTAAGGAGATCATGGCTCAGATAGCACCTCCTATAGTTGCATTTGTTGGATTTATAATCATTGCAATTCTTGCAAAACTCAACGTAAAGGGAAATATCATCATAGGAATCATTGCATCAACAGTTCTTTACTACGTTCTGATGCTTCAGACTCCTGAGTTTGATTTTTCATCAATCGGACAGTCATTTAAGGACTTCGGTTCAGTAGGATTCCTCGGAGTATTCCAGGGACAGGCATGGAAGGATGCATTCTCAGCCGAGTACATCGGTGGTGTGTTCTCAGCTATCATGCTTGTAGTCAGCTTCTGTCTTGTTGATATGTTCGATACTATCGGAACATTGTACGGAGCTGCTTCCCAGGCGAATATGCTTGATGAGAAGGGTGATCCAATGAAGCTTGACGAGTGTATGATGTGTGACTCTATCGGTACTGTTTCAGGTGCTCTTCTTGGTACTTCAACATGTACTACATTCGTAGAGTCAGCTTCAGGTATCGCTGCCGGTGGTAGAACAGGTCTTACAAGTTTAGTTACAGCTATCTGCTTTGCGGTATGTCTGTTCCTCAGCCCTGTAGCAACAGTTGTTCCATCATGTGCAACAGCTCCTGCACTTATATTTGTAGGTGTTCTCATGGCTAAGAACTTTGCAAAGGTAGACATGGATGACATGCGTTCAGCAGTTCCTGCTTTCGTAACATTCCTTATGATGCCACTTACCTACTCAATCTCAAATGGTATCGGTCTTGGAGCTATCACATACGTACTTATCTCACTTTTCACAGGTAAGTACACAAAGAAGGATATCGTAGTAACATGTATTGCGATCCTCTTCATTGTAAAGTTTGTGACGGTAACAATGTAATAAATGCAAAAGGGAGATTTCCCAAGCGTATAATAGATATAAGGCGTGCTTCTCATAAATTGGGGAGTGCGCCTTATATATTTTTGCATTTTATTAAAATGAACGTGTACTTTTTGCATTTTCTGAAAAGAAACGACGGTTGCCAAAGCCCAAGTTTTGTAGTATCATACCAACAGTGTACCAGTAGCCAATCGGATACGGCAATGGCCTCCGGAGCCATGACGGGCGG
>JAEDGW010000102.1 GCA_016297325.1 Coprococcus sp. | reverse complement strand
TTTCTTACATTTGTAGCAATATTTGCCAAACAGAGGGGAATATCTGATATAATAACCGGAGTATCCCAGAGTGACTTCTCAGGATATCCTGATTGCAGAGATATATTTATCAAATCATTAAATGTTACACTTAATCTTGCCATGGACTATGAATTTGATATAATAACACCGTTGATGTGGATAGATAAGATGGAGACCTGGAAGCTTGCAGATGAGCTGGGCGGTCTTGATGTGATCCGCGATATGACACTCACATGTTACAACGGCATAAAGGGCGAGGGCTGCGGACACTGCCCATCATGCAAGCTCAGAAAGAAAGGCTATGATCTGTATATGGAGTACAAGAAGGCACATCAGCAATAGGATACGATCTGTGGGAATATGGGGATAAGGATATTCCTATGGATAAAAAACAGGCGAAAGGTTGTGTTAAACAGGTATGAAAAAGATGCTTTTTATCATGAATCCGAAGGCTGGAAGAACCACCCTCAAGAATTCTCTGGTGGATGTGCTTGAGGTGTTCTGCAACAACGATTATGACGTGAGGACATATCTTACGAAATCTGCGGATGACGCAGAGAGGGTTGTCGCAGAAGAGGGAGCCGGCTATGATGTGATCGTATGTGCCGGAGGTGATGGCACATTAGGGAATACGGTTGCAGGATTTATGAAAAGTGGACTTAAGGTGCCGCTTGGTTATATACCATGTGGTTCCACGAATGATTTTGCCAGAAGTATGGAGATACCGATGACGGCGGTGGAGGCTGCTGAGATGGTGGTCAAGGCAGAACCGTTTTCTATTGATATCGGAAGTCTCAACGACAAATATTTCGTATATGTGGCTGCTTTTGGTGTGTTCTCAGATACATCCTATGCGACGCCTCAGAACATGAAGAATATATTGGGGCATGCCGCATATGTTCTTCAGGGCATAAAGAGCATTGCAAATATCCCAAGCTATAAGATGAAGGTCACTATAGATGGAGAGACTCAGGAAGGCGAGTTTATCTTCGGAATGGTTTCCAATTCCGTGTCTGTAGGTGGATTCAAGAGTATAACTAGAAAAGGCGTGGAGTTTGACGATGGTCTGTTTGAGGGCGTTCTCATCAGGAAGATGAAGACCCCTGCGGATCTGGAGCGTGTTATCAGGGCGCTCTTAACCGGTGATATCAGTGAAAAGAGCATGATATCATTCAGAGCCCGTGATGTATTATTCGAGGCGGAGGACCCGGTCGCATGGACCTGCGATGGAGAATTTGGCGGAGAGTACAAGAACACAAGCATTGACATTCACAGGCGCGCTATAGACCTGCTTGTTGTGCAGGAGAGCGAGGCCTGATCTATTCGGGCGATAAGTATTAAGATGAAAGTATGAAAATATGGTCATCAGAAATCGAGGTTAATTAAAATGGGAAAATATTTTGGAACTGACGGATTCAGAGGCGAGGCAAATGTAGACCTCACCGTGGAGCATGCATATAAGGTTGGAAGATACCTTGGTTACTACTACGGCAAGCAGCATGAGGATGGAAAGGCACACGTTGTCATCGGAAAGGATACGAGACTTTCAAGCTATATGTTTGAGTATTCACTGGTTGCGGGACTTACAGCCAGCGGAGCAGACGTGTATCTGATGCATGTAACTCCTACACCTAGTGTATCTTATATTGTCCGCACGGGCGATTTTGACTGCGGTATCATGATCTCAGCCAGCCACAACCCATACTATGACAATGGAATCAAGGTGATCAACGGCCAGGGCTACAAGCTTGAGGCAGCCATCGAGAACGAGATCGAGCAGTATATAGACGGTGAGCTCGGAGAGATACCATTTGCAAAGAGAGAGAATATCGGTAAGACCACTGACTACACAATGGGAAGAAACAGATACATAGGCTATCTGCTCACGATTCCTACAAGACCTTTCAAGGGCATGAGGATCGGGCTTGACTGTGCAAATGGTGCATCATATCTGGTTGCAAAGTCAGTGTATGACGCTCTCGGAGCAAAGACATATGTCATCAACAATGAGCCAAATGGAACAAATATCAACACGGACTGTGGTTCAACACACATTGAGAAACTTCAGGCATTTGTCAAGGAGAAGGGACTTGATGTGGGATTTGCATTTGACGGCGATGCGGACAGATGTCTTGCAGTAGATGACAAGGGCGAGATCGTGGACGGAGACAAGATCCTCTATGTCTGCGGCCGTTATCTCAAGGACAAGGGCGAGCTGAACAACAACACCATCGTCACAACTATCATGTCCAACCTTGGACTTTACAAAGCACTTGACAAGAAGGGCATCAACTATGAGAAGACAGCGGTCGGCGACAAGTACGTGTTTGAGAATATGATGGAGCACGGACATTCCATCGGTGGTGAGCAGTCAGGACATATCATCTTCTCCAAGTATGCAACAACCGGTGACGGTGTCCTCACCTCACTGATGATCATGGAGACTATACTTGGCCGTAAGGTCAAGCTCTCAGAGCTGTTCCACAGCCTGACGATATATCCACAGCTCCTTGTGAATGTCAAGGTTTCAAGCAAGGATGCAGTCATGAACGACGCTGACGTGCTGAAGCTGAACGACGAGATAGCAGCAGAGCTCGGCGACGACGGAAGACTTCTCCTCAGACAGAGCGGTACAGAGCCAGTGATCAGAGTCATGGTCGAGGCAGCCACAGACGAGCTGTGCGAGAAGTATGTATACAAGATGGTGGATCTCATCAAGGTGAAGGGATACACTGTGGAGTAGAGCTTTTGGTAATTGCTGAGAGTTTTGTTGGAGCTGGAAGGTTTTCAGAGAATTCCTTGGAGGTATCCTGGGACTTTAGTGGTGATCATAGAGGAGTTTATGGAGACTGGAAGGCTATCAGAGAATTCTCTGGAGGTATCCTGGGACTTTAGTGGTGATCATTGAGGAGTTTATGGAGACTGGAAGGCTATCAGAGAATTCCTTGGAGGTATGCTGGAACTTTTGTGGTGATCATTGAGGATTTTAAGTAGGCCGTAGGATCTTCAGAGAATCCTCTGGATATTTGCTGGCGGACATTGGCGCTTTTGGGAGAAAATTCCTAGAAAAGATAAAATTTTATCTCTTATAGATAAATATGAGCCAAAAAGATACAAACATTCAAAAAATTGTATCTTTTTGGCTTTTTTTTTGTGCGTTAAGTGAAAATTTTGTATTGTAAAATGCAATAAATCTTGAAAAAGATAAAAGTCGCCGATTGTATAACGAAGTAGTTCTTTGTTAATACCAGATGGAAAGCTGATATGCATATGAATAACCAAAGATATGTCAGAGGAGAAAGGCAGTGCTTGCAATATGACAAATAAGATATGTGGATTTTCTCAAGTTCAAATAGCTAAATACTTGCGAAATACACTGCTGTTGGTGAAAATGCATGAAAAAAGTGGGGTATAAGCCTAAAAATGATAGAATTTATCTGTTGACATGTTGTGACAAAAAAGATAAAGTTTTATGTGGCGAAAGATATGACTGTCACCAGGCGTACGATGTGAATTGTAAGCTCGGGACAGTTACAATAATATAACATGAGAGGCATATATTTATGAACGAATGTTTAAGATCCCATTATTATGACGAGGACGAGATGCACGAGGAGTGCGGTGTCTTCGGTATCTATGATTTCGATGGAAATGATGTAGCAAACACGATATATTACGGCCTGTTTGCCCTGCAGCACCGTGGACAGGAGAGCTGTGGTATAGCGGTGTCGGACACTGCCGGACCTAAGGGTAAGGTCAGCTCATTAAAGGGCATGGGTCTTGTGAACGAGGTGTACACACCTGATTCACTGAGCAAGCTCAAGGGAAATATCGGTGTGGGTCATGTAAGGTATTCAACAGCCGGTGCCAGCACCATTGAGAATGCACAGCCATTGGTTCTCAACTATGTAAAGGGAACTCTGGGACTTGCCCACAACGGTAATCTGGTAAATGCGCCGGAGCTTAGACGTGAGCTGGAACTCACGGGAGCTATATTCCAGACTACCATAGATTCTGAGGTAATAGCTTACCATATAGCGAGGGAGAGAGTTAAGTGCGGTTCCGTTGAGGAGGCTGTCACAAGAGCCCTCAAGAAGGTAAGGGGATCATATTCACTTGTTATCATGAGTCCTAGAAAACTCATCGGAGCCAGAGATCCATTTGGATTCAGACCGCTCTGTATAGGAAAGCGTGATAACGCATACATACTGGCATCGGAGAGCTGTGCGCTCGATACCATCGGTGCTGAATTTATCAGGGATGTGGAGCCCGGCGAGGTCGTTACCATATCACCTGAGTACGGAATCCAGTCATACAAGAACATGTGCCAGGAGCAGCATGCAAGATGTATATTTGAGTACATATACTTTGCGAGACTGGACTCAGTTATAGACGGAATGCCAGTGTACGATTCACGTATCACGGCCGGAAGATGTCTTGCAAAGGACAGCCCGGTCGACGCTGATGTGGTAGTGGGCGTGCCTGAGTCGGGAAATGCTGCAGCCATGGGTTACTCACTTGAGTCGGGAATCCCATATGGAACAGCATTTGTCAAGAACGGATATGTGGGAAGAACATTCATAAAGCCACAGCAGAGCCAGAGAGAGTCCAGCGTGCGTGTCAAGCTGAATGTCCTGAAGGAGGCTGTAAATGGCAAGCGTGTCATAATGATAGATGACTCGATAGTTCGTGGAACTACGAGTGACAGAATAGTTGGTATGCTCAGAGAGGCAGGAGCGACAGAGGTTCATGTAAGGATCAGTTCACCTCCATTCCTGTACCCATGCTACTTCGGAACTGATATTCCGGACAGGGAGCAGCTCATAGCATACAATAGATCGATAGATGATATCTGTAAGATCATAGGTGCGGATTCTCTGGCGTACCTGAAGATGGAGAGACTTCCGGAGCTATCAGGCGGCAGACAGTACTGCCACGGATGTTTCAGCGGTCAGTATCCGATGAAACCACCTACAGAGGACATCAGAGGCGACCACGAGGACTTCAAGAGAGGATCGGAGTCACACATAAATTAGAAATCGTCAAAAATTCGGAATCATATCCGCATAAAATGTGGATATCGATTCCGAATTTCTGGTTTGTGCAAAAAAAGCGTGGAAATAATCTGAAACCTATGTATAATAGTTTTGTGGTAAGATATAGGGAAGCATGCTGATGCGTGCGCATGTCATCACGCCGGTGCGTGACGATATAAGATATAAATAGCATTTGTATAATGGCAAATGCGGGAGACTACAGGAAGAAAGAGGTAAAGAGATGAGTAAGGACAAGTACGAAAGCCCACTGTGTGAAAGATACGCTAGTAAGGAAATGCAGTATATTTTCTCACCTGATATGAAGTTTAAGACATGGAGAAAGCTGTGGATAGCTCTTGCTGAGACAGAGAAGGAGCTTGGTCTTAAGGACGAGAACGGCAATCCAAGAATCACAGATGAGCAGATTGAGGAGCTCAAGGCTCACGCTGATGACATCAACTACGATGTTGCCAGAGAGAGAGAAAAGCTGGTTCGCCACGACGTAATGAGCCACGTATATGCATACGGTGTTCAGTGCCCTAAGGCAGCCGGAATAATCCACCTTGGAGCAACAAGCTGTTATGTAGGCGATAACACAGATGTTATTGTTATGACAGAGGCATTAAAGCTTGTCAGAAAGAAACTCATCAATGTTATAAATGAGCTGGCAAAGTTCGCAGATCAGTACAAGGATCTCCCAACTCTTGCATTTACACATTTCCAGCCTGCACAGCCTACAACTGTAGGTAAGCGTGCAACACTCTGGATGCAGGAGCTGCTCCTTGACCTCTCAGATATAGAGTACATGATCGGCCAGCAGAAGCTTCTCGGATCAAAGGGAACAACAGGAACACAGGCAAGTTTTCTTGAGCTCTTCGGAGGAGATCACGAGACAGTAAGAAAGATAGATGGAAAGATCGCTGAGAAGATGGGATTTGCTGAGTGTTATCCTGTATCGGGACAGACATACTCAAGAAAGGTCGACTCAAGAGTTCTCAACGTGCTCTCAGGCATCGCACAGAGTGCGCACAAGTTCTCAAATGATATCAGACTTCTCCAGCACTTAAAGCAGATAGAGGAGCCATTTGAGAAGAACCAGATCGGTTCATCAGCTATGGCTTACAAGAGAAACCCAATGAGAAGTGAGAGAATCGCATCACTTGCAAATTACGTAATGTGTGACGCGCTCAATCCTGCTATCACAGCCGCAACACAGTGGTTTGAGAGAACACTTGATGACTCAGCAAATAAGCGTATCTCAGTTCCGGAGGCATTCCTCGCAGTTGATGGAATCCTTGATCTGTACCTGAACGTTGTTGACGGTCTTGTGGTATATGATAAGGTTATCTACCAGTGCTTCATGAAGGAGATTCCATTCATGGCAACAGAGAATATCATGATGGATGCTGTTAAGCGTGGCGGCAACCGTCAGGAGCTTCATGAGAAGATCAGAGAGTACTCAATGCTTGCAGGTGAGCAGGTCAAGAAGTATGGAAATGAGAATGATCTTGTTGACCGTATCGCAGCAGATCCTGACTTTGGAATGACAAAGGAGGAGATCGTGGCTATACTTGAGCCAAAGAACTTCGTTGGACGTGCTCCTGAGCAGACAAGAGAGTTCCTTGCAGAGGTCGTTCAGCCTATCCTTGACGAGAACAAGGATATCCTCGGCGTTACTGCTGAGATCAATGTATAAAGATCTGAATTAAAATGTATATAGAGTAAACATGGCGCTGGCGCATTTGCGGTGGTGATATATCTGTTATATTACGGACATATCAACAAGCTTATGTGCCGGCGTTTTTGCATATATTTAAAGGTTTGTCATACTGTGGTGGAATGCAGATTACATGGACTGTCAGACAACTCAATTCTACGCAGAAAAATTCTTGTCGTAATTTCTTTAGATTTATATTTGCTAAGGTTTACGAATAGGTACATTCTAAGGTTCACTTTTGGAAATAGATGTGTTAGTATGGTTAGTGAAAACTAACCTAAAAATTAATACAAAAGAGTGTTAAGGGGGCAAAAGAGATGTTGGTGACGATAGTTGCGGCGGTAATTGTTATGGTGGCTTATTTCCTTCTTCTGTATGGTATGGTCGCATTTGTGCAGGATAAGAGATTTATGAGCACAGCACCGAAGGAGAATCTGGCGGTGATCCCAGACAGAAAAGAGAGATTTCGCGGAGCTCATGCGGTTGGATGGTGTATAGAAGTAGTTGCACTTCTGCTGTTTATAGGAGCTATCGTGCTTAGCGTGTGGGATGGCGTACGGCATGATTTCGGCTACTGGAAGTTCTTCGCGCGATTCATAGTGATCATGTATGTGATGGAGATTTATGATATAGGTTTCTTTGACTGGGTGCTGCTCTGTCATTCAAACTTCTTCCCTCGCTATTACCCGGAGGTCAAGGGAGTTGTGGGACCGCATATGTTCGGATACAATATGAAGATGCATGTTATGCACTTTATTATATACATTCCTATCTGCGCTGTGGTCGCTGGAGTGTGCATGCTGTTTTAGAAAAGATAAAATCTACTTAGGTTATCTTTTGATATAGTCATGATAGTTATTGAACAGCCTTGGAATGATATAGTATAATATTATCAATAATAATTGGAGGTTGAATGGTGCGTAATTCATCAAGATGAGTTAATGCAGAATTGGGAATTATCGAAGGATGGTTTGCCATTAAACAGAATAAATCCATTGATTTAAAAAAATATATATTATACAGAGAGGGGGAATTGGCATGATATATGATATAGTACAGGTAGTTCCATTTGATGATTATACAGTATATGTGTATTTTGAGGATGGCAAAATTGTATGTTATGATGCAAAACCACTACTGGATAAGAAAGTGTTTGAACCGCTTAGAGATAAAGATTTCTTTTTGAATTCATGTACAATTTTGAATGGAACTTTGGCATGGGATGTGACAGGAACGAGGGATACATCAAAATGTCTGGATATTGATCCGGATACGTTATATGAATTGGAAAATGTTAAAGAGAAAATAGCGTAAAAATAAATTGGTATACAGTAAACTATAAATAACTGGTGTATGGACGAAACGTCTGTGCACCAGTTTTTTTGTAGGCAACAATTCAGAGTTTGTATATTCACAGGATTTGGGTGGCTGTCGGGGCAACTATGAAAAAACTGATCAGCGTGATATAATGAGCATTGTTCAATGTATTTATGGAATATAAGGGGATAGATTACTATGATGAAACTGACAAAGGAAGAGCAGCACAGGCAGTGCATAAAAGAGATTAGGGCGACGCTGCTTGTGGTATTTATCTGTTTTTTGTGGCATGTGCTCACCGCGTTCCTGCTAAATGGCACTGGGTGGACGGTGTTCCATATGCCGGCGTGGTTTGTGGTCTCAGTATTTGGAACTGTGGTGCTTGCCATAATCGGTGTATTCTGGCTGCTTAAGTTTGTGTTTGTAGATTTCCAATATGAAGAGGATGAGAGTGAGGGTGAAGATGAACAGTAATCAGATATTGATCTTATCAGTTTTTCTCGGATATCTGTTATTCAATATTGTGGTGAGCTTTGTCTACAGCAAAAGGGCGGAGAAAAATCTGCACACCACATCCGAGAAGAAGTATTTCATAGGCGGAAGAAATATGAACGGAATCGTTCTTGCCATGACGATCATGGCGACATATACCTCCGCTAGTTCATTTATATCAGGACCGGGTGCAGCGGGTCTTACATATGGATATGCACAGGCGTGGATAGCTGCGATCCAGGTTCCGGTCACATTCCTGGTGCTCGGCGTGCTTGGAAATAAGCTGGCGATAGTGTCCAGACGAACGGGCGCCGTGACTGTGGTTGGTTACTTCAAGGCGAGATACAAGAGCGATGCGCTGGTGGTCATCACGAGCCTTGGACTTATAGTTTTCTTCATAGCACAGATGATAAGCCAGTTTACAGGCGGGGCCACACTTATAGCATCCATAACGGGAATGGATCATGTGACTTCGCTTCTGATATTTGGCACAGTCGTGATATTGTACACAGCTATCGGAGGATTCAGTGCGGTTGTCATAACTGACACGATTCAGGGAATAGTAATGTGTATCGGAACATTTCTGTTTATATTCTTTGTCTTAAGGAGCGGAGGCGGTCTTGCCGCGATAGATGCCGGTCTTCAGACAAATCTTCCGGAAGTGTACGATGACATTTTCTCGAAATACACACCCGGAGGGCTGCTCAGCTATTGGGTGCTTGTGGGATTTGGAACGCTGGGGCTTCCCCAGACCGCTGTGCGCGCCATGGGATTTAGGGACACGAAGAGCATGCACAGAGCGATGTGGATCGGAGTTCTCACCTGCAGCTTTGTGATCATAGGAATGCATCTTGCAGGAACATGGGCTGGAGCTCTTGTTGATACAGGTGATCTTCCGACTTCTGATTATTTTATACCATATATAGTACAGAAGATCATGCC
>JAEDGW010000101.1 GCA_016297325.1 Coprococcus sp. | reverse complement strand
AAGACGTCGCCCTCTCACGGCGAAAACAGGGGTTCGATTCCCCTACGAACTGCTAGGAGCTGAAAATCATTTTGATTTTCAGCTTTTCTTTTTGTAATCCAATGTAAAATCTATGTAAAAGGGGCCTGACCCCATTGTTAGGCCCTTTTGTTAGGCGTTACACATTTTCTGAAATCTTGGTGACGCCCACATAGATCTGTGAGATCTTATACCACGTCTTATAGTCTGTGACTCCTGTGGCGGGGAGGTTGAAGACCTGCTGGAATTTCTTTACGGCATCCGCTGTGCCCTGACCATAGACGCCATCAACGGTCACCGTGCCGATGGCAGGATAGTTCAGTGCGATGCGGGCGAGCTGACGCTGGAGCTGTGAGACCTTGTCACCGCTTGCACCTATGGTCAGATCGTAGCCCGGATAGGATGATGGTATTCCGGAGATGGTCTCGGATGAGTTGATGTATATGGTGTCGCCGTAATAATACCTGAGTATCTGGATAGCAGTCAGACCATCGTCGGCTAAGGATTTTGATCCCCACTGAGTCATCCAGCCAGGGCAGGACACGCGCCGTCCGTCGCAGTACTGTGTGAACAGCGGCTGGGATACATTTGGCTTTGACAGGTAGTTAGCGAACATCTCATCCACGATCTGTGATACATTCTCGAATATTGTGGCACCGTACACCCATTTCTGGTCAAATGCCGTGTTGCTGGTGATGGTGAAATCATATCCCTTTCCCCTGTACCATTCCGTGTAGACCCTGTTCAGTGTAAATGACTGGATCGCCAGAACATTTGCGCGGATGGCGGCATCAGGCCAGGTGGAATATATCTCATTGCAGGCTACATTCTTGATATAGTCCCGGTATGGCACATAGTAGTCGGAGGCGGTGGAGTCTGACGGTGAGCCATCGTGGACAACTATGGTCTCAGGTATGACGACACGGCTCAGAACGATGCCGCCGGATGGGGTTACGGGTTTTATCATGTCCTCGGCGATCTTTGGAGGATACTGCTCCCACAGTGTGTGTGCATCCAGAACGGTTGGATTTACATTGCTGCCGTCTTCGGGCGTCAGCTCGATATTCTGGATTCCGTTCTCGCCGGGGAAGATCTGTACGCCTGAGATGAAGCGGTCGTTGTATCCCGGAGCAGTTACGAGAACGTTGTATTCAGAATATGGCTGATTGTCACTGGGTTCCATGCTGTATTCAAGACTTGGGGCGGGAAGCTGGTCGTCGATAGCGATCCCGTTGTCGTCTGTCACGAATTCCTCGGATACGGCATCTGGGATTCCGGTCGGGCTTATGTACACGGATGCGCCCTGGACAGGAAAGAAATTGTTGTTCGTAATCTGAATTTTTAGTGAACCAACGTTATTTGTAATTGCCATTTTCAAATTCCTCATTTATAATTCTATTCGTAACTGCCGAAAAATGCAGATTACAGACCGGATCACGGCAGTTACATCAGTAAAATATATGCAGATAATTTATTTATATTCGGAAGGAGACAGATAGGATATGGCATACTTTCCAATGTACATCAATCTTGAAGGAAAGAAGGTTATAGTTGTAGGGGGAGGTAAGGCTGCACTCAGAAAGATAAATTCGCTTCTCTATTTTGGAGCGAAGATTGCAGTTATAGCGCCTAAGGTGTGTGACGAGATAAAGGCTATCAAGGGTATCAACGTACATGAGAGCAACGTTGCGCTGGATATCCTGCAGAATGCAGACATAGTGGTTGCGGCCACAAGAAGGGCAGATATCAACGACAAGATAGGAAACTATTGCAAGAATCAGGGAATCATGGTGAATGTGGCTGACAACAAGGAACTCAGCAGCTTCCTGTTCCCGGGAGTCATAGTCAGAGGCGATCTGGTAGTGGGAGTCACCACAGGAGGCAACAGTCAGGCGGTATCAAAGCAGATCAGGAACATGATCGACAGGATGATACCTGAGGAGTATGAGGTGCTCACAAGAAAGATGGGAGCATACACAGAGCTGGCGAATGTGAACATCAAGAGTCCTGCACTCCGTGAGGAGGCACTTGACGAGCTTGTCAAGGTGGCACTTTCCAACAAATGTGTCCTTGATGACAAGAAGGCGAACAAGGTTCTTGACAAATATTATCGTGAGGATGCTGCCAGAAGAAATTCACAGTAGCCATGTGCACGTGCCGTTTATTGTGATTTTACAATAAAAAACAGGCATGCAGGTGCATATTTGTGAATATTTGCACTTGAATTATCTGATAATTATGATACAATAATCACGATTGTTATAGTATGAGCATGAGAGTGGGCTTCGGTCCACTCTTAATTATTGTTATAGGAAAGGTGGTCATATTACGAAGAGAGCGGATATTGAAGCTAAGACGGTTGAATTGGTAACTCCTATCATAGAGGCCAACAACCTGGAACTTGTGGACGTTGAGTACGTTAAGGAAGGCAGTGATTATTATCTGAGGGTGTATGCTGACAAGGAAGGCGGCATCACGATAAATGACTGTGAGATAGTGAACAGAGCACTGGGAGACCTGCTTGACAAGGATGATTATATAGACGATGCCTATATATTGGAGGTCAGCTCTCCGGGACTTACAAGGCCACTCAAGAAAGAGAATGATTTCAAAAGAAGTATTGGCAAGCTTGTTGAGATAAAGACATTTGCCAAGGTGAATGGAGCTAAGGAGTTTGAGGGAATCCTCAAGGCCTATGATGCCGATACAGTTACTATAGAGCTTGAAGATGAGACAGAGATCGTGGTATCGAGAAAAGATATTTCTATGATACGACTTGCATTTGTATATTAGAATAGGAGGATAAAAAGGTGTCAGAGATCATTGAAGCATTAAACCAATTGGAGAAGGAGAGAAATATAAGCAAGGATGTGCTCCTTGAGGCGATAGAGAGATCGCTGAAGACTGCCTGCAAGAAGGATTTTGATACGGATGAGAATATAACAGTGTCACTTGACAGAGAGACCGGTGAGTGTCATGTGTATGCTGCAAAGGAGGTTGTTGAGGAGGTTGAGATCCCTGCATGCCAGATCTCACTTGAGCAAGCCAAGATGATCAGCCGCCACTACGAGCTGGGCGATACAGTGAACGTGGAGATCACAACAAAGAATTTCGGAAGAATCGCTGCACAGCGTGCGAGAAACGTCATAGTCCAGGCTATAAATGAGAACGAGAGAGCAGCTATATATGACCATTTCCATATGAAGGAGAGAGATGTTGTCACAGGTGTTGTACAGAGACAGATCGGTGACAGCGTGAACGTAAGCCTTGATGACAAGACAGAGGCACTCCTTAAGCCATCAGAGATGATCGAGGGCGAGAAGTATGAGAGAGGCGACAGGATAAAGCTCTACATCACAGAGGTCAAGAAGACAAACAGAGGACCAAAGATCACAGTGTCAAGAACACATCCTGAGCTTGTGAAGAGACTTTTTGAGAAGGAAGTAACAGAGATCGCCGACGGAACAGTTGAGATCAAGAGCTTCTGCAGAGAGGCTGGTTCAAGATCAAAGATCGCTGTATGGTCAAATGATGAGAACGTTGATGCAGTAGGTGCATGTGTCGGTATAAACGGTGACAGAGTAAATGCGGTTGTTGCAGACCTGAACGGTGAGAAGATAGATATCATTCCATGGAGTGAGAATCCTGCAGAGTTCATCTACAACGCACTCAGCCCATCAGATGTTGAGGACGTGTCTGTTGACCTTGATGAGAAGAGCGCATTTGTCGTTGTTCCTGATACACAGCTCTCACTTGCCATCGGTAAGAAGGGACAGAATGCAAGACTTGCAGCCAAGCTTACAGGCTATAAGATTGATATAAAGAGCCATTCAAAGGCTGAGGAGATGGGTTATTTCGACGAGCAGCCTGAGAATGAGTTTGATGAAGAATTTGATCCATATGGTGACGAGGAATATTATGATGAGGTGAACGAGTCAGATGACGAGGCCGCTTCAGTTGACATAGATGAAACAGAGAACATAGACGACGCAGAGTAATCATTTGCACTTTGAGTATACTGCTGAGTTGTTGGATCACCCTGCGGATACGCAGGAGCACATGAAAAGAAATAGGGAGTGATGAGATGGCGAAGAAGATACCTCTGAGGCAATGTCTTGGATGCCGGGAGATGATTCCGAAGAGCGAACTGATCAGAATAGTCCGGAGCAGTGACGGAGAATTCACAGTGGACGCCGCCGGAAAACAGAGTGGAAGAGGCGCTTACATCTGCAGAAAGTCAGAGTGTCTTAAAAAGGCTGTGAGCAGCAAAGCCCTTGAGAGATCTTTCAAAGTGAGCATACCTGCTGAGGTTTACGAACAATTAGACAAGGAGCTGCGTGATATTGAAGAACAATAAAATATACTCGATGATTTCTTTATGTGCGAGAGCGAGGAGACTTTGCAGTGGCAATTTCTCAGTAGAACGGGCAGTTAAGAGTCGGAGCGCATATGTCGTGATAGTTGCGAAGGATGCGTCTGACAACACAAAGAAACTATTCGATCAGAAGTGTAATTATTATGGGATTCCTTACTACGAGTACGGCACCAAAGATGAACTTGGAAAGTACAGCGGAAATGAGATGAGAACATCCATAGCAATACTGGATGAGGGATTTGGGAATCAGATAATCAAGTACATGAGTGTAAATGAAAATATGGAGGTGTAACATTTGGCAAAAATCAGAGTACACGAATTATCAAAACAGTTAAACATTTCAAATAAAGATATAATAGACACCCTTGGAGCAAAGGGAATAGAGATCAAGAGTCATATGTCAAATCTGGACGATTCTATGGTTGGTATCATAAAGGCCAAGTTTGGTGGAAAGCAGGAGCAGCCAAAGGCAGAGCCTGTAAAAGCAGCGCCAAAGGCTGAACCGGTCAAGTCAGCACCAAAGGCAGAGACTCCAAAGCCTGCAGCAAAGGTTACAGAGCCTGTAAAGACAGCACCAAAGGCAGAGCAGCCAAAGACAGAGGTGCCAAAGCAGAATCCTGCAAGGGAAGACAACACAGCAAGAACAGGTGCTGGAAACCATGTAAGATTTGCAAAGGATGACAGAAACGGCGGCAAGATGAATAACGGCAACGGAAACAGAGTGAGATTTAACAATGACAGACCTGGTGGAGCGGACAGAGCACGTTTCAGCGGTGATAGGAATAATGCAAATGGCGGCGACAGGCCAAGATTTAACCGTGATGGCGGCGACGGTAGAAACGGAGACAGACCAAGGTTTAACCGTGACGGCGGCGACAGCAGAAACGGAGACAGACCAAGATTTAACCGTGACGGCGGCGACAGAAACCAGAACGGCGGACGCTTTAACAGAGACGGCGGCGACAGAAACCAGGGCGGCGGACGTTTTAACAGAGACGGCGGCGACAGAAACCAGGGCGGCGGACGCTTTAACAGAGATGGCGGCGACATAAACCAGGGCGGTGGACGTTTTGGCAGAGACGGCGGCGACAGAAACCAGGGCGGCGGACGTTTTAACAGAGATGGCGACAGAAATCAGGGCGGAAGAGGCTTTAACAGAGACGGTGGAAACCGTTTCAGCAACCGTATCAATATGCCATTTGGCAAGGATGATGAGGATGACAGCCCTGCTCAGAAGAGAGCACCATTTAGAAGAGACCGCAAGGACTTCGATGCCAAGGAGATGCCAGGCAAGGACTTAAAGAGCCAGAACAGAGACAACTACAACAGAGACAAGAACAAGCCACGTAAGGGCAACAGAAGATCTCCAGAGGAGGTCGAGGCTGATATCAGCAGACTTGCAAAGAATGTTAAGAATAAGCCACAGAAGAAGCAGCAGGCTCCACAGGAGGATCCGGATGCAATCAGAACCATCACACTTCCTGAGGTTGTAACACTCAAGGAGCTGGCTGATGCGGTAAAGACTCCTGTAACAGCACTTATCAAGAAGCTGTTCCTCGCAGGCAAGATGGTCAATGTGAACTCAGAGCTTCCATTTGACGAGGCTTCAGAGATCGCACTTGAGTACAACTGCATAGCTGAGGAAGAGGAGAAGGTAGATGTGATCGAGGAGCTCCTTAAGGAGGACGAAGAGGACGAGAAAGATATGGTTTCAAGACCTCCTGTAGTCTGCGTTATGGGACACGTTGATCACGGTAAGACATCACTCCTTGATGCTATCAGACAGACAAAGGTTACATCAGGTGAGGCTGGTGGAATCACACAGGCCATCGGTGCATCTGTTGTCGATGTAAATGGCCAGACTATCACATTCCTTGATACTCCTGGACATGAGGCGTTCACAGCAATGCGTATGCGTGGTGCACAGAGTACAGATATCGCTATCCTTGTTGTAGCTGCTGATGATGGTGTCATGCCACAGACAATCGAGGCTATCAACCATGCAAAGGCTGCTGGAATCGAGATTATAGTTGCAATCAACAAGATCGATAAGGAAAGCGCAAATATAGAGAGAGTTAAGCAGGAGCTTACAGAGTATGAACTCATCCCTGAGGATTGGGGCGGTTCAACAATATTCTGTCCTGTATCTGCACATACTAAGGAAGGTATCGACAATCTCCTTGAGATGATCCTCCTCACAGCAGATGTGCTTGAACTCAAGGCAAATCCTAACAGAAAGGCAAGAGGTATCGTCATCGAGGCAGAGCTTGACAAGGGACGTGGACCTGTTGCAACTATGCTTGTACAGAAAGGAACACTCCATGTTGGAGATTACATTGCTGTAGGAGCATCACACGGTAAGGTCCGTGCCATGACGAATTCAAGAGGTGAGAGAGTTACAGAGGCTCTTCCATCAACACCTGTACAGATCCAGGGACTTAACACAGTTCCAGATGCAGGTGAGATATTCATGGCAGTTGAAAATGAGAAGGAAGCCAGAACCATATCAGAGACATATATCTCACAGGGTAAGGAGAAGCTTCTTGCAGATACCAAGCAGAGAATGTCACTTGACGATCTGTACAGTCAGATCCAGGCCGGCAACCTCAAGGAGCTCAAGATCATCATCAAGGCAGATGTCCAGGGTTCAGTTGAGGCCGTTAAGCAGAGTCTCTTAAAGCTCTCAAATGACGAGGTCGTTATCAAGTGCATACATGCAGGTGTAGGTGCGATCAATGAGTCAGATATAATACTTGCTTCAGCATCAAATGCCATCGTAATCGGTTTCAATATCAGACCGGATGCGAGAGCAAAGGATATGGCTGAGAGCGAGGGCGTAGATGTCCGTCTGTACAGAGTCATCTACAATGCTATAGAGGATATAGATTCAGCGATGAAGGGTATGCTTGATCCTATATATGAGGAGAAGGTTATCGGTCATGCTGAGATCAGACAGACTTACAAGGCATCTGGTATCGGTGTTATTGCAGGTTCATACGTTCTCGACGGAACGATCAACAGAAACTGCAGCGTAAGGATCACAAGAGAGGGCAATCTTATATTTGAAGGTAAGCTTGCGTCACTCAAGAGATTCAAGGACGATGTCAAGGAAGTTAAGTCTGGATTTGAGTGTGGTATCGTATTTGAGAACTTCCAGGATGTTGCAGAGGAAGATCAGATCGAGGCATACGAGATGGTAGAGGTGCCAAGAAAGTAATTCAGATAAAGGCATATGAATGGCAAAAGGTATATGGAAGACACATATACCGCAGCCATAGATGCCTGGAAAGTAGATAGATATGAGAAAAAACAGTGTAAAAAATAACAGGATAAACGGCGAGGTCCAGAGAGAACTCAGCAGGATCATCAGCCGTGAGATCAAGGATCCGAGGATATCACCTATGACTTCCGTTGTGGATGTGGTAGTCACACCTGATCTCAAATTCTGTAAGGCATATATCAGTGTTCTGGGAGATCAGGATGCTGTGGACGCCACATTTGCAGGACTGAACAGTGCCATGGGTTATATCAGAAGAGAGCTTGCTCATTCAGTAAACCTTCGAAATACACCAGAGATCACATTTATCATGGATCAGTCCATAGAGTACGGTGTCAATATGTCCCACAAGATAGACGAGGCTCTCGGAAAGCATGGAGATGCGGAAGAAACAGCAGATGAGAATGCGGAGAGCGAAGAAGAGTAGGATATAGAAAGCATCACAGAAGCATATTTGATGATGCCGACTGTGCCGCCGGAGATAAAATATGAGAATAAAAAGGAGGTATATCATGAACGATCTAATAAGGGAGATAGAGAATGCAGACAGCATAGCCATAACAGGACACATCAATCCTGATGGAGACTGCATAGGTTCCACGCTTGGAATGTACAACTATATTACAAGCAATTACCCTGACAAGAAGGTTCAGGTATATCTTCAGGAATTCTCTGATGTATTCATGTTCATGGGCGGTGCTGACAAGGTGAAACATGAGGCGGATGATGAGACCTATGACCTTTTTATGTCACTTGACTGCGGAGACATGGACAGATTCACACCATTTGTCAGATATTATGAGACTGCAAAGAGAACCCTGTGCATAGATCACCATGTGTCCAACAAGGGCTTTGGAGATGTGTGTTATGTGGAGGTGGATGCGTGCTCTGCTGCGGAGGCGATATTCAAGCTGCTGGACGAGGATAAGATAAACCAGCAGTGCGCAGAGTGCCTGTATACAGGGATAGTCCACGATACGGGAGTATTCAAGCACAGCAATACCACAAGAGCTGCCATGACCATAGCGGGAATCCTTATAGAGAAGGGGGCGAGACCGAGCTTTGTCATAGATGAGACCTTCTACAAGAAGACGCTCATACAGAACAAGCTTCTGGGCTATGCGCTTCTCAATATGAAGCAGTTTGCAAATGGCAGGATAACCCACACTCTTCTGACAAAGGAGGACTTTGACAGATTCGGTGCCAGTAAGATGGACACGGATGGAATCGTGGATCAGCTCAGGCTCACATCAGGTACTGAGGTTGCATTTTTCATGTATCAGGCGGGAGAGGATAATTATAAGATATCCCTCCGGGCAAATGATATCGTGAATGTGAGTGAGATCGCATGCAGCCACGGAGGCGGCGGACATGTGAAGGCTGCCGGCTGCAACATGTCAGGTGATCCGGAAAAGATCGTAGCCGAGATCGTAGCGGATATAGAAAAACAGCTTGGCTGACAGATTGCAGAAAAGATGTGGTCTGGAACCAGTGCTGATGCAGCGGATTGCTGTAAAAGAGTTTGGATTGGATTTGAAACAGTTATGATAGACGGATTTATCAATATATATAAGGAGCAGGGTTTCACGTCATTTGATGTGGTGGCAAAGCTCCGTGGTATATTAAAACAGAAAAAGATAGGTCATACCGGAACTCTCGATCCCATGGCGGAGGGAGTTCTTCTTGTGTGTCTGGGAAGTGCCACGAAGATGTGTGATCTGCTCACTGAGAAGAACAAGACATACACATGTACCATGCTTCTCGGAAAGACCAGCGATACCGAGGATGTGACGGGAGTCATGACAGATGTGACAGATGTTTATCCTGATGAGCAGACGGTCAGGGATGCGGTGATGAG
>JAEDGW010000100.1 GCA_016297325.1 Coprococcus sp. | reverse complement strand
ACAGCAAAGGTCATCGAGATTGACCTCACAGATGAGCAGTACGCATTTGGTGTTGACAAGGATCAGCCTGAGCTCTTAACACAGGTCAATGATTTCATCAAGTCAATGAACGAGGATGGTTCATTTGAAGAGATCTGTAATCACTACTTTGGCGACGGCGAGCCTGTTGCAGTTGAGTCAGCTACACTTGACTCAAGCAGGGATCAGCTTGTTGTAGCTACAAATGCTGCATTTGAGCCATTTGAGTATACAAAGGGTGAGAACTACTACGGTGTAGATATGGAGATAGCTAAGGCTCTCGCTGACAAGCTTGGCAAGGAGCTCGTTATCCAGAACATGGACTTCGACGCTGTATGTCTCTCAGTTGGTCAGCACAAGTGTGATATCGCCATGGCTGGTCTTACTATCAAGCCAGACCGTGAGGAGTATGTAAGCTTCTCAGATTCATACTACAAGGCTTCACAGAAGCTTATCGTTCCATCTGACAACACAGAATTTGACGAGTGCAAAACAGCCGATGATGTCAACAAGATCCTTCAGGCTAAGGGCTCAGACATGAAGATCGGTTTCCAGACAGGTACAACTGGACAGTTCTACTGCGAAGGTGACGAGGACTGGGGATTCACAAAGCTTGCTATGACTTCAACAGGCTACAAGAACGGTTCTCTTGCAGTTCAGGATCTTTTAAATGGTAACCTTGACTATGTTATCATCGATGCTGCTCCAGCAGCCAGCATCACTGCTGCTCTTAATGCAATGCAGTAAATTCCAATTCGGATTTAGTGATTTTAGTATTAACACCAATTATGTTTGAAAGGATATTTCATGGGAGACATTTCTACAAAAATACAAAAGTTCATAGAAATATTCATCGACAACAACGGGTATGTTAAGGTAGTCGAGGGTCTGAAGAATACTGTGATAATAGCCATTGCCGGTCTTATCATCGGTATTCTCATCGGTACCCTCATAGCTACCGTAAGGGTAATTCCAAAGTACAAGCGTCTGCCTAGAGTTCTGGATGCTATCTGCAGTGTATATGTAGGTTTCTTCCGTGGAACACCTATGGTTGTACAGCTCCTTCTCTTCTACTATGTCCTTCTTCCTATCGTGGGTGGACATATGACTGGAGTTCAGGTGGCTATGCTTGTATTCGGACTGAACAGTGGTGCCTACATCTCCGAGATCATGCGAAGCGGTATCCTCTCCGTAGATCCTGGTCAGATGGAGGGCGGACGTGCCATGGGTCTCAGCTTTGCGACCACAATGCGCAAGATCGTGATTCCACAGGCAGTCAAGAATATCCTGCCAACCCTTGGAAATGAATTTATTTCTTTAATAAAAGAAACATCCGTTGTCAGCTTTGTCGGTGCAACTGATCTCTATGTTGCATTCAACTACATCGGAAGTAACAGCTACGAATTCATGATCCCTTATCTGGTCATGGCACTCATCTACATCGTGATGGTGCTTCTCATCAGTCTGGGAATCAAATTAATGGAAAGGAGCCTGAGAAAGAGTGATAGACGTCATTAATCTTGAAAAAAGCTTCGGTGACAACAAGGTCTTAAACGGCATCAACGTCACCATCGACAAGGGCGATATAATGGTTGTTATCGGTCCCTCAGGTTCTGGTAAAAGTACATTTCTTCGCTGTCTGAACTGTATGGAAGATCCAACTGGCGGCCAGATCATCTTCAACGGTGTGGATATCGCAGATCCTAAGGTCGATATCAACATACACCGCCGTCATATGGGTATGGTTTTCCAGCATTTCAACCTGTACAACAACAAAACTGTTATACAGAATATCATGCTCGCTCCTGTCTACGTCAGATGTCAGGATCTGAAAAAGGCAAAGCGGCACAATCTTCTGCTCCCTGTCACCAATCTTTTCCGCAAGGAGAAGCAGACAAAGCAGGAAATAACAACAACTAAATCAGAGATCATCGCCGAGGCCCGTGCAAAGGCTGAGGAGCTCCTGAAGAGGATCGGTCTGGAGGACAAGGCGGATGTATATCCTTCTACTCTCTCAGGCGGTCAGAAGCAGCGTGTTGCCATTGTCCGTGCGCTTGCCATGAACCCTGATGTCATTCTGTTTGATGAGCCAACCTCAGCTCTTGACCCTGAGATGGTCGGTGAGGTTCTTGATCTTATGAAGGCTCTTGCAGATGAAGGCATGACAATGATCATTGTTACCCATGAAATGGGATTTGCCAGAGAGGTTGCCAATAAGGTCGTATTTATTGACGACGGTCAGATTCTTGAATCCGGTACACCGGAGGAATTCTTCGGCAATCCTAAGAACCCTAGACTTAGGGATTTCCTTTCAAAAGTGTTATAAGACATTTTATCTGTATTTTTAATACGGATTGTAATATTGTAATGATCCGGTATGTATGTGCTTTCATGCGTACCGGATTTTTTTGTTAGACAGTTACATATTCTAGTTTATTTTTTCAATATATTTCTTCATTAGCTCTGTACTTTTTGGCTCTTATACTTTATAATAACAATAATTTGGGCTTTTTTATAAAATAAAATAAATCAAGCCCCCAAATAGCAAAAATCGCATAAATATATTTCTTTATTTTATGTGATTTCATGCAGTTTTCAGCGCTATCCGCTCTGAATAATAATCATTTTACGATAAGGAGAAAACTATGCCAAAAAGAGAAGACATTAACAAAGTTCTGATAATTGGCTCAGGCCCAATTATCATCGGTCAGGCATGTGAGTTCGACTACTCAGGAACTCAGGCGTGCAAGGCACTTAAGAAGCTTGGATATGAGATCGTACTGGTCAATTCCAACCCTGCTACTATCATGACAGATCCTGAGACAGCCGATGTAACATACATCGAGCCACTCAATGTCAAGAGACTTGAGCAGATAATTGCAAAAGAGAGACCTGATGCTCTTCTTCCTAATCTTGGAGGACAGTCAGGACTTAACCTTTGTGCCGAACTGGCTAAGGAAGGCATTCTCGACAAATATAACGTCAAAGTCATCGGTGTTCAGGTAGATGCCATTGAGCGCGGTGAGGACAGAATCGAATTCAAGAAATCCATGAACGCAATCGGAATAGAAATGGCAAGAAGTGAGGTTGCCTACTCTGTAGATGAGGCTCTCGCCATCGCAGATCAGCTCGGCTACCCTGTTGTTCTTCGTCCTGCTTACACCATGGGCGGTGCCGGCGGCGGACTCGTATACAACAAGGAGGAACTCAAGACTGTATGTGCAAGAGGTCTCCAGGCCAGCCTTGTAGGCCAGGTTCTCGTTGAGGAGTCTATCCTCGGATGGGAGGAGCTTGAGCTTGAGGTAGTTCGTGACTGTGAGGGCAACATGATCACTGTTTGTTTCATCGAGAACATCGATCCTCTCGGCGTGCACACAGGTGACTCATTCTGCTCCGCTCCTATGCTCACTATCTCTGAGGACGTTCAGAAGAGACTTCAGGAGCAGGCATACAAGATCGTTGACTCTGTAGAGGTAATCGGTGGAACAAATGTACAGTTCGCACACGATCCTGTATCAGACAGAATCATCGTAATCGAGATCAACCCTAGAACATCCCGTTCTTCTGCCCTGGCATCAAAGGCTACAGGTTTCCCTATCGCCCTTGTATCAGCTATGCTGGCAACAGGACTTACCCTCAAGGATATCGAGTGTGGTAAGTACGGCACTCTGGACAAATATGTTCCAGACGGTGACTACGTGGTTATCAAGTTTGCCCGTTGGGCATTTGAGAAGTTCAAGGGTGTTGAGGATAAGCTCGGAACACAGATGCGTGCCGTAGGTGAAGTCATGAGTATCGGTAAGACCTACAAGGAGGCATTCCAGAAGGCTATCCGAAGCCTTGAGACAGGAAGATACGGTCTCGGCTATGCCAAGGACTACAATACCAAGAGCAAGGATGAGCTTCTGCGCATGCTCGCACATCCATCAAGCGACAGACATTTCATCATGTACGAGGCACTCAGAAAGGGCGCTACAGTAGATGAGATATTTGATATAACAAAGGTTAAGCACTACTTCGCCCAGCAGATGAAGGAACTTGTTGAGGAGGAGGAAGCTCTCGCAGCACATAAGGGCACTCTCCCATCTGACGAAGCACTTAGAGCCGCCAAGAAGGACGGTTTCTCAGACAGATACCTCAGCCAGATCCTTGAGATTCCTGAGGAGGATATCAGAAATAAGAGAATCGAGCTCGGCGTTACAGAGGCATGGGAAGGCGTACACGTAAGTGGAACAAAGGACAGTGCTTACTACTACTCTACATACAATGCACCTGACAGCAATCCTGTAAATGAGGACAAGCCAAAGGTCATGATCCTCGGCGGCGGTCCTAACAGAATCGGTCAGGGTATCGAGTTTGACTACTGCTGCGTACATGCATCACTTGCACTTAAGAAGCTCGGATTTGAGACTATCATCGTAAACTGTAATCCAGAGACAGTTTCAACTGATTACGATACATCAGATAAGCTCTACTTTGAGCCACTTACACTTGAGGATGTTCTCAGCATTTACAACAAGGAGAAGCCTGTCGGCGTCATCGCACAGTTCGGTGGACAGACACCTCTTAACCTCGCTTCTGACCTTGAGAAGAACGGCGTGAAGATCCTCGGTACATCTCCTGCTGTCATCGATCTTGCAGAGGACAGAGATCTCTTCCGTGAGATGATGGATAAGCTTGAGATCCCTATGCCAGAGTCAGGCATGGCTACTACTGTTGACGAGGCACTTGAGATTGCTCACAAGATCGGCTATCCTGTCATGGTTCGTCCATCATACGTTCTCGGCGGACGTGGTATGGAAGTCGTATATGACGATGAGAGCCTTGACGGTTACATGAGAGCTGCTGTTGGTGTCACACCAGACAGACCTATACTTATAGACAGATTCCTGAATCACGCTCTTGAGTGTGAGGCAGATGCCATCAGCGACGGAACTCACGCATTTGTTCCTGCCGTTATGGAGCACATCGAGCTTGCCGGAGTTCACTCAGGTGATTCAGCCTGCATCATTCCTTCAGTGCACATCACTGCTGAGAATGTTGCTACGATCAAAGAATATACAAAGAAGATTGCTGAGGAGATGCATGTCGTAGGTCTTATGAACATGCAGTACGCTATTGAGAACGGCAAGGTATATGTTCTTGAGGCAAATCCTAGAGCATCACGTACTGTACCTCTCGTATCAAAGGTATGTAACGTGCGCATGGTTCCTATCGCTACTGATATCATCACATCAGAGCTCACAGGAAGACCATCTCCTGTTCCAACACTCAAGGAGCAGCACATACCATATTACGGAGTTAAGGAAGCTGTATTCCCATTCAACATGTTCCCAGAGGTTGACCCGATCTTAGGGCCTGAGATGAGATCTACAGGTGAGGTCCTCGGACTTTCAACTTACTACGGAGAGGCATTCTACAAGGCTCAGGAGGCTACACAGACTCTCCTGCCTACAAGCGGAACTGTTCTCATCTCTGTAAACAGAAAGGACAAGGATGAAGTTATCGAGATCGCACAGCTCTTCGAGAAGGCTGGTTTCAAGATCCTCGCTACAAGCGGAACACACAGCATCATCACAGAGGCTGGCGTTAAGGCTGAGATGGTCAAAAAGCTCTACGAGGGCAGACCAAATATCAACGATCTCATCACAAATGGAGATATCGACCTTATCATCAACTCTCCAAGCGGCAAGGAAAGTGCCCACGATGACAGTTACCTCAGAAAGGCTGCCATCAAGGCTAAGATTCCTTATGTGACAACAATCGCAGGCGCAAGAGCAACCGCAAAGGGTATCCTGTACGTTCAGGCGCATGGCGACAGCGATGTAAAGTCTCTGCAGGAACTTCACAGTGAGATAAAGGACGCTGAGTAATATCGGGCGCGGGCGGCTTTGCCGCTCAGGTGGCCCTGCTGATTGATGGCAGAAGCTGCTTCTTGGCGGCATGGCTGTTTATTTAGCTTGCTGTTTGCCGGTTCGTGGGTTAGCAAGCTTGCTCAGCATTCAAAAGTGCATAAATTTTTCGCTAGAATGATAAAAACTGGGAAAAAGATACAATTTCTAATAATTTTGTATCTTTTTCCTGGTTTTCTTTTGATTTGCGAAAATATTATGCGCTTTTTATTGATTGTCTTTCTCGTCAAACTGCACTTCTCGATTATCTTCCCCTTCTCGCCAAACGATCCTGCACCTAACCATTTCAGTCTGACAAGTTTCAAGCTAACAGCTTCTGACTCCTACTACTATGTGTACAATTGACGAGCCTGACAGATTTCTAGCATGCTCACTTACATATCATTTACTAATGACTCTTTTTTATAAGTGCATTTAGTACCGTTTTTGCCGGAAGCAGCTTGAGAAGTCCTACATAAATCGGCTCTATAAATCTCTCCTTCTGGATATCTCTGATATAATCCGAGTCTATTGTCAAAGTGGTCGTAATGCACATCCCCTTCACCATCTCTGGGAATCTCTTTACAAATATCTGCGCATATACGCCTCCATCGCTGGCTCCGAGCAGTATTACCTGATCAATTCCAAGTTTCTTCAAAAGAGCCTTTGTAATATCAATCTGCTCATCCGCAACTATCGTATTCTGTGGATACTCATAGTTCAAAAAGCGATAGTTTTCTTTCAATTGCAAAGCATATGGCATCTACATCTCATGCATTTCCAGTCCGTGAAAGAATACAATGACAGGTGCGCCCTCCTTGCCACCATACTGATACCGGAGCTTAATTCCATCAACGTCAATTGTCTGAAACGGATATTGCTTCAAAAAACCCCTGTACTCCGCTTTAAAATCTCTCATTTGTCACTGCCCCCTTAATATATATTTTCCATATCTCACTTAAGCTTCCCCATCATTTCCTCAAACAACTCAGGCCTGAGTAATACAAGTCCGCCGTGTCCGAGTTCCGGTAGATTAGCTCACAGCTATAATTTCTGAAATATATACCATAGCAAAGACTCAGGGCGCAGATAAAGATCTGTGCCCTATGCCATGTTAATATCATAAGTTTTAAACTATAAATCTGCTACACTCCACGAACTGAGTGTCTTCAATATAATCGCAAGTGTATCTTCCCTCGCCTTCTGACATTCCTGCGGAAATTTCTTCTCTCTGGGCAGTGCACCATTGTTCACCGGGAAATATCCCAGATTGTGGCTGCCTGTCTCCGAATTGATATGCCTGTAGCCGTACGTAAAGTTCTCACGCTTAAGTCTCTCCATAAGCAGCTCTGAGTCATGCTTTGACGGCACAGATTCATCATGAGTCGATGTGAGGAAAAGAATGTCTCCGCATATCTTTTCAACCGGAATCTCATTCTCTATCGTTCCATTTTTCTCCCACTCTTCAAAGAAGTACAGCACGCGCATATGATGTTCCTTTATGCATCTTTTCAGGAAATGGGAAAACATATGTGCATTTGACACATACGGAAAGTCTTTTCCACGATAGGAAACCATCGCCTTGCAAGGATCAAGATCAGCCTTGCCACTGCCCTGCATGATATGTCCAAATGTTGATGCTGCTATAACCAGACTTATATCCGGCACGACCGAAGCAGCAAGCAGCGCCATTCCCGCGCCCTTAGAATTGCCATATATACCGAACCTTCTGTATTTTCCTGATCCGTACTCCTTCATGCGGTCAATAGCAGTCTGGAACATCTCCAAAGGGATCGCCCTCATGGTATCCGGAAGTCCCGGTGCCCCGTAATACGTCATGGCAAGAACAGAGTATCTCTTCTCCGCAAATAGCCCGGCATACTTCTCAGGAAGTTCCAGTCCTTTTAGTCCCTGGATGACGATAAGCAGTCTGTCATCCTCACTTTCTGTGTCATATAAGATCCCCTCAAATCCATCCTTCAGATATGTATATTTTGATTTCTTCATAAAGCCCCTTCTCCTATTGGACTATAGTCTATTTTTAACGTCCTTGTATCCGTGTGACATGGAAATTACAGCATTCATCACCCTGACCAAGGGTCTTGGTACGCTGAAGCTGGCCTCCTTCATTCCTGTATCCATTCCTTAAGTGCGGCTGAGAGTCTTCTGTCTATATCCTTTCTCGTCGTCTCGCACTCATTTGGATAATCCTTTGCAGCCTTGAATATAAACTTCATGACGAATTTCAGTCCAACCGGAAGTGCCATACGAAGCATCGATTCCGGCAGAACAAAATGGGTTCCGTGCTCATACACAAGCGGCACATACTCACATGTATGTGGGCGCTCCTTCAGACGCTGATCCATTCTGCGGATGTATTTGCCCGCCTCCCAGAACGAGTCATCATCTGCGCCAATCAAAAACAGTTTTCCCTTTATGTTCTCGACCTTGATCATTTCCTCTTCCGTATGTTCCCTTGCCTTCTCCGAATCGATAAACAGACAGGTACTGCGCTCAATGTCACCGGAGTCCTTCGTCTCCTCCTCGATTTTCTGCCAGTACACAGGATGCTCATACACAAATGGCATGTAAGCAAGAGGCTCGCCTCTCCACGAAAGAGTCGATGCACCCGGTATCGGCCATTCCTTACATCCGTCTTTATTACCCTGTTCAAATCCCTGCCATACAAAATCACTTGCCGTAAGTCCAAATGTCAATGTGATATCCGGGAAATACGATGCCGCAACAAGGGAATCCATTCCAGCCGTACTCATTCCCATGATGCCTATTTTCCGGTTTTCATGACTCTTAAGCCATGCGATAGCCGACTCTATTCTCTCGAGTGGATTATTTACATGGCTGTAATTCTTTCTTCCGGGAGATACACAGAGTGCGTTCACACCATTTTTGTGCAGCCACTTCGCTCCGCACTTCGCCATAAAATCATTCGGATCGTCTCCAAACAGTCCTATGAATGCACAGTCAGCCCCATTTGGATTCTCGTAATATGTTCCATAGAATCCGTCCTTCTCGATCTCAAAAAACTGTTTTTTCACAACTTTTTCCTCCATTTTCCTGTATGCTCCAGACCGCCCTCGCTGCCTGATAACACAATGACAACTTTATCTCTTCTTTCACCAACCGGATATAAGACACAATCCGCCTTGTGCAGTGTTTCTTTTATAGTCTCAGAACCTTTCATTTGTTACATCCCCCTGATCCAATTCTCTTAACAACCACAATGTTAGTCGCTACTAACTTTATTGTCAACTGTTATTGCTTTATAAATCAAAAAACTCCCGCAAATAAAAAAGCACCCGCAAACACATCTTCTAAGACCTAATGATGTGTTCACGGATGCCTTTTACACCGTATTACTCTTCTATATATTTTCTCAAATACAGGCCCTCTTGCATGACTAATTTTTGTATCAAATCTAACTGATCAGAAGTTGCATTTATAACCTCTATAGAATTTCTGTTATTGATGCTAAACAACATATCTTTGTCCTTGCCCATCAACAATTGAATTGATGAAATTTCATTTATCAATACAAAATGAATCAAATCCGATATTTGATCAAAATTTTCTTTAGCTATATCCATACTATCTTCGTACAGGCTCCTGTATTTACCTGTATAGCCGTCAGGAAACTCCGTCATCACCCCCGACGCGTC
>JAEDGW010000242.1 GCA_016297325.1 Coprococcus sp. | reverse complement strand
AGCTCAACGGACTGATCACCGGCAAAGACACGGAGATTGGCAATGCAAATAAGCTCATTGAGGAGCTTAAGAAGGCTTCCAAGGGTGATGAGGGCATGCAGCAGAAGATATCAACTTATGAGACAGAGAATGCAAGGCTTCAGAAAGAGCTTGAGGAGACTAAGGTCAATGCAGCTATCAAGGTAGCTCTGCTTGAGGCTCATGCGGTTGATACTGATTATATGACCTATAAGATCAAGACAGCCCTCAAGGAGAAGAATGAGGAGCTTAAGCTTGATGATGAAGGTCATATCAAAGGCTGGGATAACATGCTCACAGACTTAAAGACACAGTTCCCGGCTCAGTTCACAGCTTCATCCGGCTCAGATGATGGCAAGAGGAACATCATTGAGAATAAGCTGCCAAGTGGGAATCAGGGCAATACGAATGCAGAACCTAAGGACCTGGCAGAGGCATTGAGACAGAAATATGAAGGGGACAATACCCAGTAATAAGTAGAAAGGAATGGTGAAAACTATGGCAATGACATTAGAGGAAATCAAGAAGGGTATGAGTGATAAGGTATTCTCACAGATCGTGGATATCTTCCTCAGACAGTCAACAATACTTCAGATGCTCACATTTGATGACTGTGTATCAGCATCAGGTGGTGGCTCAACAATGAAGTACAAGTATCTCAGAAAGGTACTTCCAGCAACAGCAGAGTTCAGAAAGATAGGTGGCTCTTACACTGCATCAGCGGCTACTAAGCAGGAGTGCGAGGCTAATCTTGCAATAATGGGCGGAGCAGTTCAGATGGACAGAGTGCTCAACAGAGTATCCGGCAACTTTGACAATATGGCATATCAGATAGAGGAGCATATCAAGGCAGTGGTAAATCTCTTCCACTATACACTGATCAATGGTGATGCAACTACAACAGCATCAACTGATCACCCTGAGTTCCAGGGACTTGATTCCATGCTTGCAGGAACCACGACAGAATACGGTACAGACAAGGCTATTGATCTGTCATCTATCACAGCAATCAAGTCTAATGCTGATGAGTTCTATGAGGCACTGAGCCTTCTTGTCAAGACCACAGATGCAGATGCGGTGCTCACTAACACAGAGATGATCACCAAGATTCAGACAGTGGCTCGTATCCTTGGATACAAGACAGAGAGTGAGGAAGCATTTGGAAAGCGTGTCACTACTATTGATGGTGTCAAGCTTGTTGATATGCAGGACTATTACACTGTAAGCAGCGGTGCTGCAACTGCTGGTCACGTAGTCAAGAAGGGACTTTCAAGAACCATCGCAAAGGAGAGCTCGGCAACAACAGGTCTTACAGACATCTATGCAGTCAAGTTTGACGTAAACGATGGATTTCACGGAATCAGCCTGAATGGCGGTTCAGTGATTGATCAGTATCTTCCAAACTTCAACGAGCCTGGCACTGTCAAGGACGCTGAGGTTGAGATGATTGCGGCCACAGTTCTGAAGAATACACAGCATGCAGGTGTACTCAGAAATATCAAGATTGCATAAGGAAGGATGGGTGATTGATATGGCAACAAAGGAAACGAAGACAGCAAATCAGACAAGTGAAGTTATTGAGCCTGTAGTGGCAGAGCCAAAGACAGAGAGTGAGCCTACAGGCTGGACAGTATCGGTTAATAATAACGCTGCTTACTGTGGAATTGGCGCTGGTGGTGTCCAGTTCGCAAACGGAAAGGCAGAGATCACATCTAAGCGTATGGCAGATTGGTTCACGGAACATGACGGATATACTGTTATCCCTAAGAAGTAAGGCGGTGGTCATATGATCATGACTGTCGATGAACTTAAGAAGTACGTAGACACCAAGGAGAAAGCTCCGGTGCTTGAGGCTAAGCTTCAGGCACTTGAGCTCCTGATCCGAAAGTATACAAACAACAACTTCCAGGATCGAAACAGGCGGTTTGTGGCTCCTGTGGACGCTGCGACAGGCTTTCAGTATGCATCAGAGCTGTTCAAGGTTG
>JAEDGW010000241.1 GCA_016297325.1 Coprococcus sp. | reverse complement strand
CATAAGCTGTACTTGATCCCGCCGGACCTCCAACCAAAGCTCCGACAAGTACATGAGCCTGCTTTGTAGTTGCATTTCCAGATACAGAACCCTGATATCCACTGGCAGCTCTATGATGCGGATATTTAGCTGAGTACTTATTGTAACCAACAACGAAACATTTTGATCCTGTATTGTTGCCCAATATGTATTTCATCTGTCCATTCGCCCATGCTGAATAATCATTTTTGTTATACATCTTATCATATATAAGACCTGTCATCTGATGTGCTGTATTGTATCTGGCAGATCCCCAATCATTTATAAGACAATAGTTATTATCACCTGTTTTTGTATTGTTTGATATAAGACTTGTCTGATTATCAATAAATATACTCTTCTTGCTGGAATTTGGACTATAGAGAAGTGCCGCTGCACCTACATTATCCCATGACAAAGCCCAATTTGGATTCTGGATTCCACTGCTGTTATACTTAGTTACATATATTTCCTTACCCGTTGCTTTATACAAGAGCGCCGCAGCCAGGGCATAATCATCCTCCCATGACTTTGACGGATAGAATGAATACGCAGGACCTGAACTCTTCATCTTGGTCTTGGTGTCAGCATATGTAAAAAGTTTCTCTGCATATGAGAGTGCCGTCTTATCTTTATAATTAATATAGTAAGCAGCCAAAGCCGCAGAGGTCTCAGATACAATGTCTGTACATGTATCTGAATCAGATGTGAATGTGACCTGGCCACTTCTTGATGACTGCTTCTCAGGAGCCCCCCAATAACCATGATCCACTCCACCGTCACCTACCTGATAACAAAACGCCTGAACCGCGCCATCACTTCCAAGTACAGTACATCTCTCAAAGTAATCTACAAACCTGTCCATTATCCTTTTATAGTGTTCCTCTGTGGCTGTATCTTCAAATGCCTCAGCAAACTCCATGTGGGCAAGTCCCAGAACTGTAGCAGAATATGCCTGTGGCAGACCAAACTTAGCATGATCACCGGCATCATGATATCCTCCACTCACATCAATTGTCTTGCCATTATATACCGCCGTGGCATCCTCTGTATGACAGTTTGATCTCCATGAAAACTCACTCTTCGCAGATACATCACTGCCGCACATATTTGCATCATAGAGATACAATGACTCCTGAAGGAGCTTTGCATAGTTGTATTCAACATCTGTGTTTATTACACCTGTGTTATCCCCTGCTCCACCTGCTGATGAAGAAAGAGAATTTATAAATGAATCAAATGCTCCTGCCTGTGAGCTGTAGTACACCTTTACACCTGTTATGGATACGCCGTTTGCAGTGCCTGTGTAACCAAGTTTTGAATAGCTCACACTTGAGCCTGCATTTACTGTACCTGACTTCTTTATTGTATTTGGGTATATGTACAATTTGCCATCGCTGAATGTTCCTCTAAGCTCTGACCAACTGCTATCGTCTTTAACTGCTGTTATTGAACCATTCACATCAACAACTGCTATCCAATCTGCTATGTACGAATTACTCTTATTATTGATAGTTATTTCTGTCTCATAGTAGCCATCACCCTTATTTGAACCATTTCCGTCAGCAAGACTTGCCGTAACACTTGCACTTGTACTTCCTATAGAATCAAGATCTGCACTTCCTGATCCACTGTCTGATGATCCGCCAGATGTGTTCTTTGTTCCCGAGAGCACTGCCGACACTATCCTGAACTTTACCGTGCTGTTTTCCTGAAGATTGGCAATCTGTATTCCAAACGCTACACTCTCAGTAGCGGTAGTGCTGATAGCTGAAAGATCTATCACCGCATCATACTGTCCAGTATTAACCAGATTTACCCATTCGCCCGCTTTCCACTCTGATCCATATGACACAAATGGCTGCACTCCAGCAGTCTTTTCACTTACTTTAGTAAACTCATCAACCGCATATGTGATCTTGATCGTCTTATATCCCGCATCCGCAATAGCCTTCATGGATGCCAGATCCGATGACGGTGAAAACC
>JAEDGW010000240.1 GCA_016297325.1 Coprococcus sp. | reverse complement strand
GGAAAAGGTGAGCAGACGCGGGATGATGGAAGAACATTTGCCAATTATACCGAGACAAAGGTTTGTGATATGGTGTATTCGGTTTCAGGCGCGGTCCTTGAGGATGTATGGACGAGTCAGGATGTGAGAACTGACAGGACAGGTCAGGGACATTTGTGGGTAAATGTTCTGGTGAAGAAGACCAGAGTTGTCATAACTGAGAAGGAGTTCCTGAATATTTTCTGGAAACAATACCAGATCATTGAGAAGGATGTCCGGATCAGTTCTGAGTATGTGGATATCCACAAGAGCAACTTCTCGACATTTTCAAGCAGATACATAAATATGTTCCTGAATATCTGCAGCAATATAGACTCTCTGATAGAGATATATTGCAAGATAGTCGAGGAGGATGATTACAGGAAGAAGTACAGCATACATGACAGGCTTACTCCTGTGCTTAGAAAATTCCCGGATATCCGGCTGGATGCGGTGAGGACGATAGATACTTTTGAAGATATCGAGCTGAAGCCGTTCAGTGCGTTTGTGGGTGACCGGATCGCAGATTGGTGGAATGACTATAATCTGGTAAAACATGCCAGAAGTGACAGGAACGAGAAGACTGGAATGTATAATTTCCAGCGGGCAAATCAGAAGAATGTGCTGACGGCGATGGCAGCGTATTTTATCGTGTGCAACCGTATATATGAGGAGATATGCGAGATCTCGGCAACGCCGAAGAGGCTTCTCAAGTCAAAAATATTCCTGTATGTGAAGAATGGTGAGTAGATAAGGAAAGGTAATAGACTATGGTAAAACAGATAGTAAGAGACCAGATGTTTCTCAGCCAGAAGTCATCTCCGATGACTCCTATGGATGCGGGAATCATTGCAGATATGCAGGACACATTAGCGGCAAATCAGGCGAGGTGCGTCGGCATGGCTGGCAACATGATCGGATATAAGAAGAGGATAATCATCGTCAGTATGGGATTTGCCAATGTTGTCATGCTGAATCCGGTTCTTCTGTCAAAGTCGGGGGCTTACGAGACAGAGGAAGGATGTCTGTCCCTTGACGGAATGAGAAATGTGACTAGGTACAGAGATATAGAGGTGGAGTTTCAGGATGCATCATTTAAGAAAAAGAGAATGAAGTTCAATGGATATATAGCCCAGATAGTGCTCCATGAGATGGATCACCTTGAGGGGCGTATTATATAGAAAACGAAGCAAATGGGAAATGATCTGCGTATGACTGGACGCAGCTATATAAAAGGAATAACGGCATAGGAGAGTTTATGGAATCAAAAGACGGAACATGGATTATGTATGGCGTTTCGGAGGATGATCCGGAGTGCCTGCATACGGTGGACGAACTTATCAGATATATAGAGGAAGTGGGATTTCTGCCTCTTTTCCGCAATGAGATACCTGGATTTTCGGTGGAGGAGCGAACCACGGAGAAGTACTGGTGGAGTGAGGATGCGCAGAGGGATCCTTGGGTGTGGTGCGAGATCATAGCCAGAAGAGGCGATATCGCATATGGCAAATTCTTCCACAATAAGGCGGGATTTATCTCAAAGAAATGGTTCCCGTATTTTGCAAATTACAGAAGATCAGGATATGATTTCGATGCCAGATGGGATGATGAGCTTGCATCATTCAGACAGAAGAAGATCATGGATCTGTTCATGGATGACCGGATAGATGAGGAGAGCGATGCGGAATTTGCAGCAGAAAAACCGGAGAGCCTGTATGATACAGAGCTGTTCTCATTTGATATCAAGAAGCTTGCCGGATTTGGCAAGGACGGTGAGAAGGGCTTTGAGGGTACGATGACACAGCTTCAGATGCAGACCTATCTGTGTGCATGCGATTTTAGAAAGCGGGTGAACAAAAAGGGGGCGGAATACGGCTGGAATGTGGCTATGTATGCCATGCCGGAGAAACTGTGGGGATATGAACACGTGACGTCCGCATATGGTGAGAGCCCTGAGGAATCGTGGGAGAGGATAGTGAAGCATATGGATGA
>JAEDGW010000016.1 GCA_016297325.1 Coprococcus sp. | reverse complement strand
ATGTTTGATCACTTTGGTGGCGTGCCTAATCGATTGATTTTTGACAATGCCAAAGTTGCCGTTAGGGAGGGCTTTGGCAAACATGCTATAGCAACCGATGGCTACGCGGCTTTTGCAGCTCATTATGCATTTCAGACTGATTTCTGTAACATAGCAAGCGGTAACGAAAAAGGTCTGGTTGAAAATCTGGTCGGTTATTCACGAAGAAATTTTATGGTGCCAGTACCAAAAGCCAAGTCTCTTGAGGAGCTTAATGCAAAGCTCATAGAGTATTGTCTGAATTACCGCAAGGAAGTTCGTTCATTGGATTTTATGCCACTGTTCCTACATTCCTGAATAATAGCGGTCCAAGTCGCAAGCTGCTTTCCCGAATAGCAAGGCGCGTTGCCATAATTCATCTCCCAAATATTTGGCATTTCCCTCTTAACTGTATATACTATCTTTAATAGGAGACAATTTTACGGTGTTTTTGTCTTGCATATAAGACAAAAATGTTGCATGATTGTCCTGGATAAGGGAGGATTTTTCCCGAATTGGTTGATATAAAGAACAAACGCGCATTTCTTAGCAGCATTTATCAAACCATCTACCTTGGGGATATAATAACGAGAAATAAGATATCAAACGATTTTGCCGTAAAACTGATACTCAAAAGAATAGCCGAATCAGTTACAAAACCTCTGTCTTTCAGCAGATTGACCAACATATTAAAGAGCATCGGCCTTCTTGGCCTTATGCTGCTGGATTCAAAATCGGCCCAATTTGAGAACCTTGTTGCAATCGAACTTATCAGACGCTATGGAGTAGATAATGTTTTTTTCTTTGAAATCTTGAATATGATGGTATAGATATAGAGGTGATACCAATCTGGAAATGGCTTCTCATGGCGGATCTGTAACACCTGACACCTTTTACGGAGATTTGAAAATTAATACTTAGAGTGTTGCAAGAAATAATACGGCATGATACAATATCCGAAAAATCGGAAATGGGGATGCGTCATGAAAATATATGAAAAGATATTTGCAAGACTTGATGAATTGCATATGAGCCAGACTGAATTGTCACGGAGAACCGGGATTGCAACGAGTACCATTAGTGATTGGAGAAAGAAAAAAATCAATCCACAGGCTGATAAATTGGTTATTATTTGTAAAGCACTTGATATGTCTCTTGTGGATTTGTTCTGTGACAAGGCTGATGAATTTGAACGAGAGGATAAGGACTCCTATGTTGATGAAAGACACATCCTTGAAGTATTCAGAACATCAGATTATGAAAGTAGAAGGAGAATTGCCAGATATTTTGAGCTTTTAGATGTATGTAGAGATATCAACGCTGATTCAAAGAAAACAGAGAGAAATGTCTCGATCGTTCAGGATGTTGATGGAAATAATATTGTAGTAATAAATGACATTAGGTTTAAAGGTAAAAGGTCTATCAATTGGAAAGAGGTTAGGGCATATTTAAAGGAATTTGTTGGTGAATTTTATATGGTTGCTTCTACAGGGGATGTAATTTATATCGGTTCAGATTTACCAAGTGAATATACTGGATCTAAATATACAAATAGTATTAAAGGTGCTAATGCAAAAGCGAAAGCAAATGCTGCAACAGGTATTCCCGAACTTGTTGAAATTGCCGTGGGAAAACATTTTAGAGAGAATAGGGGGGACAAACATAAACGAGATGGTAAAAATGGCTGGTACAGATATGATTCAAGATTTGCACTCCCTGTTTATGGTGATTCTGGTGAGGTAGAAAGGTACAATGTTTTCCATGCTTCTATGCTGGTAAGGCATTCAAATGACGGGAAGATGTATTTATATGATGTTATTGACATAAAAAAAGAAACGAGCAACTCTCTCGGTGATTAATCACTTACCAGACAAAAAACCCATTTCTTTATGCAATGATAATACTATAATGTAAGTTGAATGTCAATCCGAATATTCGGGAATAAGAAATGGACCCTTGTATTGATGTTTGAAAAATAGTGGGTCTGTACTTACAGTGGAATACTTCGACCGCTTGCCTTAGCAGATCAGAGAAATACGTCTATCTGAGCGCAGATTTTACCAGAAGATAACGGATATCTATGCCACCGCTCTTGATTATGATCGAACTGCAAAAACAACAAAGCAGTTCTTTGCAAAGGTACAGAACAAGTTGCATTATGCAGTCTACGGACATGCGGCGGATGTGATAAACGGTATATCTGACGAGGGAGAGCGTGATATAGCGACAGCGGAGATGTATTACTTTTCCGGTGAAGCGGAGAAATGCGCTGAACTTGCGGGGCGATATATTGAAAGCGGGGATATATCACTCAGGATATCGGCGGATATGATGTACACATTTTCAAATCTCACCCTTGGGGATGCAGAGGCTGCCCAGCGGAGCAGGGAGGATATAAAGAACTGCATAAAATGGGCTATGACATCGGACGCAGGTGACGAGGTGAAGGCGTATTGCCTTTTTGCATCTTATATAAGTATGGTTCTTCTCCATATCCAGCCGGAGGGACTTCCGGATCTTGGCGAATATAACAGATATCTCCCGACGGGTATAAGGTTGTATGCAGTCTATGTGCTGGCCCATGATGCATATCTGTGCGGTGAGTATGCAAAGGCACTTGGTATGGCGCAGTCTGCACTCATGCTTTCTGACAGGGAGTATCCGATATCCATGATATATCTCAGATGTATCATAGCCATGTGCCAGATCAATCTGAAGAGCTAGGATGAGGCGAAACATACCATCCATGAAGCGTGGGAGATGGCGAGAAAGGACGGTTTCCTAGAGCCGTTCATAGAGCATCATGGTCCATTACAGGGAGCGCTGGAGTCATGCATAAGAAAGAGCGAACCACAGGTATACAAATTGCTTGTAGACAGGGTTATTGCATTTAGCAGAGGCTGGATGAAGATACATAATCCCGAGGACCAGAAGACGGTGACGTCACTTCTTACCCCGATGGAGTTCTCCATAGCCATGCTGGCGTGCAGGGACTGGACGAACCAGGAGATAGCGGACTATCTCGAGATGTCGGTGAACACGGTGAAACACTACGTGTCTGCGATACTTGAGAAACTTAATGTGGACAAGAGGGACAAGCTCAAAGAATATGTAAATCAATAGATGGTAACAGCTTAGATGGCAGCAGACCAGACGACAGCAGGCTAGACGGTAGCAGACTATATGGCAGCAAACTAGCCGGTAACAGATCAGCAGGGAGGCGTTGATATGATCATAACAATAGGACGAGAATGTGGATGCGATGGAGATGAGGTTGCGATCAGACTTTCAGAGAGATTTGGCATCCCGCATTATACAAAGAAAGAGATAATAGAACTGGCAAAGAAAAAGGGGATATACAGCAAATATCCTTTCTTCTTTGGCGAGAGAACGATAGATTCCATGATGACATCTGTGTCAGACGATTTTGTGAGCAGAAAATATACGACTCCTATGGAGGCACTTGACGAGCTCATTGGAGATCAGGACTGCGTGATCGTTGGAAGAGCTACAGATTATGCGTTTAAGGACAGACCGGATGCGGTGAGGATTTTCCTGTGCGGAGATATGGACAAGCGCATAAAGAGGATAGCTGAAAAACACGGGATATCGGACAGAAAAGCCAGAAATCTTGTGGAGGAGACGGACGCACGCAGGAGAAATTACCACGACTACTATTCCGGCGAGAACTGGGGATATTCAGGACACTACGATCTGTGCCTTGACGAGACAAGGCTGGGCGTTGACGGAGTCGTAGAGATGGTGTCAGCGTTCGTGGAGAGAATGAAAATAAAATAACAGACATAAACAAAAGCGGCAGACGCATGAAAAAAGGAGATTGAATCCATATATATAAGGGCTCAATCTCCTTTTTTATATAACTTTATATAACGAAATTGCTATAAATGACATACCAAAGAGGCATGAGTATTTTGAAGGCATCTGAACTATAATGTGAAAAAATGACAGGAGATAAGGTGCGCATGATACTACTGAAGCAGCTTATAGAGCTGTTCGTGATAATGGCTCTGGGATATTGCATGGCGAGAAAGAAAATATTGAACGAGGAGACTGTTAAGAACATCTCCTGGATGATCGTGAATGTGGCAAATCCTGCACTTATCCTGTCGGGCTTAAGTGATTTTGACGGATCTATGGATATCAGAAGTATTGGGACTGCCCTTGGACTGGCGGTGGTGATTTTTTTGTTTCTCATATTGATTGCAGAGCCTTTGGCTAGATTATTTGCGGTGGATGAGGACAAGATGGGAACTTACAAGCTGATGCTCGTATTTTCAAATTTTGGATTCATGGGTTTTCCTCTGATAAAGACCATGTTTGGGGCAGAGGGAATACTGTATTCAACGTTTTACAATGCGGACGTAAATGACGCAAAAATGCAGGAGATTGCGTCAGCCCTTGGCATGAAACTAAATATTGTAGAGTCTAACACTACGTGGATATTATACATGGGAGACGATGAACACAATACAACAGGTTTTAAGTTTAGTCTTTCTGGAACTAATCTGATTATGACAAATGTGATTCAGGGGGCTACTCCGTCCACAACTGGATATTATTATTCGTATACCATGAGTTTGACTAGATCAACTAACAATGGTGCGGCTAATGCATTTTTGCATTTTGTATCATGCAAAGAAGGAGTGGTATTCGGAATTGGAATGTTCAGTGAGGGATCTAACATTACTGATCTATTACATATCGTATTGCCTGCAAAAGATCTAAAAACAAATGAAGATAGAATAGCTTATATGTCATTCACTTCTGCTAGGTACATCATTTATTCTGATGTAGACGAGACATCTTATTATGCTCAGTCTTGGAGTCAAGCTAGTAACATACATGATGTTGTAAGTCTTGCTCAATATGTATTTCCTGCAGGGTATCTCGCTATTCCGTCAGCATATTATATGTTAGCTGGGCCAGATGTTGCATCAGGTGCTTCTGGTGAAAGTTTTATTATAAATGACCAAGAGTATTTCATTCCAGGCAATACAAGTTCAGTTTGGAGAATAGCAATAGAGCTACCAAAATCAGAAGAGAGTTAACATATGAACAAAGCACAAAAGCAGGTAACACAGGCACAACTAAATAGAGAAAAGCAGACCATCAAGGAGCTCAAGCAAGTATATCAGAAAGCCTTGAGGGATTGTGAACAAAAGATAAGAGAACTCTCAGAACGAACCGATATGGAGAATCTGCAGAGCATCATCTATCAGAAACAGTATCAGGAGGCTTTGAAAGCACAGCTTGAGGGCATTTTGAGCAACCTACAGTCTAACTCATATGCAACTGTGTCTGACTACCTGACGAAGTGCTATAGAGACGGATACACAGGTGTCATGTATGACCTGCAGCAGACAGGAATCCCCATCATCATGCCGATAGATCAGGCGGCAGTTGTGAGAGCAATACAGACGGACAGCAAGCTCAGTAAGTCGCTATATGATAAGATGGGCGAGGATGTGACATACCTCAAGAAAGCGGTCAGAGCAGAAGTATCAAGAGGTATTGCAAATGGATCAACGTGGAATGAGGTGGCTGGCAAGCTCTCACGGCATACGGCAAATACTCCGTTCCAGAAGGCTTATAACAACTCTATCCGCATTGCAAGAACTGAGGGGCATCGCATACAGGTACAGTCAGCGCTGGACGCTCAGCACGTAGCAAAGAGCAAAGGGGCAGATATTGTTAAGCAGTGGGATGCCACCCTTGACGGAGCAACGAGAGAACATCATCAGATGCTTGATGGACAGATCCGGGAAGTGGATGAGCCTTTTGAGGTTGGTGGTCGTAAGGTCGAGGCTCCTGGAATGTTTGGAGATCCGGCAGAGGATTGCAACTGTCGTTGCTGCTTATTGCAGAGAGCAAGGTGGGCGCTGGATGATGAAGAGCTTCAGACTCTAAAGGACAGGGCAGCATACTTTGATCTTGACAAGACAAAAGAGTTTGAGGAGTACCAGAGAAAGTATTTGGGAATAACCCAGGAAGATATACAGAAGTATGATTCTCAGGTTTTATCCGCTTTGTTGACAGGTAAATACTATGGTGGCATCCCAAAGTCATGGAAAACAATTGAGCCTGATGATAATGCTGTAGAGAATGCAAACCCTAACTATAAGCATTATTCATATGATGGGTATTCAATGAATTGCCCAAATTGCGCAGTTGCGTATGAAATGAGAAAACGAGGCTATGATGTAACGGCTAAGCCATATAAGAGTGGTGGCAGTCATTACCTGAATGCTAATCCATGGGCGGCATGGGACGGAGCAGAGGTAAAAGAGGTTTACTCATATAGCGATATGGTTGCTATAGCAAAAAACAGCGGTGATGGAGCAAGATTTGGAATATGTTTTTCAAGATTTAATGGAACAGGTCATGTAATAGTTGGAGAATACAAAAACGGAATATTAAAACTATATGATGCACAAACTGGTAAAGCATATGGAAGTCTTGACTTTGGCAGAGTTAAGGATGTAAAATTATGGAGAATAGATAACCTTAATCTATCAGATAGAGGAGTTACAGCTTGTGAAAGAAGGTGAGCCATATGATGAAATTTGAAACAGCATGCAAAACAGCATATGATACGTTAAAATCGGATAATTTTGTTGGGTTCTACCTTGTTGTGGATATTGGTGATAGATGGGTGTTCTTTGGTGGAAATCCTAATGAAGTGTACTATGGAGTCAGGACCGTCAGCGTTGAAAAAGACTCAGGTAAGTGTGCTTGGTTTATGGCTCAGTCCGAAGAGAATAATGATAAACTGGAAAGGGGAATAGAGGTAGATTTTCCAAAGAATTTCAGATACAAAGCATCCTGACGACAGGGTGCTTTTTTCGTGCAATTAAATAATCAGTAATTTAGATCATGGTAAAAACATGGTCTTTTTTTATGTCCAAAGTCGGCTTATGACGATAAAACTGTGACCGATAAAGAATAACTCCGGCAAGAGTGATAACTGCCATGTGTGGCTACGATTAAAGCCAGAAAGGATGGAACAATGGAATTAAAGGAACTGTTAGGAGATGACCTGTATAAGCAGGTACAGGCGAAGATTGACGAGAAGAACAGCACAGAGACGGATAAGCTCAAGCATGTAAGATATACAGATCTGTCCGAGGGCAAGTACGTCAGCAAGGAGAAGTATGATTCAGAACTTGAGAAGCTCAACGAACTAATCACCGGCAAAGACACGGAGATTGGCAATGCAAATAAGCTTATTGAGGATCTTAAGAAAGCTTCTAAGGAACTTGGATGTAATGGACCAGTCACAGAGGCTATTGACAAGATGGAAAAACATTTGAATAAAGCGGCACATGATCAGGAATAGGAAGGAGATATAATCATGGATAAGTTAGCAATTTTATTATTAGTTGTTGCAGCAATCTGCACATTGATCACAGTTATTACAGAGTTTACAAAAGAGGTTGGAATACTGAAGAAGATTCCAACCTCTTTTCAGGTTCTTATAACAAGTCTCATCATATGTGAGATATGCTTGTTTGTAGCATTATCATATTTTGATGTTCGGCTGCTATGGTATTACCCTGTAGCTGTATTCTTTGGTGCTTTTATAATTGTATTCATATGTACTAGAGGATGGGACTATCTGATTGAAATATTTAAGAGGTTTTACAGAGGTGGAGATATAGAGAAAAAGGAGCGTGATGGGAAATGAATGGTATAGACATTAGTGCCTGGCAGGGGGATAAAAATATAGACCTTGCCAAAGTGCCATACGACTTCTGTATCGTGAAAGCGACAGAAGGAACAGACTACAAGAACAGATACTTTGCAGCGCATTGTGATAAGGTACTGAGCAGAAAGAAGCTCTTGGGTGCATACCACTACGCAAACGGCGGTGATGTGCAGAAAGAGGCTGACTATTTCCTTGCGTATATCAAAAAGTATCTCGGCAAGGCAATACTTGTGCTGGATTGGGAAGCAAAGAACAACCCTTTGTTTGGTGTCAAGGATCTGGAATGGTGTCTGAAATGGTGTAGCTATGTATATCAGAAGACAGGCATTAAGCCACTGATATACATCCAGAAGAGTGCTATGGATGCAGTTAAAAAGTCCGGATATGGCTTGTGGATAGCTCAGTACCCAGACGATGTTGAGACAGGCTACCAGGAGCATCCGTGGAACGAGGGAAAGTATAATTGCTTGATCAGGCAGTATACATCTGTTGGCAAGCTTGCAGGATACGCTGGTAGCCTTGATCTGAACAAAGCATATATCAGCGCAGCATCATGGAATAAGCTGGCAGACAAGGCTAAGAAGACATCAGCATCCACAACAGTAAAGAAGAGCGTCAATACATTGGCTAAAGAGGTGTTGGCGGGTAAGTGGGGCAACGGTGCTGATCGCAAGAGTAGACTGACCAAGGCTGGATATGACTATGCGAAGATCCAGGCGGCGGTCAACAAGCTTGTTAAGGCATCGCAGATGTCAGAGGATAAGATCATCAATGCGGTTGCTCATGAAGTCATCATAGGCAAGTGGGGCAATGGTCAGGAGCGTATTGACCGCCTCAAGGCGGCAGGTTATGATCCTGATAAGATTCAGAAGAGAGTAAATGAACTCATGTAATAGCCTGATTTAGGGGCAAAAAAGGGGCAAAAAGTTGATTTGTCATGATATTGTCATGAATAATGGGAGTGTAAAAACGTAGGAAATAAGCCGTTTTTGAGCATATGTGAGCATACACAAAAACATAGCGATTTTAAACCGCAGGTTTACTTTCAATAAGAGGCTTATGTGTGTTATATTAAATGAAGATTCCTTTTGAAAATCAGTAAAGGTGTCATGAAGAATTCACCGGCGTTATGTGCGGCGAAATATTTATATTTTTGAAACATATTTACATATCATACCCGGCTATAGGCGTGGCAGGTTGGAAAAATTGGTGGAACCTGGTTTATAGCACATTTAAATATCATATTTAACAGGGAGGTATAATTATGACACAGATGGAATTTCCAGTTATTGATCTTCAGGCCACAGGCAGGAGAATCAAGGAAGTGAGAGAGAAGAAAGGAATCACAGTAAAAACGTTGCAGACATTTCTTGGGTTCAACGAACCCGTGTCGATCTACAAATGGCAACGAGGCGAATGCCTGCCGACCTTCGACAACATGTATGCAATGGCCTGTCTCTTCGGAGTAGGAATCGATGACCTTCTGGTGGGCAACCGCCAGGAGGTTATTTTTTTTACGCTTTTTTCCCAGGGACGGAGGGGACGGAGGGGTCAGGCACCTCCGTCCCCAAAAGGGGGTCAGGCACCTCCGTCCCCCACCTCCGTCCCCGTGGGACTTTCGGCCTCCGGGCATTTCCGTTTTCATTATGCATAAATAAATCTTAATTATTTGATTAATGTCGGTAGTGTGTTACAATTATATTTATATGTACAGACTTGGTTTGGGGCAGGAATAAAGTATGTGAAATGGGGGAAATTCGGTATGAAAAATGTAAGCAGAAGACAGTACATATTGACATTGATAGTGAGTCTGGCGGCGATCGTGGTACTGTCGGTATGTACGATCATGACATTTTATAGAAAATCGGTGAATGATACTCTGGCTCTGGCGGCAGAGACTGTTGAGCAGGAGCAGGAACATATGAATTCCTATCTGAATCGAGCCATGGACGCTGTGGAGGTGACGAAGATCACCGTGGAACATATGATGCGGGACGGACGTTCCAATCAGGACATACTGGACTTCCTCACCAGTGAATCAGATTATTATCTTCAGGATATAGATGATACATTTACAGGTATATATGGTCTTATAAACGGCGAATATATTGACGGCATAGGCTGGGTTCCGGACGATGATTATGTTTCCCAGGATCGTTCATGGTATAAAGCGGCTGTGGCAGCGGGCGGAGAGCCAACTCTGGGACAGCCGTATCTCGATGCGCAGACAGATACCATCATGGTGTCAGTCAGTCAGCTTCTCTACGATGGAGAGAGCGTAATATCTCTGGATGTAAGTCTGGATTCTATACAGTCGGAGACTGAAAATATCAAATTAAATGGTCAGGGATATGCATTTGTCTGCGACAAGTCTGGATTGGTGATAACCCATTCAGACAAGAAAGAGGTGGGGCGGGACTACACTCAGGGTGGAATGTCGACGCTCATGAAGGGCATAGTGGACAACGATGGCAGATCGTTCCAAACGGTGATCGACGACAATAAGGTGACAGTTTTCAGTTATTCCATAATGGATGAATGGTATGTAGTTATGGTCATCACAAATGAGAATCTGTACCATGGAATAAGAAATCTGATCGGTTATGATATAGGCGTTGGAATAGTTTTATACATAATTATAGTGTTCTTCTGTACAAGATCCAAGAAGAGTACGGATGCGACCATGAATCAGCTGGATGAGACAAATAACGAACTTACAGACCTGAATAATATGGTCATGCAGGCATTTGCCAAGACGATTGATGCAAAGGATAAATACACAAAGGGCCATTCTGTGAGAGTTGCCAGATACAGCCGAGAACTGGTGAAGAGAATGGGTGGCACGATCAAGGAGCAGGATGAGATTTACCAGATAGCGTTGCTTCACGATATGGGAAAGATCCGTATTCCTGACAACATAATCAATAAGCCGGGAAGACTCACTGATGAAGAATTCTCTATGATAAAGCTTCATTGCGTAAATGGATATCATATTCTCAAGAATATAAACGCATTTCCAGATTTGGCGGTAGGGGCAAAATATCACCACGAGAGGTACGATGGAACAGGATATCCAAGTGGACTTAAGGGAGAGAATATACCAAGGTGTGCAAGAATTATAGCTGTGGCAGACAGTTATGATGCCATGACCTCCAACCGAAGCTACAGATACGCGCTGCCACAGAAGATAGTGCGCGATGAGATGGAGAAGGGCAAAGGCAGCCAGTTTGATCCGGCTATTGCAGACGTTATGCTCAGGATGATTGACGAGGATGAAGACTACCACATGAGACAGGCCGAGAAGATGGTCAGCAATATCCTTGTTGTAGATGATGAGAAGATAAATATCAGACTCATAGAGAATATCTGCAAAGATGAGCCGCTCTACAAGGTTATTGCAGCTGAGAGCGGAAAGCAGGCCATAGACATAGTTGGAAATCAGCAGATAGACCTTATATTGCTGGATATCGAGATGCCAGAGATGGACGGATTCCAGACACTTGAAAAGCTGCGCAAGATCACAGATGCACCGGTTATATTTGTAACAGCTTATAAGGATTACAAGTTGATAGAGAGAGCAAGACAGATGGGAGTTGAGGATTACATAACGAAGCCGTTCCTTCCAATAGTATTCCTTGAGACATTGTACGGAGTTATCGGTTAAATACAGACGGGGGGATGACCTTGGGGAAGACGGTAAAAGATAAATCTGGTAAAAAAAGCTTAAAAGAAGCATCATGGAAGAAAATGCTTGACAATGATATGGACATGCAGCTTCTTCTCTTTAACATAATTACAGGTGGAGGCGTCATCGGCGGAATCATCAGCTTTATAGCGTGTATGATTATCAAAACTCCATTCATACAAGATGTTGCTATATTGGTCGCTTTGACTGTGCTCGGCATATGTGTTTACATTGCAAATGTAAAGAAGATGGTTAGGCAGAGTGCTATATTAATTATATTTGTTATAACCCTGATGGTATTTCCGGTGATATTTTTCACCTCGGGTGGAGCATATAGCGGCATGGGCTTCTGGTTCGGTATAGGGATGATATTCTCCTTTCTCCTGATAGATGGCGCATTTTGCTATGCCATGTTGGCCGTGCAGATCATAATGGTGCTTGCGTGTTATATAGTCTCATACAAATTTCCCGAGCTGGTGATTTCACTGGCAAATGAGAGAAGTGTATATGTGGACATCCTCCAGAGCCTTATAATATTTGGCATAGTTATCGGATCTATAGTGAGATTTCAGAATGCCGTATATAAGCGTAAGCTGGATGAGATAGAGCAGATAAATGAGGAACTTACCAGGGCGAAGGAGGATGCAGATGTGGCAAATCATGCCAAATCTGAGTTCCTTGCGCATATGTCCCATGAGATCAGGACTCCGCTAAATACCATAGTGGGTATGAATGAGATAATAATGAGGGAGACACACGAGGAACAAACCATGAAGTGTGCCAGAGATATACAGAGTTCAAGTGATATCCTGGTAGATCTGGTGAGGGATGTGTTGGATTTCTCTAAGATAGAATCGGGCAGGATGGAGATAGTCACCGAGGAATATCGTTTTAGTCAGATGCTCAGCAATGTGTTGTCCGTTATGGAGTCCAGAGCAAGACAGAAGAATCTGGAGCTTGATGCCGAGGTTCAGGAGATTTTGTACAATGATCTGAAAGGCGATTCCGCCAGAATATGCCGGATCCTGATAAATCTTATTGGAAATGCTGTGAAGTATACGAAGAAAGGCTCGATCAGGGTGACCGTCCATATGGAGGATCAGGGTGCAGATCCCCGTAGAGTGGGACTGGTCATGGCTGTTCGTGATACTGGAATCGGAATAAAAAAGGAAGATCAGGAGAGGCTTTTCAAAGATTTTGAGCGGCTTGATCTGTCGAATAACCGATCCATAGAGGGGACAGGACTTGGGCTGGCCATCACATATCATCTCGTGGAAATGATGGGTGGAAGTATAACCTGCCACAGTGAGTATGGGCATGGAACTACATTTGTGGTAAAAATCAGCCAGGAACGTTTGTCCGATGAGAGAATAGGCGATTTTAAGAACAGACACAGACAGTATATGAAGGAGAGAAAGACATATAAGAGCAAATTGTGTGCCCCGGATGTCAGTGTTCTTGTTGTGGATGACAATGTCATGAACCTGAAAGTCGTCAAGATGATGCTTAAGCCTACACGTATGAAGGTTTCGACCTGTGCCAGCGGTGCCGAGTGTCTGGAGCTTATAAAAAAGTACAGGTATGATATCATCCTTATGGATCACATGATGCCTGAGATGGATGGCATGGAGACATTTCGCCGTGCTATGCTCATGCGCGACAGCCTGTGTGGCAGGAGTACATATATAGTCATGACTGCAAATGCTGTCATGGGTGCAAGAGAAATGTATCTGGCGGAAGGATTTAAGGACTATATCAGCAAGCCGGTGCAGCCGGAGGTACTGGAAGATATCCTGATGAGATATATACCTAAGGATAAGCTGGTAGATCCGGAGGTATGTGATGAAGCTCGGGAAAGCCAAACAAGGGGTGCCGGAACCGTAGACGAAAAAACAGATGTTATGGGAAAACAGAATAAAGCTACGGAAGAGACTTGCGCGGTAGAAAAATGTGAAAATATGACTCGAGATGGGTTTTCAAAACAGGATTCAGACATATCCTGTAAAGAAGTTCACATTGACCACGAGAAAGGTCTTACATACTGCGGGGGCAGTGAAGACTTTTTGAAAGAAATCATATCAATGTATGCAGCTGACGACAAGCGCACAGAGATACAGAAGGCTTATGATGAAAAAGATTGGGATAGCTACAGGATACTGATACATACGGTAAAAAGCACATCCAGAACAATCGGAGCCATGGAGCTGGGTGATGAGGCGCAGAAGCTGGAGAATGCGGTTAAAGAACTTGATGTGGATATGATCTGCAAGATGCATGAGAGTGTGCTGGCTTCTTACTCGGCTGTACTTGACTGGTGCCGTGTGACAACCGCTCAGTAGGCTCGATGTTTTAAAAAGCCGACAGAATGTAGAACATAGTGCACATATGCAATTTTGCAATATGCACAAAAACAAATTACTAATACATGAATACTTGACATTTTCCCATATAATAATACACTATTATGATATATAATATTGTATATTTGAAAAATGGGGAGACCAGACATTTGTATTTAGACGTGGCAAATGATAATAGAAAAGGGAGATAGAGAATGGCTGGAATTATGAACATAAAACCGGGTACAAAGATGAGGGCAGCTCTGGATGTGCCTGCAAATCAGGAACCGAAATTTAATATGATGTGCACATTTAACAAAGCACTTGACGAGTCTGCGTTTCTGGTATCTATCCCTATGGTTGACTCAAAAGCCTATATACCTGATGAGAATCAGAAAATTCTGTTCAGATACGGTGAAGGGGAGAATTCCCAGGTCGCAGCAGGATATGTGGACGATGTTGTCAAAGAAGGAATCAGACGCTATTGGAAGGTCAGAAGGGTAGCAGAGAACAGACAGTTTGTAAAGCGTGTTGATGTCCGTATTAAGGTCGAATTGCCGATCACATATATGCAGGACACGTGGGCACTCAATGCACAAGGTGAAATAGACAAGGAAAAAGGCGAAACAGCCGATATATCGAATAATGGTCTTGCGGTTTACATGAACAGGTGGTTTAATGTAGGCGAATCGTGTAGATTCACGCTTCCACGTATAGGAACCGCATCAGATGGCCAGGAAGCTCAGGATGTGGTGGGTGTTGTGTGCTGGACCAGAGAACTTCCAAAGGGTGGTTCGTACAGATTTGTGACAGGTATACAGCTCAGATTTGCAGATATTCAGGAACGTGGACAGATGCAGAATTACGTATCATACGTGAAGAAAAGGTACAAGCTGTAAATGCTTGTGACTGACTGGTGACAGGATGGATAAAGATAAAGACAAGATGGCGGGAATCCCTGCAGCAGATGAGCAGGATCCAAAGCCTGTTGATAAAGTAAATAGTGATGCCACTTATGCCGATGCGGCTTCCGAAGACGAGACTGCGGCTGCAGATGCTTTGACAGCAGAGGATTCCGGGAAAGTCTCTGATGGACAGCCCGGAACAGAAGGCGTGGGCACCCGTGAGAAAAAAAGGTCTCGTATGAGCCGCAGGGAGAGAAGACTTTCCAGAAAAGCAGAGAGAGAGCAGATCCTCCGTATCCGGGAGCTTGAGGAACTCATGAGCCAGACCGGCGGTGACGTGGATCCGGAGAAGATAGTCAGCATGTACGTCCCCCACAGACGCAGAAGACGTATAGGTGCGGCACTGCTGCGAATGGACAGATGGAGACTCATTCTGCTCGGACTTCTTTTGGTTGTGTGCGTTCTCTTCATAGTAGCTTTCATGCAGGAAAAGATGGGCAACTTCACCATCAATCTGAACAGACTTGAGCTGTACCGCAAGGGAATAAGCATAGCTGATACGGGAACATTTGACGATGCTACGGCGAGGCTGACAGCGGACGCCGTGGTTGATGCAACCAATATATCCATAGATGATATCCCGGATGATGTGGATGAGCTTGAGGGAAGCCACAACGGCAAGAACTATATGGCATATACATATTACATAAGGAATGCCGGCAAGGAAGACCTGGGATATGTGGCAAAAGTCAACATAGATTCCTGTGCAAAGGGTGCAGAGAAAGCAGTCAGGGTCGCAGTGTGGCGCAATGGCAAAAGGGTGGTATATGCAGCACCCGCGACAGATGGCATGCCCGAGGACGGCTGCGAGAATTTCGAATCTGACGAGACTGTGTGCTCCTACAGTGAGGACAATTTCCTCGTTGGAAATGTAGATAAGTACACGATAGTGATATGGATGGAGGGCGATGACCCCGAGTGTGTTGACTCGATCATAGGAGGCAGCGTGCAGTTCAGTATGAGGATCGACGCAGACTATGACGATGAGACGAGTCTTCTGTGGAAGTTTGTCACAGATATCAAGGATACACTTACAGGCAACAAGCCGATCAATGCCGCAGGAAATGACGCTCCGAATAACAGCTATTATGGCGATGGAGATGTCACCTGGGAGAGTAGAAGAAATAAAGACAGCGCGACAGAAGGCGCAACAGATGATGGAACTGAAGACGCGACAGACGGCGGTACTGAAAGGTGACAGAACTGAAGGCGCGACAGATAGCGGAACTGAAGGCGCAACAGATGGCGGAATCAACGATACAGATTCGTGATCCGGTAATTCGGAGAATGGGCCTGATAAATGAAAATCAGGCTGACAGTCTGTGCCGGCGGCAAAGAAATGGTTAAGCTACAGCGTTGAAAACCGTCAAAAGCAAGAATATGCATATGCAGCAGATATATTCATGATATGTGCAGCTCCACAACCGCTGCGGATATCATGCTTATATATAGAAACAATCTGAATAGGGGAGATATCTACGGGTGCTCTGCAGTGAAATGAAATCCTCACCGGATACGGTGGAGATGAACTCTTTCAACCGGGCCCGGTGGGAGTTTGATTTCAGTGTGTGGCAGACAAAGGATAGAACCTGATCGGAAAGTTTCAACAGACAACAATTAAACAAAAAACAACTAATAACTAAAGAGGAGGAGATTATTATGGAAAATACAAAAACCGTAAAAGCTCTCAAAAAGCAGCTCGTAGCTGCAATCGCGATGGTACTCGTGGCTGCTGTAGCACTTGGATCATCGACTTACGCATGGTTTGTGAGTAACAACAAGGTTACAGCGACCACTGCAAGTATCAGTGCTCAGTCAAATGCGCCTTTCTTAAAGATTGCAAAAACAGGTGAAACATTGACAGATACAGCAGCGACACAGGTTGCTGGAACCGGTGACAAGGTTGAATTATATCCATCTCAGTGGAATCATGTGGTTGACACAGCTACATATCAGTTTGAGTCCGCTTATGCTTCAAAGTCTAGTGAGGCAACTATGTTAGCTGGCTCTCGCTTTGCGGTAGGCGGCGTTGACGCTGACAAGAGACCTGATTATGCATTAAAGCAGTCATTCGATATTGGAACAACTGACGAAAAGGCTGGTTCATTCAAGGATCTTAAGGTTGCATCCGTAACAGTTAATGCCGGTGAGGATTCGGCTAATTTGGAAGATGCTATATGTGTACTGGTTAAGTGCGGAGATAACTGGGGCGTTTATAAGGCAACGGCTGATGGAACAGCACTTACAGCATATGGTGATGCGACAAAGATTACGAATAACCTGACTGGTACAAATAAAACTGCAATAGCTGCGACAATAGCAGCAAATGATAAAGTAACAGTTGATGTATATGTATTCTATGATGGTTCAGCAGAAAAGGTATACACTGACAATCTTGCAAGTCTTAAGAATTGTGGCGTAACAGTTGCATTCACAGCAACACCTGTAAATACAGATGGTAATGCTGTTGAAAATGCAAATAACGATGTTACAAAGCAAAACTAAGGCACATGTTAGTTATATAAAACTAGATTCACATTATGTTTCCCGCGGTTGTGGCGCGGGGGACATTTTAAAGGGTAGAAATGAGATACGGGTTTCTGCATTTTAAAATGTCTGACTGGTGAGGTGAGAACATATGGAAGAGATTAGAAAACTAAAGAAACAGCTTGTGCTAGGCATAATATCATTTGTAATTACAGCTATAGCATTGACAACTACAACATATGCATGGTTTGTAGCTAACAATAAAGTGACTGCAAAGACGTCAACTATCAGTGCAACAACCAATGGATTTATATTGCAAATTGCAAAGCTTTCCGATGGTGTACAGCATGGAGGACAGCAAGAATCATTGGAGGCATATACGACAGGCGCGGTACTAAGCCCGGCGTCAACCGATAATCTGGTAGATTGGTATACATGTCAGGGATGGAATGAAAAAGGATTGATAACCAGTTATAAAAAACCTGATTTTTTGCTGGAAAATGACAGTGTCAAACCTGGAACTTACCGAGAAGCGGGTATGGACTACCATGCATATATAAGAAGTGATTATATAGTGTATACAATTACTGATACCGGTAAAGCTGATGTGTATTTGGCAGACGATGGGGAGAGCGAACCAATCGTGGTAAATGCTCATACGGGTGACGGTTCAACAACTGTGACTGATTCAATGCGTGTCGCAATTACTACACAGCCATTAGATAAGGATGGCAAGACTCCGACTGGCACAGAAGAATTAAGACTTGTCTACGCTGTAAATGATGAGACAGGAAAAGGCAATGACAGCACGGCTATGAATGGCTGGACAAGCATACAGAACAAAGCCGGTACACCGGTACTTGGCAAAGTTACATATCCGTATATATATGGTGAACATTATACTGATCAGCTTACTACAAGCGGCAAGAACTGGGCGGCAACTAAGAATGGTGATAACTTCACTATCCCAGATAACTCGGAGCCGATAGCCAAGGGTGTCGGCTATGATGGAATAGTGGTTCATGTCTACATCTGGATGGAGGGAACAGATGCCGACTGTGTAAATGGAAAATCCATAGAAGACGATCCTACGACCTATGATGTAACCGTCAAGCTCGCAGGAGTAGCAACAAAATAGACAAAGATTGAAAAAGGGACAAGTGATATAGGTGTGCGGAAGCGAAAAAGCCTGTTTTGCTATGTCCCTAAAGGTGTTTATAAAGGAGGTGAGTGGTGATGGCAAATGAAGATGATTTTCTTGACGAGTTCGGAGAAACAACCGAAAAGAATGGAGAGACAAGCGGAGATTCGGCAGAATCCGAAAGCAACAGAGACCTGGAAGATATGTCAAGCGAGGAACTTCGTCAGGAGATTAGGAGAGAGAAGAAGAAAGCGGCGAGAAGTATCGTGCTGGCTCTGTCCGCACTTATCGCCATCATCGCCATCTGTATTGCCTGGTTTGTGGCGAACAATGTCATAAAGGGCAGCACGAGTGATGTGTCGGCGGATTCAGATAGTGCATTCCGGATTGCAAGTGTTGGGAAAAGGCAGGATTCAGAGCTCGGTTATTACTGGAATGAAAAAACAGGGACTGACTCAGGAACATCTGCGGGTGGAATAACAGTAAATAAAAAACTTATCCTTGATGGTGGAGAAGAAAAAACTTATTCAAAATATTACGACCTTGCAACGCACACTGAAAAGACAGGAGAACAGAAATATTATATTGGGAATAATAATATCGCCTGGTATCAGGACAGGCAGGAGGTTCTGGAGCCGGGAGCCAGCGGAAAGTTTGAGTTTTACGTCATACCCAAAGAGACGGGACACAGCAGTTTAACAGTAACGGTAAAGCTGGAAGGATATACGCTTACCCACGCGAACAATTATAAAGCTGGAGACGCAGAGACCACAGACAACAGCCGTGCGATATGGCTTGAGGATCAGAGAATCCAGAGATTTATTGATGGACATATATTGGTTTTCAGGGAGCTGAATGATGATGGATATAAGGGCTGGCTCAGACCGGAAGATGTAAGTGATTACAAAGATAATACCGGAATATGTGGCAATACATTTACTATATCAGCCAGGGATGTGGGGCTTGAAACGGGCGTGTTTGAAAAAGACGTTCCGTATAAGATCACATTGTACTGGGTATGGCCAAAGTATTTTAGAAATTACATTTATGCCAACAGACAGCAGAATGGAGATCTGTTCACAGACATAGAGAATAACGAAGATTACAACAGTCTTATAGAGTTTATAAATGAACAGAAGGAAATGACCGGCAACGGCAGCAAGCTGTTCTTTAATGGCGAAGATGCGCTTGATGTGCAGCAGACTGTGACGGATGATAGAATAGACAGTGATATGTCCAGTGAGCTGCTCAATAAGTGCAGCCGATACTATAATCTGGCAGATGAGTATATTGGAAATAAAGCGAAATTCATGTATGTGAGTGCTATCGTCGAATAATATAGGGAGTTAGTATGGCAGGAAAGGCAGAAACGCGGGAAAAAAAGAATATGGATCGCAGGAAACTTGTTTATATGATTCTTGTGTGTGCCGTTTTGATGACGGCTATAGTTGCCGTCACATTTGCCTGGTTTTCAAGCAAATCCGACATTGCGACGCTTGTCCAGGTAAATGCACCCAGTAAGATTGCTGTGCTTGGACCTCATGGAAGTGCACAGACATCAATAGATATGACTTATACTGATGATGATGTGACTGTAGATGAGGATGGCACAAAAACTGTTCATATACAGAGAGTTATCAGTGTGAGCAGTGAGATGGGAGAACAACAGCTTGAGATAGCACATACTACCAACCTAAGAGGTTTGGAGTTCAATGTTTATGCGGCTAAAGAGACAGAAGATGGTTCGATAAGTGCCGGTGGATTTAAGTATCAATATGATAAGAATTCACCGCTCCAAGGTACTTTTCTGAATAAGGGGACAGGGAATGATTCCAATTACAGCTATGCAAACGATAAAGAACATGCAGTAAATTTTGATGAAGGTGATAAAGTTCAGGTTCATGCAGAGCCTTTGTATTGGGTGTCTGGAGCGCTGACGGCGGATGAACTCACTGGTTCAAATCCAAATGTTAAGTCGAAATACCTGACATATTATGTTATAGATATCACGTGGAAAGACACAACAAAAGAAACAGATATATTCTATGTATTTGCACAGAATAAGTAATGTGGGGTTACAGCTATGAAGATAACAGACAGACCAAAACAGAAGACAGTACTGATGGTTGCTGCTGCGGTGGTATGCCTTGCGCTGGCGATAGGGGGCAGCTTTGCTGCATACATGAGTCAGAGTTATCAGAAAGGTGTAGTGAGCAACCGGGACAAAGATACGATTAGATTTACATCTAACTATCTGCAGCTTGCGGCTTCGGATGCATCAGAGACAGATTATGCGGACAAAGTAATAAAATATGATAAAGACAAGGTTGGATCGGACAAAATAAGCATAGATATATATATTTATAATTATGTATTTGGTAATACAAGTCTTATAAATGAAAATGATATAGTATATGACATGAGTATAAAGTTTGTAAATGGTGGTGAAGGCAGCATTTATACAGCCTGTCGAAAAACAGATGCCGGTGACGTATCGCTGGAAAAAACGGAAAATGGCGAGTACACCACGGGGAATGCCGGAGTCAGGCTGGTGGGAAGAAAGCCCCAGGCAGATCATTATGTGGTTGAGATTCCGGGAGAAGATCTCGACAAGGTTAAGATAATCGCCGTTGCCAAGCCAAGGAATACAGCATATACAGGAAATCAGAAACTTGCTGTGGTTATATCTCCGGGTGTTGAGTCCGTTATGGAGGAATTTTCCTGTAAGGGAACTTTTCTTGACACGGATTCCAATCTGGATGCCAATACATATGATGCATTTAACTACGAGGTGACGATATCATCAGGAAAAGGAAAGGTCACTCTTACGTGGGATGCAGGAAAACTTGAGATAGATAAATTCTTTATTGACAAGATAGCTGCAAGGAACGAGTCATACAATCTGCCGTCCGGAAAAAAGTATGTGTATGATAAAGAAAATGGCAGCCTTACATTTGTCATGAATCAGGCTGAGGGAGCGGGTGATTATGTGATACCATTTTACAGGAAATCAGATAAAACCACTCTGCCAACAGGCTGGACAGCGATGAAAGAATATATAAAAGTTAAAGGTGAGGAAATCACTGATAACTAGTATGGGATCATCTGTTGACAGATAAAACACCGGAAACAACAGTAAATAACACTAAGCAACAGCAAATAATAGCAAGCAACAACAAAAGATACATAATAACTACAATAACGAGATAGATGAGGAGATGCCCAGTGAGAAGATACAGTAAATTACTGGCTGGCATTCTGGCGGCAAGTCTTATGATAAGTTCACTGCCGGCGGATGTTCAGGCACGATCAGCATATCAGGAACACACATCCACTCAGACGGTTAGTCAGGAGTATATAGACGAAAAAGAGAATAATGAAGAGCGCATAAGTGCGTCTACGGAAGACAGATCATCAGACGGATCATCAGATACAACTTCAGATAATTCTGAAAACATGGAAGAAATTACAACTGAAGAAAAGCCTGATGCAATTCCGGCTGACGGCGCAGAGGCATCAACAGAAGACATGCCGGCTGACGGCACAGAGGCATCAACAGAAGACATGCCGGCTGACAGCACAGAGATGTCGCCGGAAGACGGAACAACAGAGGAAGTGACAGAGGATACGGCTGGGACTAAAGATGCAGAATCAGAAGAGGATATGGCAGAGCTTGCAGCAGTGGGAGTACTGAGCCTTGATGATCTTACCCAGAATTCCGAAACTTCAGGTGTAGGAAAGACCTCTGACGGAGCTATACTCGTAAGCAATGCCACGTCCCTCATCCTCTTGTCGAACTGTAAAGCATCAGACCTGGCAGGTCAGAAGATTATTATAGATTCAACGGGAAAGATTGATGCTTCAGGTTCGGGAAAAAATGGAGCAGCAGAGTGGAATGGCAGTAAATATCATTTCTCAAGCATTGGAACTGATGAATATCCTTTTGAGGGTAGTCTGACTGTCAATGGTGAGCTGTTTATTGATACAGCACTGTTCGGAACCGTCACGTCTGGCGCAGAGATAAAGTTAAATAAGATAACCTGGACTGGAAGATCAGGAGGGGTTATGATAGCCGGACACTATGAGCTGAAAGATACGGAATCTCATACGTTTTCCGGCGTTCTGTCTGCAACTTCCAATGAGGGTAAAATTCAGGATGATGCAGTGATGGGCTGTCTGTTTGGAACAATAGACGGTTTGGCAGGAACTCTTGACATAGCTGGAACTATGGCAGGATACACTTCTCCTTCCGCAAAAATTGAAAGCGCAGGCAACGTAGGATTTGTATGTGGAACCTTAGGTGCAGGCTGTACAGTTGTGCTTGATGGCTATGTACCGCCTCTCTCAGGTGAGGTAAAGTCAACCAATGGTGGCAATGCAGGTGGACTTGTCGGAGAGCTTGGTGCAGGTGCAAAACTCAGTGTCAACATGGCGAAAAACAGTGACAGTCAGGTCCCTGTAATAAACGGCATGACAGTGACAAGCTCAGGTAATGGCGCAGTGGGTGAACATACAGGCAACGCAGGCGGACTTGTAGGTTATGCAGGAGACGGTGCGGTGATCGACATTACTTCTGATGTAGATCTCACGTTATCAGGCTCTGTGGTGACAGGAAAAAGAAGCGCAGGCGGTGTGGCAGGTGCTGCATATAATGTTGATTTACTGAGCGGCGGATCAGCAGGCAAGGTGATCGTCTCCGGTGGTACAATGAAAGCGACGGATGCGAATACAGGTCTGGTTGGAGGCGCATTTGGAGAATACATATTAGATGGTTCTGGGAATGCTGAATTCCCAGAGAGACTTGAAGTCGCAGTGTCAGATTCAGCAAAGGTGACAGTTGCCGGAAACGCTACAAAGGGCAACCCGGGTCAGGCAAATGGTATAGGTTCTGCGGATACAGATGTTCAGCTAGGCGGCCTGATTGGTTCATTGGAACTTGATAATTCGTATTTGTCAATAAGTGGCAAAACAGTGTATGTAGAATCCGGGGAAGGATGCGAACGCTCTTATGGAGGACTTGTTGGACATGTTATGAGCAGCTCGCTCTCAAGCAGTCTGGTTATCAGTGATTGCATTGTAACATCTTCATATGTAAAGTTCGCATATTATCATGGCGGCGTGGTCGGAGAGATTGGACAGACAGGCGATGCGGCAGGTGCTGTATATCTTGAAGTCAACAATGTCACAGCAGATGTGGGAAATCCGTGGGCAGGCCGTGACGGTAACGTGGATGATATGGCACATGGATATGGAGGCATAGCTGCAAGGATTTCAGAAGGCTGCGTTTTAAAACTTGGTGGCAGCAATGCTGTGTCCACAAGAGGTGAAGACCTGAAAAACACAAAAGCGGATAAGTATATATGGCAGGGCGGAGGTGTCGCAGGTTATGTTGCGGATGGTGCTGCCGTTGAGTTAAATGGAACAACAGATCTTTCAGGTACATATATTAAGCAGCGAGGAGCCAATGCAACAGTTATCGGCGCTCAGGGAAACGCCCTTATATATGCGCATGGAGATGGGAATGGAACCGATGGTGGCTGGAAACTCATAAGACCGTCAGAACAGAATGCGGTGGATGACATAGGAAACTACGGACAGATTTTAAGACTCAGGATGTCAGATACAGAAAAGACCGGTCTTCCAACTGACTTCATAACCCTTGATTCTTCAACGTACAAGGTGAAGATCAAACAGCTTTCTGCGGGAAGCAGCTTTTCCGGATCAGAGATAACAGTCAAAAGTATGGAGGAATTCGCGCTGCTTGCAGTTACATGGCAGAGCCAGGGTGTATTCAGTGCTGATGCCGGAATTACCACATCAAATTGGAGCAGCATAAAGACGAAGAAGATTATACTTGGCGGAGATGTGGATCTCACAGGAACCGGAATAACCGGTCTTACGAGAGATGAGACTCCATTGTCATCAAGTGGAACAGTTGCAACTAATGAGATAAAAGACAGCTATGAATATTTTTATAGCGGAGAATTCAACGGCGGAGGTCATACTATCAAGCTGGCTGTTGGTGAAGCATACGGATACAGAGGCAGCACTCCTGTGAAAACAGGTGAGCTTGCGAGCGGAGTTATTCATGGGCATGCATATAATGGTTTGTTTGCCGGTGCAACAGGTCAGATCAAGAATGTTACAATTGGTGGCCAGATAAATGTCGTAGGTGTCTGGTGGGATCAGTTTAACAATAATGGAACAGTCAGGGATATTTATGCAGGAGGCTATGCCGCGATTCTCAGTACAACAACATCAGTTACCATAGAAAATGTAACTATTACAGTCAGTGAGAATATAGGCTCCGTGGACGATGTAGCCAGTTCATTCAGGGTTAATATATATTCTGGGGGTCTGTGCGGATATGTGAATAATAATGGCACAATTACGCTGGGAGCAGATGGCAGTCCTGTTACCTCAGGAACAAATATAGATATCATCAGTCCGAAAAAGGGCAGTACAGAAAACAGAAGCAAGGGAAATTACATGAATTCCGGCGGCCTTATTGGAAGGGTAAAGAGCAAGAATGTGACCATCAATTGTGATAATGTAGTGCTGAATGGATTTATAGATATCGAGAAGGTGGCGAACCCTCAGATTGGAGCTCTTATATGCTGGATTGAATACAACGGCACGAGCACTTCAAATCCGGAAAACACAAAGGTAAATATCAAAAGAGTTACAGTAGATGGACAGAGGATCACGGCAAAAAGCGGAACGAGTATCGGCGGTATGTTTGGCCATAAATGGGCTGAAACCATGGTAACTTTTAAGGAATACACCTCCGGTACGGAATTTGCACTGGATATTAAGAATATGACGTTTGCGACCACTGCTGCAAAGAGCGCAGTTGGAGGTCTTGTATACCGTGCAAATGGAAAGTGGACACTGCCTGCCGGGGCGATCAATATAGAAAAAGCAGACATCAGTTTTAACGCAGGCAGCGGTGAGCTGGGAATGCTTGTGTATAAAGGCGGGGATGAGACAAAAAATAAAAATCAGCGTGGTGCACTCTATATTGAGATGACCGACAACTGGACAAGATCTTACAGGATTGATCCTGACAATGTAAAAATCAGCAGTCCGGGTCTTACTATATACGATGAATTTGCTGCGCGTCTGGCTGTTAACTTAACTAATGGTGTATTAGGTGATTCCGCATGTGCAGACGCTACAAACGGAATGAATGGAATCATATCACTTGCAACGGAAAATCGTGCCGGTGTAGGAGTTGTTTCTGGATGTAATACATATCAGAATCAGACTGCGTATGGCAAAGATAAAACAAACAGATACAGCAGATATTATTATAATCTCGATACAATTATGAACAGTGCCGGAGTAAATTCCGGAGAGTATGCAGATTCTGCAGAAAAACTGCTCATATGGAGTGTGTATACATATGCCAGCAGTTCACTCAAGAGATATTTCAATAAATGGAGTGTTGACAAAGTTAAAACGATTGGCGCTGCAAGTGGTGTGGCAGACCTTGATATGAAAGGTTTGAGCTACTATGCGCTGAATGAAGACAGCAGTAATATCATAGTAAAGAACGCCAGGATTACGTTCTATAATTCAGAAATAGAGAACAGGGAGCAGACAGCCTCTAACAAACAGACAAGACTGGAAACATCGCAGCATTATCTTATGCATTGTGGATTGTTTTATAACGTTGCAGTGGGTATGAATGTTACAGGTGTGACATTTGCAGGATCTGTTGGAAAACCTCAAAAGGGGTCAGCGATATTCTCAGGAGCACTGTGCTGCGGAGAGATAAAGGGAAACGGAAGTACAAATATCCTTGAAATTGTACTTTCAGATATAACACTTGACGGCCTTAAAGTGACAGGTGGTGAAAAGAACTATGCTCCGCTTCTGATAGGCAGTATAGGCGGTTATGCAGATTTCAAGATTACAACGGTAAAAACATCAGGATATGAAAACCTGAATTCTGCTGCGGGATCAAGTCTTATGGGAAATGTCGGAAATTCAAGTACAGCGACAATGATCACCGGAACATTTAAGGATATCAGACTGCCTGATAAGAAGGTGGGCAATACGGGCATATTCTCTCGTGCGACATTGATGAATATGTTCAGCTACAAGGATGGCGGTGTTGGATCAATCGTGTACAACTTCAACAAAGACGAAGATTGGAAAGATGGAAACCATGCCAACAGCGCAGACGGTAATTACATTCACCATGTTACATACGGAAAAGAGATAAGTGATTCCGTACAGTATAAAGATCTTCAGCATTTTTATTATGATAAGGAATTATATAATTCTGATGCAGGTCTGGTCAGATATGAGAATAGTGGCAGCATGGAGAATAAACCATCATTCAGCAGTTACCTGCCATATGTGTATAATACATATAATGCTTCAAGTAAGCTGTATGAGATTGTGGTCAATCAGAGAGTGAGTGATATGATAAGCGGCTGTGGAACATATGGGCATCCGTATGTTATAACTGATCCGCTTGAGATGAGCAGCATAGCGGAATATATTAATTCTCAAAATGCCAAAGCAGGCTGGAAGATAAGAATAACTGATGACCAGACGGAGAATCACACAGATAAAAGCAGCGTAGATAAAGATACAGTATATGTATATGAAGGCAATCAGTGGGCAGAGGCGAAATGTACTGATGCAGAAAACGACAGATGGACAGTGGTAGAAGGTGGAAAAACTCTGTCTAATAAGGTTATGCACAGGTATATACTGAGTGCATACTATGACATTCAGGCGCCGGAAAATACAAAGAATCCCAACGAAAGCAGAATCCTTTCACTGAATGATTTTGTCGGTTTGGGAACGGATATTTATGCATTCAGGGGAGTGATTGTCAGCACAAATGGCTCGACAATAAAAATCTCTGGAGATGTGGGAAACGGCTTTATCAGATACAGCTACGGAAGTGTGCTGAAGGATATCAACATAGAGTATGATGCGGTGAAAAAAACTGATGCAGCATATACAGGCAGAAATCTTACTTATAATAAAGGAGATATTTTAACCCAGAAAAAATATAATGAAGTTACATATTCCCCTAAGGTATTCTGGGGTGGAGTGATTGGCTGTGTGCTTGGCGGAGACAATATCATCGACAATGTAAAAGTCACATTTGACAGCAACTGGAAACTTGCCCTTGGTGGAAGTGCGAATAATCTGATACAGGCAGGAGGCTATGTTGGGTCTGTTGCCGGCGGCGGTGTTATATTCCGCAATATGAATGTAACAGGCGGCCTCGCAGACAACAATATAGCAAAAGGAACAGATGCAGGCAGTGACGTTAGCGTGAATACCGTTAATTCGGATTCAGCTAAGCAGTTAAGTTTTTATATAAATCCATATGTAGGACGAGTCCTGGATGGATATGCATTTAGTGAGAATTGCACTCTGGACAATGGCAATAAGAACTATAAGATAAACAGGATTACGTTGCCAATTGGAGAGAAGGATATCGTAACAGCAGTTTCAGAGGATAAGAGTCAGTTTACAACGACGATCAATAATGCTCAGGGCTTGCTGATATTTTCAGCTATAGTGAACAGCGGTGCGGCTGCAGGAGGCGACAGCGCCAATAATGGAACTAAGGCATATAGTGGTTTGAGTGAGACATATACTGGGCAGACCAGTGATGGGAATTACAATTTCGGAAACGGTATATATGGTAAGGTAAGGAACGCTTCCTATGCGTATGTGGGTGCAAATGCGGATGACAGTGATGAAAGATTGGTAAGAGCCGATTTCGACAGATCTGTAAGCGATGATACCAGGACTCCGGGCTTCAGTTCAATGAGCAGCCGTGATCTTGATGCAGAAACCAATGCTCCATATCTTGTGCGGAATTATAGTAATGACAGTACATTTTATGTGTCTGGGTGGAATGGAAACAGCTATAACAAGTTGTCGGTCGTACTGGCAGACAATACCACCTATGACATGAAGAGCTATGGCCTGGGATATCAGGGAATTTCCGCCAGATATGTGTCCAGCGCGTTCGATACAGATTACAAGAACGGTAATCCTCTTGTCTGGGGAGCATCATATGTAAAACCTCTTATCAATGGATTTGATGGCAATGGCAGCACTATTAAGGTAAATATGAATGTCAATGAGTATGCGCTTGATGATTTCCATGCAGTATCTGTTGGCGGCGTGTTCAACCTTATACGCGCTGCAAAGACCAGTGAACTCAATAAGAACATGAATGGCAGTCTGGTTCAGGATTTGAACATAACAGAAAGTAGTGTTTCACTGCAATATTATTCTGCTGATGGTACTGGCAACCAGGATATAGATGGATTTGATGCAGCCAATTCGTCTGAAAAAGGACAAAGCTGTGTGGGAGTCGGTGGATTTGCAGGAAACAGCTCACAGAACGGAATCAACAATGTGTCTGAGTCCAGGTATACTATAGAAAAAGTGAACTTAACTGAGGTGACGGTTGATGGTCCGGTATCTGCCGGTGGAATCATGGGCAGCACGTCTATGGGCAATAGGGAAGTGATATATGATGCCGGACTGATGCTTAGCAATAGGAACCGGGAGGATAATTATTTCTGTGCAGATATCAAGGACTGTACGTACGACTCAATACAAGTAAGTGCGCATTATTTCGCCGGTGGATTTATCGGATATGCGGGTAATAACAATAAAATATTTAAATGGGATATAATAAATAGCGGTGGAAATGACACGCTGATCACTTCGCTGACTGTTTCAGAAAAGGCGTACAGTGTTGTAGGTAAGAATTCTACTGTAAAGAATAGCTGTTCATGGGATAAGGATGGCAGTGTGTGTGCCGCTGGTGGTGCACTTGGAGCTGCATGCACGAAATTCTACGTGAACAAAGGATCGGCAGTAGACGCTCCATATGCAAAGTTTACGGATGTCAAAGTTGTTTCTGAAAATACGAAGATCAGAAACAAGGCTCAGAGCAGTGCTAATCATCGATTGTCAGATGCCGGAACAGTAGTTGGAAGAGTGGCTAACGCAGAATGTGTGATCAGGAATATTGAGGTCACTGCAACAAGTGCAGTGGTACAGGCGACAACAAGTGCAGGAGGAATACTTGGATGTACAAATTCAAATAACAAGAAGATCAAGCTGGAAAACTGCAAGGTCACAGGAGCTGTAATAGAAAAAGCAAACCTCACTTCAGGAGGTCTTATCGGCGGTGTATATTGGTTAAAGGGCAATACAGTTATTGAAATAAATAAATGTCAGGTGTTGTCGTCAAAAATAAGCGGATCAGGGGATCCGGTCAGTGCAGGCGGATTTGTCGGCTGTAACCTAGGCAGCCAGCCTCTCTGCATAAGTGGCTGCGTGTTGGATGATGTTCAGGTAAACAGCGAGGACAACAAGCAGGGATGGAACGGTCTGGCTGTTGGAAGTATGGGTGACGAGGTGGCCGCTATTTATGTGTATGACACATTGATAAAGGCAAGTTCGGTATACGGTACATCTGTTGGAGGCTTGACGGGATCATTGCATAATACAGTGCTTGCATCCAATGTACGAATTGACGGTATCACTGTGAATGGCAAGAATAATGGAATTCTGTTCGGAGTGGTCAACAATTCTCAGAAAAAAACCTGCCTGGCTGGAATCAGCATAAAGAACTGTTCAGGTAAGTTGTACGATGAGAGCTTTAGCAAACTTGCACTGGGTACGAAGGCATATATATCATTTGCGGATTACAATAATGCGGCAAAGAGTGCGGTGCCAGGGTCTGAGACAAATCTGATGAATGCGTCCGCTGTCAGCCCATATGTAAATACGAGCCCGAAGAGTTCGCTTGCGCTGTACGGCGGAGAGAGTGAGACAACTCCGAAATATCTGTACGGAGACAGCGTGTCCTGGACGAAGAGTGATACAGGTGCATTCCAGATGACTGCCGAACAGATATTTAAAGAGGCAGTGGGACAGTCGGCGGTTGGTGATGGCTTATATCAGTATTCCAGTATAGGGATGAGCTATAGTGATTTTGACTTTACAAGCAGTTTTTCAACATACAATGCAAATCAGACTGAAAAGGCAGTGCAGGATTTCCCTGTTCTCCAGATAACAGGCGGCAATACGGACGCTATAGAAAAATATCTTAATATAGTGACAAATGGCGGCTATGGGCAGGCAAAGACATGTTCTGCAGTTACCGTAGATGAGTCTGTGTATGAGTACAAAGATGGTAAGTTTGTCAAGAATGTCGGTGCAAGATCACCACTCATAATTAAAGACAAGGATAAGAGCACCATGTCGTTTTCTGCATCATCAGATTATGATAATGACAAGAACAGATTTACCTTGCTTACAGTGACTTTTAAGATAGATGATGATCATGCATATAATGTATTTGTCCCGGTTCTTGTGCGAAGAGTCCTGGAGGTGGATTTCACAGCGACACTTAGTTATGGAACTCACTATAACATTGAGGATTATAAGGGGCTTAAAGGACATGTGCTGGACAGTTATGGCAATCCTATGACTGGTTACCTGACATATACATATGGAAGCGCAGAGGGAACTCCGGTGGAATATGGATGGCAGAATTATGTTGATGCCGGCGGAGATGTGTCTCAGACAATGGAGAAGAAGATACATTTTGTTCAGACTGACAGGATACCAGCTGGAACCCAGCTGACCTTGGTTGATTGTCAGGATGCCAACAAAACCGCTTACTACTATACTGTCACAGGAAGTGAAACAGAGAAGAATAAATTTAATCTTGGTGACTTTGAGTCTTCTGATGGCAAAAAGTTCTCATCCGGAAGCATAGGCGAGAGACTGGGAGTGACAGTTCAGGAGGATAACTCCGGATTATTTGTTGAAGTTCAGAAGGATGGAAAACCTGTTGGGGCTGATGCGTCAGATGATCATGATTATCCTAAGGCAACGGTGTTGAAGGACGGAAGATATTATCGTTTGAAGACAAGTGATGATAATGCAGACAAGTTATATTCCGTTACTATGAAAGAGGTGACATACACCGAGAATTATTATCTGGTTGTCACAATGATGTCGGAGGACAAGACAGTTGTGGCAAACGGATATGTCATTACTGAGTTTGATGGGGACATCCCATACAATATTCATTATATGCTTAGAAAGGAAGCCTCTGAGACACCAGAGGAGGATGGACATTCAAACTCTGCAAGCACTTATCAGATATCCAGTGGATATTCGCAGGTACTGACTGAGAATACGGATGATCTGGGCGGAAGAGTTAAGCAGCTTGTCACAGCAGCAGAAAATAAACTGAAGGTATCAGTGAAAGATGAGGTGACATTCCCTAACGGTCAGGCGTATATCAATGATAAAGATCAGATATATGATCCGGACCAGTTATACCAGAGATTTGTTGCGAATCTTCAGATAGTTCAGGATAAGTCCATCAGTTATGCGTCGTTCCCGAGTGGAACCTCAGGTGAGGTAAAGTTTTATGCTTATGAAGAAAATGAGGTTACAGAAGGCGGAGCGACAAAGACAGTAAGAACATATTACAGGTATGCTTATAGTGAAAGTGAAAGAAAGAAGGTATGGTCACCGATTGCGGGCAATGGAAAAGATTGTGCGGCAAAGTACAATTGGACATCTGATGGTGGCAATATGGAACTGATCCTGTCTGAGGATGGAAGTCTGGAAAATGCGATCAGTCTCCAGGGACTTAGAGATTATATCAGAGGTGGTAAGAGAACAGGTGACAGCAGATTTTATATAGAGGCTGTCATGGATGCAGAACTTCCGGCACTTGGCCTGGATGTTATTCCGAAGAGCACACTTGCTGATGGAACTCCGGAAAATTATGCAAAGCTAAACTATGTATCACAGCTTTCAACAGAAAAGAAGAGTCTGTCTTACAGCAGTACTAGAGCTTCATATTCAAATACTCAGATAGCATACTATCAGAAGGGATCACAGGGATCTACGATTACTTATAATGCTGATAATATTGATCAGCTGGGTATAAATCTTCTGGATCTTGATGAGAATCTTGATGCAGACAAAACACATGCGCTGATAGCGACAACGGCGGTGTATGATCTCCATGAGGTGCGTAATCTTGAAAGTCTGCTGAAACGCTCCAAATATGTAAAGTTCAGTTTATCACTGAGCAGAAAGAACGACAGTGCTGGTGCCACGGAGTCTTACACTCCGCTTGGCGTTGATTCAGCAAGTTATATGAATGTCAGGGTAACTTCGCCAAATGCAGGCAATATATCATGCGGAAATGATGGAAAGTGGACTTGGACGGTTCCAAAGTCATATTATATTGATGAAAACACTGGAAATATCAAGACGAGTGATATATTTGATGGAAGTTCGATCATTCAGGCGGTAACGCTGTTGGTAAATATTGACAATGTTGAAGACAGTGGGCATTTCTTTGCAAACTATAATGTGACGCTTACTGCAGAGCTGTTTGGAGAGACCACAGATGATAACGGTCAGATACTGGCAGTGAGTCTGGACAGACCAGATCCTGAGAATGATAATGTCATATATACATTGACGAAGATCAAGCCGGAATTTGTAGATGAAAAAGCTTCATCTGGAAAGTCTGGCAGCTAGGAGGTGAACCTGCGGCGGAAGCGCCGGATTATATGAATAAATCAGTGAATAATGACGACGCAAAGAAGCTGAGAAGCAGGTTCAAGATAAGCCTGCTGGCGATGTTCGTAGCATTTATCGCCGTTGTTTCAGCAACCTATGCATGGTATATTTATAACACCAGCCGTCACACCACGGATGTGCGCATGGCGGCTGGTGCCGGTGCCAATCTCCAGATAAGCAACAGCTATTCCGGGGAGTATGGCTCGGCGGCAGTGCTGGAGAGTTTTAAGGGGCAGCTGGAGCCTGTGTCAACGAACAAGGTGACGGCGGGATTCCAGAAAGCGACATCCTTCATAGTTGGACAGGGCGGTCCGGCTGATCTTTTGGCAGCGGGGTTTGATGACAGTGAGGCCAGGGATTACTATCACACAAGCATGTATCTGCGCACAAATGGCGATGACACGGACATTTACCTGGCTGATATAGGATTTGAGGACAGTGACGAGAAAGTCCCGATATCATCTGCCATCAGGGTTGGACTTGTGGTCCATGAGCCGGGACAGAACATGCCTGTCAGCTCAGAATATATATTTGCCATAAGTGACAAGAAGAATCCGGAGGCCAGCTACAACACGGCGACCGGAAAAGAAGGCTATGTGCTCGACGGTGTTAAGAAGGATGGTACAACGGTGCCATTTTCTTCATATACATCTGATGCGTACTGCATATATGACAAGAACACCGGAGTTGTCACGCTGAAGAAAACGTCCGAGAAGCTGTGTACCATAACAGGTGACGGTAGTGGCAAGCCGGGGACTCCTGTGCAGATAGAGGTATATATCTGGCTTGAGGGCTGTGACGAGGACTGCACTGTGAACCTGTGCGGAGAGACACTGAAAAAGCTTGCGGTGTCATTTGCCGGAATTGTGCAGGAGTAAAATAATAAAGAAAAGAAGAATGGTAATTGCGGCATAAAATAGGAATATCAGTATCCGTGATTGCACAGTGATATGAGATAGAAAGGGGGTGAGTCCTGTGGGAAATGTGGACAACGCAAACGGCGCAGAGAATAACAAGGAGACCGTGAAGAGGCTGAGAAAGTCGCTGGTCATGGCGATTGTTGGTATGATTTTCTTTCTGGTATCGGTGACGGGAGTCACGTATGCGTGGTTTACTGCTTCCGGCAGGGCTCACACCAATGTTACGCCTATGGGCGGAACTGTGAGTGATGGTGACACGAATCTGCTGATAAGTACAGCGGAGAGCGGGCCATTTGACAGGGAATGCGATCTGGTATCTGCCGGGGATGCGCAGGCACTCAAACCGGTGTCCACAGCGGATCTGGAGAATTTTTACAGAGTGGCCATGCAGAATAAGGAGGGGATTGCGGTCTCTTATGAGAACGCAGATGACAGGGTTGACTCAGATACCTTTCATGGAACGGTATACCTGAAAAGTGAGGGTGCGCCGTGCAATGTATATTTTAACGGAGAGGAACTTCAGCTGGGAAGTGACGCTCAGG
>JAEDGW010000239.1 GCA_016297325.1 Coprococcus sp. | reverse complement strand
GATCTGGCATCCATGAAGGCTATTGCGGATGCGGGATACAAGATACTCAAGATCACATATGCGGTTGATACATTTACCGCTGCAAGTGGACAGAATGCGGGAGTTATGCCATTTGCATCATATGGATCTTCTTGGTCAAATAATGACAAGTGGATAGACCTGTCCAAGACAGGTCAGTTTGAGGCTGCGCTGGATCTGGCGGCTATCAGCACAACCAGCACGGAGAATGTGGCATTTGGTATACAGGTAGCCAATCTTCAGGAGAACAGCACGATCAAGTTCAGGATCGTGTCAGCAGTGCTCTCAGGAACAAAGAACACCTCGGGTGGTTCATCAGGGGAGTCAGGTGGTTCAGGTGACAGCGGCTCTGGAAGTGCCGATCTTGATTCAATAGGAAGTACAAGTTCAAGTGTAACTGCAAGCCTTGCTGATGGTAATGGAACAGCAAAGGGTGACGGTTACTATGAGACAGAGATAACAATAAACAATAAGAGTAATTCATACATAGCTGACTGGATAGCTGTAGCTGATGTGAGCGGTACTATAACAGCCGTTAAAGATTACAGCAGCTGGTCAGACCTCAAGGGTGTGTTCAGTGATGGCAAGCTGTACATATATCCAAATACATCCAAAAAGTCAGGCGCAGTAAATGCAGGCTCAAGCGTGAGCTATTCAAAGCTTGGCTACACAGGTGCGGCAAACGGTGTGTCGATAACAGGCGTCAAGGTGTACTACAGTTCACAGTCAGGTGCATTTGATTCGTTTATCGGTTCTCTGTCATCCTCATCAGGCGGAGCAGGGGACAACACAGGTGAGATAAATACGGATGTTGAGTACAACTATGCAAAGCTCCTTCAGGAGTCACTGTATCTTTATGATGCGAATATGTGTGGAAAGGACGTTAGTGCCAAGAGTGAGTTCTCATGGAGGTCTAACTGCCATACAGAGGATGCCACAGCAACGTATAATGGAAAGACTGTGGACGTCAGCGGTGGATACCATGATGCGGGAGATCATGCCAAGTTTGGTCTGCCACAGGCATATTCGGCTACAGTTCTCGGTATAGCACATATGGAGTTTGCTGAAGCATTTGCAGATACTGCTACGGAAGCCCACTATAAGAGGATCATGGACAGATTTGTTGACTATTTTGAGCGATGCACTGTCCTTGGAAGTGATGGCTCAGTCCAGGCTTTCTGCTATCAGGTCGGTGATGGAAATGTCGATCATGGATACTGGGGAGCTCCGGAAAATCAGTCTTCCAGAAGCGGTCAGGCAACATTTACATCTGATTCAGATACGTGCACAGACATTGTCTCAGAGACAGCGGCTGCTCTTGCGGCATATTATATAAACTATAATGATAAGACGGCACTTTCATATGCCGAGAAGCTTTTTACATATGCGGATACAAAGACTAAGATGAACAGCTCAGGACCGGCATCAGGTTTCTATAACTCAGATTCGTGGGAAGATGACTATGCCCTCGCGGCGGCTCTTCTGTATAAGGCAACAGGTAAATCAGCATATGCAACAAAATACAATAATGTATATGGCGGTAGAACAAATCCTAATTGGGCTCTTTGCTGGAATAATGTGGCTCAGGCAGCTCTGCTTTACAGCCCTAATTCATCAAAGAAGAGTGTGTTCGTGGAGAACCAGTCAGGACTTATAGCAAGTAAGACACAGTCGGGAGATAACAACTTCTGTCTGATAGACAGCTGGGGATCGGCAAGATATAACACTGCACACCAGCTGACAGGTCTCATGTATGACAAGATATATGGAAAGAATGATTATTCATCATGGGCAAATGGTCAGATGAAATACATACTTGGAAACAACGCAGGTTCAAAGTGTTTCGTTGTCGGCTATAACAAGTATTCATCAAAGTATCCTCATCACAGAGCCTCAAGCGGATATCAGGGATCTGTATCAGGAAATGCTTATACAAAGCAGGCGCATGTACTTGTCGGAGCTTTGGTTGGAGGTCCGGCGGGATCAAGTACAGCTTATG
>JAEDGW010000238.1 GCA_016297325.1 Coprococcus sp. | reverse complement strand
TCTCATCCACAACACCGACAGTTGTCCCCCTGTCCGACACCACTCTTATCATATCACGAATAAGTGTTGTCTTGCCGTGGCACGGAGCAGAAACGATCAATGTACTGAGCAGCCTGCCATCTGCGTATATATAAGGCAACACAGGCTCACAACATCCCTTGATCTCATGAGCAACCCTTATATTCAAAAATGAGATGTGTCTTATGCACTTTATTCTTGTACCATCAAGAATAATCTTTCCTGCAACTCCTACTCTGTGTCCACCACAGACCGTGACAAATCCCTGTCTTATCTCATCCTCGTAAGCATACAGAGAGTGATTGCAGACGCACTCCAGGGTATCATTCACATCCCTGGCAGTCACTATATATGCCTGCTTCATGTTGTCCACACGCTGTCCCTGCCCACTCACATATATCTCCGCATCCTCATACCGTAATATAAACGGGCTGTTTACTCTCAGCCTTATCTCCCACAATTTTGCATAATCAAGTCCAAGCTTTTCCACCATACACCTGATCCTGATCGGCAGAATATGTAATATATCTTCTCCACACATATGTACTGTCCTCTTCTTATGATCCCACTAATAACCTACATAGAAAATATATTCACGATATGTGTGAAATAGAACCTGCTTAAAAAAAGATCCCCGGCTCTGTGAAACACAGATCCGGGGATCTTTTGATAAATTCTACACTGTATATAATTATACTCTTGAAAGATACTCACCTGTACGTGTATCGATCTTGATAGTATCGCCTTCGTTTACGAAGAGAGGTACTGAAACCTGTGCACCAGTCTCAACTGTACATGGCTTTGTAGCGCCTGTAGCTGTATCTCCCTTTACACCAGGCTCGCACTCTGTGATAACCAGCTCTACAAAGAGAGGTGGCTCTACAGCAAATACGTTGCCGTTGTGTGAACAGATCTTACAGAGCTCGTTCTCCTTGACAAACTTCAGTGAATCACCTATAGCTGCTGAGCTGATAGGAATCTGATCATATGTCTCTGGATCCATGAAATAGTAAAGATCACCGTCATTGTAAAGATACTGCATATCCTTTCTCTCGATATGTGCCTTCTCGCACTTCTCTGTTGGACGGAATGACTTCTCTACAACACCACCATTCTTGATGTTCTTAAGCTTTGTTCTAACGAAAGCTGCACCCTTTCCTGGCTTAACATGCTGGAACTCTATAATCTGATAAATATTTCCTTCGAATTCGATTGTAACGCCGTTTCTAAAATCGCCTGCTGAGATCATCTCTGCCATAACTATCTTATCCTCCTTAAAGATGTAAACTTCTTGTCACATTTTATAATATATGAAATAATTTTTCAACTACTTTTTAACCTTAATCACTGCTCATATGCCGGTTTCCTGTGTCATGGTCTTTCCGGCATCCGTATTTCTTCTTTTTTGTCACAATAAATGGCAAGCAGTACAAACAATATAATACCCGCGAAACTTATAATTATTCCCGCTTTAAGCCCCGGTGTGTGATACTCAAGCCTGATCTCATGCTCTCCTTCATCAAGCTTCACGCCCATGTTTCCGGTTCCAAGAAGCATCTTCTCTGCCTTTTTTCCGTCAACATATACCGTAAAGCCGTCACTGTACGGAAAAGCCATATAGAGTATGCCATCTTCATTCGCAGTCACATGTCCTGTAAAGGTATTGCCTGAATATCCATCACTCTTTAATGTCTCGTCAGTAATATGATCTTTGACTCTGTCAAACAGTTCCGTATTGAAGCTGTATAGCTGTATCTGCTTACTTGCCATGTCTGTTGTGGCTGCTCCGCCTATGACTGAAACCTTGACGCTCTGACCCTTTTTCACATGGCCTCCATATACAAGCTGTCCCGATGAAGTATACATGACCTCAGATGATACATTTTTATCTATATACACTGTTACAGCCTGGTCTCTGTTATCCGCACTGTATACATACAGATCCATATCCTTATCCGCCGTGAATTTTAACTGTATGCATGCATGATACTGGGTGCTGTTGCCGG
>JAEDGW010000237.1 GCA_016297325.1 Coprococcus sp. | reverse complement strand
AAAGTGACTGCCATACAATCCAAGGCGTTTGCGGGATGTACAAATCTGACGAGGTTGGTTATAGGAAACAATGTGAAGATAATCGGCGTGTCAGCTTTCAGCGGATGCAGTTCACTTGTCAATATCAGTATTGGAACAGGACTTGAGAGCATATACAGCAGAGCTTTCTATAGAGCAAAATCTCTCAAGTATTTATCCATCAAGAGCCGTAAGCTCAAAAGCGTTGGATCAGAGGCATTTGCAGGGATAACAGTCAATACCGTGGTGAGTTATCCGGCGGGACTGGAGAAAGACTATGCCAACAAGACCCGCATAGTGTCAGTAAAGAATGGCACCGTGTTTGTGAGCGGCGGATTGTGGTATGCTGTGTCATCCACTTCTACGGTCAAGGTGAGAAGACCCGTAAATAGGACATGCGCATCCGTGGCTGTCCCAAACACAGTTAAGTATAAGGGCAAGACATTCAATGTTACAGCGATCAGTGCAAATGCATTCAAGAACTGTACAAGTCTGAAGAAGGTATATATAGCTGACAATGTGAAGGTGATCGGAGATTATAGTTTCAAAGGCTGTAAAGCACTGAAGTTAGTTGTGGTTGGAAGTGCGACCAACAATAACAGTTCACAGCTCACAACGATAGGAAAAGAGGCTTTCAGGGGAGTATTTATTGGCGGTAAGGGAATCGTGAAAGTGTACCTTAGAACGATGAAACTAAAAACAGTTGGAAAACAGGCATTTAAAGGGGCAGAAAAGAAAAATGCCTCTGTGTGGATTCCGTATAACGGAAAACTGATAGCAGAAGCGGCAAAGTAGACGCAGCAGCGTCTGCCTAGCGGTGAATTTATACATGGACTTGTCAAATTGTACAAGTCCATTTTCTTTATTTTGATGATGTATTACAATGTGTTAAGTAATATTAAATAAGTGGAAGCGGGGTAATACAGTTGTGATTAAGGTTGGAATTTGCAATATGGACAGCAAGCAGACGGAGTACATAGAGAAGATATTCAGTGATGTCATAGGACGGTATGACACGTGGTCTTTAGTCGAATATACATCTGAGTCTTTGAAGGAGGCTGTGGAGCAGCATACATTTGACTGCAAGCTGCTGCTGTTTGATGTATTTGAGTCGGATGAATATGTGGATACTATCACGGACAGCCTTGACAAAGCCGGTATAGACACCGATATTATATATATAACGGAATCCAAGAACAAAGTCATGAAATGTTATCAGGATCATGCGTATGCATATATATTGAAGCCATTGCATGACAGCGATATGAAAAGAGAGATCTCAAGATATTTCAAGGAATGTAATATAAAGCAGAGATGTCTGCGTATCACATTTGGCGGTGTGGAGAATTACATTCCTATAGATTCTATACGGTATGTGGAGAGTGACCACCGGAAGGTAACACTTTACACACAGGATGAGGAGTATGAATATTACAGCCGGCTTGATGATCTTGAGGAGGAACTGGCCGGTGGTCATTTCATGAGATGTCATCAGAGTTATCTGGTATCTGTGCCGTATATAACGGATTTCAGCAATAATGAGATAAAAATTGGAGACAGAAGCATTCCTGTAAGCCGAAAGTACAAGATGCGGGTTCAGAGTGCGCTGTATCAGGCGGAACTTGCCGGGGCGAGTGGTACGGACGCGTTTGTCCATGGAGGCATTCACAAGATAGCCCAGGCGAAGGGCGCACTGATATGCGTGAAGGGTGAATACATAGGCAAGATCGTGAGGCTGGTTCCTGAGAAGACTGTCATGGTCGGAAGATCGGGAGACACAGCCGATGTGGTGGTGAATCTGCCTATGGTGAGCAGACAGCACTGCCGTATAACATATCATGAGTGTGAGGATTATTATGAAGTCTGTGATTGTTCGGTGAACGGAACATTTGTGAACAATCACGAGCTTTTACGCCGCGGCGATACGTATGCGGTGAAGCCTGGGACAAATATTGTATTTGGCGATGACAGATATATGTATCGTTTAGGATAGATCGGAGAGAGAGTTATGCAGATG
>JAEDGW010000099.1 GCA_016297325.1 Coprococcus sp. | reverse complement strand
AAATCTATTTGTTTCTCCCCCATTTAAAAGACCTGATGATTCAACAGCAGCTAAATCCCTGTTGAGTCTGTTTGCACGAAAAGGAACTTTTCCATTATTAACCACTGTTATCCTGTATTTGCCAGTTTCTGGAGCTACAAATTTTCCAGCTAGAGAATCCTTGTTATAGTTATATTTGTAGGTTTTTATATAATTTGTTCCCGTCCTCAACACCTTAAACTTCGTATCCAATGTCGGTGATCCAGCATAACTTGTATTTGGAACCAATAACACAAGCATAGCTGCAACCATTACCATACTAACGATTTTTTTCACATATTTAGTCATTTTTCATGCCTCCATTTCCATATTTATGTTAATTTATATCTTTGTATACACAGCCTTAGCCGGCACGCCCCCACGCTTCATCAGCACTTTATACTTAGCAATCCTAGCCGCAGGTAACTTCACAACAGGCTTGGCATATATACCAGCAAATGCGTTTGTTCCCACAACACGCAGATCAGTAGAATTGATTCGTATGGTTTTGAGTCCTGAGCATCCGTAGAAAGCTTTATTTCCGACAACCCTGATATTCTTTCCAAGAACAAGTGTTGTCAGATATTTGTATCCGTAAAATGCATTGTTGCCAACGGCAGTGATCTTGTATGTCACTCCGCCTATCTTTACAGAATCGGCGACACCGAGGATCTTATAGTTTGAAGTTGTGCGCTTATGAAGCGTTCCGGTCAGAGTAACTGTTCCAGTTCCGTTTACTGCTGCATTTGTGATCCTGTACTTATAGTAACTGACTGTATAGATACCGCCATTTTTCACATTGATCCTGAATGCTGCGCTCAAACTTCCCGTGTATGAACCTATTCCTGTTATGGTGATAACGGCTCTCCCGATATTCGTGTTATTTTTGTATGTGACTGTGTAATCCTTGCCCTTGACCAAAGCTTTTCCAGATACGGTCACAACAAGACTGCTCTGGGTCTGCGCCTTGCCTGTATAAGTCTTATTTGTCACACCAAGTACCTGAACTTTATCTGGTGAAGAACTGAGATTGAACTCATTTATCACAAATGTCTTTGTGCAAGTTCCGGTGTAATCACCGATCCCTGTCACTGTTACCTTCGCCGTTCCCGGCATGATATTATCTTCATACGAAACCGTATAGTCCTTGTCCTCTGTCAGAAGAATACCGTTTTTGCTGACATCAACCTTTGGCTTTATTGCTGTTCCATCGTATTCAAATGAATCCTCTGAAAGCTCTACTTCGCAGTCTGATATGTCTGTCTTGTTCTTTACCAGAACCGGGATCTCCCTGTCCTCCACATGGGATGCATCATTTCTGCAAACACGTCTCATGAGACCTGGCTCAGTATATGTCGCCACTCTGACAACCTCCCAGTCGCCATAACTGTGTCCGATTGCCGATGTGTATGTAGTCTTCTCATCACCGCAGTCACATCTGTACGTGGTGTGACCATCACTGGTACATGTCGCATTTATATTTTCCACTAAGGTTTTGTAACTGTGTACATGTGGCTCAGGATTCTTCTCCCATCTGGCATAAAGCGTCATGTTCTGTGTCACATAGTTGAGACTGCTCACCTTGTCTCCACCAGTCTTCTGTGTATACCATCCGGTAAATGTATAGCCGTCTCTTGTCGACATAGGAAGGCCCATGCCTGTCGTCTCGACAGTTGCAGTGTACTTTGACTGTGACAACCGATTTCCGCCATTTACGTCAAGCTGAACTGTGTACGGCGTTGGTGTCCATTTTGCATAAAGGTTCAAATTGCCATCACACTTTGTGGATGACGTAAGCTTTGCTGCGTATGTACTTGATGTATACCAGCCGTCAAATGTGTAATTGCTTTTTGTCGGTTTTTTCAGGCTGAGGTAAGGGTTATCAGATGTATATGAAACAGGATTGCTGCCATCATTTACGCCGCCATTTAAGTGATAACTTATACTGTATCTCTTCGGCGCCTCTGTCTCACAGATAAAACCTGTATGGCCGCCAAGTCCGCCCCATTTAATGGCATCATTCCACTTTCCATTTTCTTTATAGATCGTTACCCAGTTTTCCGCGCCACCAGAATTTGATGGTTCGCCAGTATTCCAATTTGAATATGAGAGCGCCGTTCCGCTGGTCCACTCAAATGTTCCCTCTTTCTCACAATCTGTAAGGCCTAACCAATAATATTCGTACTTTCCTTCCGCCAAAAGCTGCTCTATAGCCTTCTGCTCTTCTGAATTTGCCACCTCTGCCAATTTTCCGTTTCTCGTAGCACAGAACTCTTTAGCAGAATCCCAATCCAGTGCATAATCATACAATTCATATCTCTTTTTGCCACAGATAACGCTGGCTGTCTTCTCCCCTGTTTCTTCCTTAACCTCAAATTTGACCGGTTCACTCTTAGCAGCTTTATTTGCATAACGATTGTTTACGGCTGTAACTGTAGCTGTATATCGCCCGGCAGGAAGTATTTTTCTATAATAATTGTCACCATACACTACCTCTGAAACAACATTCTTACCCGATGCAGAATCTATACTTACATTATACTGATCTGCATGATCGGTGATTGTCCAATACAATGTCGTTTCGGACTTAGTACCTCCTTCACAAGCACCAATCGACGGCGTCTTGAGATTGAAGTCCTGATCCAGAACTACTATTCTGAAGTTCTGCGCAACTGAGGAATTTCTTTTGTATAACCACACATTTGTACCCGAGGCAATATTTGCATCGTATACATCAATGCCTACATTTGTATTACATATAGGAACTATATTGCAGAGATTATCCTCCCACCATTTTGTAGCCATCAAAGAAACAGCCCATCTCTGATGTGTCTTTCCCTGATAATTTGAAACTATCAGATCCTGACCACTCACAGCATTGGTATCACCATTCTGCATTTCAAGCGCCTGCCCATCTGCACATGAATATATTGCATAATAATTATCTTCTGTCTTTACAAACTTCCATATTGCAGACCTGTCGATCAGATTGCTGCCAAGCTTAACCGACGCCCCGGTAGTACCCGGTGCCCCGTTCGTCAGGGCAAGGTTGTCTCCTATTGTAATATTTGCATAGAATACATCTCCATATCCTGCGTACTTACAGGCATCAGATTCACATCCATATATCAATACCGGCTCGTTCACATTTCTCGTAACCTCGCCACAGATCGAACATTTATAACACTTATAATGAGGATGGACTGCTTCATAAAACTGGTACTCCGCAAAATCATGCACATGATCGACATTCTTCTTTGTCAGAGAAAAGTCCTGTGCCTTTGCATATGACCATCTGTCTCCGCTTGAAACTGGATACCTTACTCTTACAAAACCATTTGTATATACGGCTTCTATGTAACAATTGTCTCCTGGGTCAATGTAATGTCCAGCCTCCGCATTTCCCCATGCATCATATGTCTGGATCTTATATCCTGCGGTTACATATGCAGGTACATTCCAGGTGGAATCCACCGTGCCGGGAAGGATTGCAGAACTACCACCACCATATACATATATATACCCTTTAAAATATCTATTCGGTTTGCTACTGCTGCTTCTGTTCATATTTGACAAGTTCAAATTGGCCGTATTATATCCAAGAGAAACGTTCCAATTATACTCAGATATTGTTATATATGTATCATATACAGCCTCAACTATAGCCACATGCCCTGTGTCATTTCCATAACCATTATTCCAGCATGCTATAGCGCCTACCTTCGGCACACTGCCATGTGTATATCCTGCTTTCAGGCAATTATCATACCAACCACCTGCATTTCCAGAAATTACATTTGGCTCAGTCCCCATCAATTGAGTTAATCTTTCATATGCCCACCATGTACATTGGCCTCTCGAAAATGGGTTTGCAGCCAAAGCAGTTATCGGTCTCACAAACCACGGTATTATGATCGACACAATACATATCAGCGAAATAATTCTTTTAATTCCCCTTTTCAAAGTTTTCCCTCCTATGTTTTAATCACTCAAGAGCTCTTATCTCACCAAACCATTCACAACCTTATACGCTTTTCTGCCAACCTTCACCGTGCCTGTCCCGGTGTATCTGATACCCTTGACAACGTAGTATCGCTTACCCGACACAGTTACAATTCCGGTATACTTTGATCTCCATATACCCTTGTTGAAATAATAGCGTTTACCTGATTTCAGCATAAATCCTGTGAAATTGGTTCTGATTATTCCGGTTCTGACATAGTAATAATATCCGTTTGAATGTCTTATCATTCCGTTCACGTTAGTTTTCCATACTCCATTTTTTACATAGAACTGGCTGCTGCCCTTTCTTACAAAACCGGTGTAATTTTTCTGTATCTTTCCGTCCTTGTAGTAGTAATACTTTCCATCTGAAGCTTTGAGAAGTCCATTTTTCTTTGATGGAAGCTTCGCAATCTTCTCGGTCTTTGTATTGCCACAATTTATACATATAAATATTTTTAATCCCTCTGCAGTGGTTGTCGGTTCTTTAACCACTGTTCCCTCATCATATACATGTGCCGTCTTTGCTATGGCCGTCTTTTTTGCCTGGCTGCCACATACTACACAGTGATGGGATTTCACTCCCTCCTCAGTGCAGGTTGGCTCTTTGTCCACAGTCCATTCAGAAGAATATCTGTGTCCCTTTGGTTCAATAGCCCTTGTCTCCTTCGTATAGCAATTAGTACAGTACCTTGTCTCCTCGCCAGCCTCAGTACACGTGTCGGCTTTTGTCATAAGCCATCCACTATAACTGTGATCTGTCTTATCTGTATACGCATCCTTGTATGAAATGCCACATCCGCTGCAAGCGTGAAGCGTATATCCCCTCTCAGTACATGTTGGCTGCACAACTTTATCCACATAGCTGTGTCCTGTACTCTCCACCGTCTCAGTCTCGTATTTTCCACAAGTGCTGCATTTTCTACTTCTTACGCCATCACTCACACAGGTCGCGGCTTTAGTAACTGTCCATGCGCCAAATGTGTGTCCAATGGCATCTTTATACGCATCCTTATAGTTATATCCGCATGTCTTACATCTGTGCATTGTATAGCCTGAACTGTCGCAGGTCGGTGTCACTACCGCAGTGGTATAATCATGTCCCGTCCTTGCTATAGTTCTGCTCTCCTCAGCTCCGCAGGTCGCACAGGTTCTCTTCTCGCTTCCATCAGTGGTACATGTCGCCTCAGATATCAAAACCCAGTCTCCCCATTTGTGGCTACAATCAACAATCACGTCTACATATACCGTCTGAAGGATATTATCTGTATACCCATCAACATAATCCACTCGTATCTTATGTGTTCCCGTCTTTAGAGCCTTCACAGTCAACGGACTGACATCACCTTCCCAATCAGCCCACTTAGCATAAAGAGCGGTATCGTCCCAGTCGGCAATATAATACTTTGAGCCTGGACAGGCTCCTTCGCCGACAAATCTGATAACCGACGAATCATTTGAATTCAGAGTCAAATGTAATGATTCCGAATCTGACTTAACTGTCACATCATAATTCACATTTACATACACACTTTGTTCTACGGATAAACCGCCAAGTGCTGATACTCCGCCCGCATATCTTCCTGCTTTGTCCGGTTTGAATGCGATCCAGTTATTGTCATTATCATATGTGCAATTACTTACAACCTGATCATCCGTGTCATATATCTTCTGAATAACCGAATAGGCAATGCCGTTGTTATTTCCTATTCTGGCTCCTGTTGACGCATATGTTAATTCATAGCACAGATACATCCACTGGCCAGCCAGAAACTCTGTCGTGGCACTTCCCATTTTAGTGTCAGAAAACCATACACGTAAGTTTACTGTATCTGTAACCTTTTTCGACAAATCAAAGTCTCCAGCCTTTGCATATGCCCATCTGTCTCCGCTTGAAACTGGATACCTTACTCTTGCGAAACCATTTGTATATACCGCTTCTACATAACAGTTGTCACCCGGATCAATATAATGTCCTGATTCTGCATTGCACCATGCATCATACGTCTGGATCTTATGTGATGCCGTGACATAGGCCGGAACGTTCCATGTGGAATCCACCGTACCCGGGAGCAGTGCTGGAGTTGATGAATAATTCGGTCTTATGACCTTAGTTATTGTCATAGTCTGTGTAACATGATCCCTGACCATTCTTGTATTATACGAAGATCCGTTTCCCGAATTTCCTCCAATCGAACTAATTGTACTGCCGCTGTGAGCATACACTATTTCAACATGAGCTCCACCATTTGTTCCGTAAAATACAAGGTCGCCCTTTTGTGCCTCACTTATCGATACCTGTCTTCCTCCGGCATTAAGAACAGCATTCTGAAGCTGTACACAATTGCCATTATATGGAATAACACTACTCTGATTCGCAAGTCTTGCACAATCGCCTACAAACATTGCACACCACTGATCTGTATAAGCAAGCTGATCTCCTGTCCTTCCAATCTGAGCCCTGGCAACAGCAATTATGTCATCCGCCCCATTTCCACTCAAAGAAAAATTCATGTTGAAATTTGCCCCTGCATATGCAGGGATGTCCGCCGGAAGCACCATACACACAATAAGCAAAATACTAACGACGCTCATCCATATCCTTCTGTTTTTTCTCATCATAAATACAAATTCCCCCTTTCTTTTATTCGACTCAGGTTCTAATTCCAGGCTTGTAGGCATATCCTTTTTCTAAGTCAAATAATGCATCTTTATACTAAAAACTTCATCTTTAGAAGTATAATATCAAGTTTTTAATCTATCATCAACAAAACCTTCATCTTTAGAAAGGATTTCTTGGTATGAAAATTTATTGGGATGGTAAATCAAAAAACATTATTGGCGGTAAAGTCAAGGATCTGCGCAAAAGTCAGGGGCTTACCCAGAAGGAACTTGCAGAGCAGCTTCAACTGAGAGGGCAGGAATTTTCAGACCTAACCGTTCTCAGGATAGAACAGGGAAAACGCTTTGTTCCAGATTATGAAGTTGCCGCTATTGCAGATTTTTTCAATATCTCAACCGATGAGTTGCTAAGCTGCAAGGAGAAATAAACATTAGAAACATTTGCCGATATTGCACTCAGAACATGCATAGCTTTCTCAGGAGATCCGTGCAACGACAAAAAAGGACAGGCAGCAATGCTGTACGATACGCAATCCATGCATGATCGCATATTATAACAGCTGTGCTGCCTGTCCTTTTATATGGTAGAAATTCTACAAAGTTGTGTATATCTATCTCTTCCTCTTGGCCTTCGCCTTGAGTGCTTCTTCTTTTCTTCTCTCGTTTTCCTGAAGTATAAGCTTCTTCATAGCTTCAAGTTTCTTCTGATTAAGTTTCACCTGAGTAAGCTCCTCCTCTGCCACGTGCTGCGCCTCTTCACTCTGGAAGCTCACAAACTTGTCAAATGCCCCCGGATAGGCAAATGTCTTTTCTACATTATTGCAGGAAAATACAATTCTTATATGGCTTCCATCACATTCCATCACGCTGCCTTCACCAAACTTCACATGGTTTACTTTTTCATTCTCAAACATTATTACATCCTCCTATCCATATTATTCCTCTTTCTTTATTACTGTAACAAAAAAATCGGCACTTTTTCCAGTTAAAAATGCCGATTTTTTTATTTTCGTGAAAATAGCCACTGTGAGCTTTCACTTTTGTTTATTATTGAATTTATGCACATATGTGCCATGTGAAAAAACACATATATTTTTACCAACTTACATTGTGCACTTTTAAATTATCTTGCATTTGCCTTAAGAAGCTCTGCAACCTCTGCTTCTGTTGCAAGCGAGAGTGCCTTTGCTGCCAGCTCGTCTGCCTCTGCCTTTGACCACTTTGCAATGGTGCCTCTAGTGGCAAGAACCGATGTGGCACTCACCGAGAATTCTCCCAGTCCAAATGATATGAGAAGCGGAATGAGAAATGGATCTGCTGCCGCCTCACCGCACATACCAACCATGATACCCGCTGCATTTGCCGCCTCGATAATGTTCTTCATGGAACGGAGGACTGCAGGATTGTATGAGGAGTACAGATAAGCAACCTTCGCATTGCCTCTGTCAACTGCCATAGTGTACTGTGTCAGGTCATTTGTTCCTATGCTGAAGAAGTCTGCCTCCTTTGCAAGCAGGTCCGCTATGAGACTTGCCGCAGGAGTCTCTATCATTGCACCTACCTGGATATCTTTGTTGTATGCTATGTTCTCGGCGTCAAGCTCTGCCATGAGTTCCTTAACAAGTGCTTTCACGCTTCTGATCTCGTCAACACATGTGACAAGCGGTACCATGATCTTGATATCGCCAAATGCACTTGCACGGAGGAGTGCCCTCAGCTGAACTCTGTATGAATCCTTGTTCTGCAGGCAGTATCTCACTGCTCTGAAACCGAGGAATGGATTGTCCTCCTTCTCAAGTCCAAGGTATGGGATATCCTTGTCACCACCCACATCAAGTGTTCTGATGATGACCTCCCTGCCCTCCATGGTCTCAGCCGCAGCCTTGTACGCCTGGAACTGCTCTTCCTCAGATGGAAGCTCTGACGCGCCCATAAAGAGGAACTCTGTTCTGAAAAGACCTACGCCCTCTCCGTCGCATACTGCCACCTGCTTTGCATCCTCAGGATTGCCGATATTGCCATACAAATGTACCTTTACACCGTCAGCAGTGACTGTATCCTTACCTCTGTATACCTCAAGAAGAGCCTTGTCACTAAGGTACTTCTCTCTCTTCTCCTGATACTCTTCTATCTCTTCCTGTGATGGATCAAGTATGCAGATTCCGTCGCATCCGTCAACAACTGCTGTCATGCCGTCTGAAACCTTGTCAACTATTCCGTCCACACTGAGTACCGCCGGTATCTCAAGTGCCCTTGCAAGGATAGCTGAGTGGGATGTCTTGCCTCCAACTGCTGTGATGATTCCTGCCACATTCTCCTTGACGATTCCCGCTGTCATGGATGGTGTAAGATCCTCTGCCACAAGTATCGTTCCGGCTGGAACCTCTGATATGTTCACATCAGGTGTGCCTGTGAGTATCTTGAGCATTCTTACCTTTATGTCACCGATATCTGTGGCTCTCTGTCTTGTGAGCTCGTCATCTGCCATCTGGAACATTCCGGCAAACATGTCGCATGTACTCTCAAACGCTGCCTCTGCGCAGGTTCCGCTCATGATGGAACCCTTGGTTATCTCGTCCATTCCCGGATCTGTGAGGAGCAGTATGTGTCCCTCAAGAATCTCCGCATTGTGCTCTCCAACACTCTCCTTCATGGCTTCTGCCATAGCATGTGTCTTCTCTGTAAATGCTGCAACTGCATCGTCATATCTCTTGATCTCTGCATCTGTATCTGTGATTGTTCTGTTCTCATATTCCGGCTTTGCGTCAGATATGATCACAACCTTTCCAACGCCGTAGCCGGCTGAACCCGCGATTCCTTTATTCATAATAAAACCTCCAATATTTCATTCATAAATAATCCGCTTCGGCGTCAGGGCAATGTACCTATATTACTCGCCGAATCCTGACTCGATGAGCTCAACTGCCTTTGCAAGAGCCTCCTTCTCGTCTGCACCGTCACACTCTATTGTTACCTCTGCACCGCACTTGATGCATGCTGCGATGATGAGCATTACGCTCTTGGCATTGATCTTCTTGCCTGCTACGTCAAGAGTTACTGCGCATGAGAACTTTGTCATCTCCTTTGCAAATACTCCTGCTGGTCTCATATGAAGTCCCTGTTCATTTACTACTTTTACTGTCTGTGCTACCATAATTCCTTCTCCTTCTTTT
>JAEDGW010000236.1 GCA_016297325.1 Coprococcus sp. | reverse complement strand
CGAAGTTAATTCCGTTTGTATTTGTTGTAGAAACCACGTTTCCCCACTTATCCATAGCAACCATGTGTGTTGTTCCACCCTGGTCCGGGGTATCGCCATTAAGAACCTTTTCACCTGTGGAAGAGAGCGTTACAGAAAGTTTACCAGCTCTTGCTGTCTTAATTCTCTGTCCAACCTTAATATACTTGGCTCTTTCATTGATCGCATACTCTTTGCTGATAAGTGTCTGTGTCGGAAGGTTATAGTAATCAGGATCTGCAATATACTGGATTCCATCCTGATAAGCCAAAGCAAAGGCATCTGCCAAGATTTCAACTGTCTCAGCTGAGTCGTGGCCATAGGATGCTAGATCATAGTTTTCTACAATGTTCAAAGCTTCCAAAAGAGGAATACCACCATTAGATGGGCCGCCGGTTGTGTATACAGTGTATCCACGATAAGTTGTACTTACAGGCTCTCTCCATACAGATGTATAGGAAGCGAAGTCTTCTCGTGTCAAAACTCCACCCTGACTCTGAATATAGTCGACCATCATATCTGTAAAGTCACTGTCATAGAACCCTTTAATTCCTTCTCTAGCGATCAACTCAAGGGTATCAGCAAGGTCATTGTTTGTGATGATATCGCCTACATTCCATAAGAATCCTTCATCTGTATATAAGCCAATTGAGTAATCGTAGTAGTTAAGGTTGTCGTATCTTCCTTCAATATTTGTGTTCCATCTATCAGTAACAGGGAAACCGTTTCTAGCAAGCTCAATTACAGGTTCCAACACTTCCCTGGCTGTCATTGTTCCATACTTTTCTAGAGCAGTAAGTGTTCCATGAACCACTCCTGGAACAGCCAATGCCTCTGGTGAAGGAGGAGTACCGCTAGTAGAAGTATCCAAAGTGCCGGGGATAGCTGCCTTCGGGGCTCTTGTCATATACTCAAGCTGAACATATTCATTAGTATCAGCTAGGTATATAACCATCTGTCCTGCTCCTCCGATACCTGAAGCAGCTGGCTCCAATAGTCCCACAGCATAAATCATACCAACAGCTGCATCGACTGCATTTCCACCCCTCTCCATAATCTCGACTGCAATCTGGGAAGCTAGTACATTGGCAGAAGCTGCAGCTCCATTCTTTCCTACAGCTCCTGTAGAATTTATGTCGCCTTTAAATGCACCCTCTCCATCCCAGTTATACTCAGATGAAAATGCTGCTAGGGGACAAATAGCCATCGAGATAGCTAAAACAAGAGCAACGATTATATTCTTCTTCATTTTTCTTCCTTTATTCAAAGAGAGCCATACCTAGGTATGACTCTCATTAATCAATATCAATGCTTAGATAGCAAGGATTGTTACAACTTCTGTTTCCCCTGAGAGAGTAAGAGCAGCAAACTCTTCGCTAGTAATGACTGAACTTTCTCCACTCTTGTATGTAACAAGATACTCGTCACTCTCTGTCATACCGGTCTCTAGAGCCAAATCCGAGCATGCAATACCAGTTTCTGGGACATATACAAATGAAGCATCATCAAAGACATAGGAACCAATGTTGTTGACGCCTGCATTTCTTTCCTGATTTCTACCAAGAGTGAAGAAATCTTTCTGGTCACCTTTACTTGTAGGAGCTTGGAATGCAATATAGAGGGAAGCAAACTCTTCAGCAGAGATAGTCTTTGAGTATCCATCCTTATAGCTGGTCATAACAACATCACCATCAAGAGAGACACCGAACTTATCCAAGAGCTCTGCACATGACCATGCGCTGTAGACAACACCAGCTCTGTTTTCGCTGTATGGAGCTTCTACTCCATATACACCGATAGCATCGATGAGAACAGTTGCTCTTGATACAACACCTTCCTCTACTTCACTCTCTGGAGTAAGACCAGTTGGAATGAGGTAAAGTGGATCAGGGATCGTGATTTCACCATTTGTTACTACACATCCGTCTTCTTCTGGAATAATCTCAAAGTCCAGAATGTCGTTGTAGCTGACTCTGTATTTATCTCCTGATACTGTAACAAGATCATAGCTATCAGCCAAAGCAAAAGGCAT
>JAEDGW010000098.1 GCA_016297325.1 Coprococcus sp. | reverse complement strand
ATTCTGGCAGAGCGATATTCTCAGGTGTGACCGAGATGGCGGCCAGGATCATAGTGAGCCTGGGATTTGTCGGAGTATTTGGATATACTGCCATATGTTTCGCAGATCAGACGGCATGGGTTACGGCGACTATATACATATTGCCGACATGCCTCTACTGTGTGAAGAAGTCCACGGCGAAGATTGCGGCGGCAGAGTGATAAATCTTAACCTGATTTTAATCTTTCTCATATTTTAGATTAATCATCGGTTGGTATAGTAACAACATCAGTTGATGATATCAGCAGCAACAATCAGAAAGATGACAGATTATCGGAAGATGATGAACTAAGATAAAGAGAAAGGGTGTAAAGATTATGGATAAACTTGAAAAGGTAGAAAAGTTAAGAGAAAAAACCGGAGTAAGTTACGAGGATGCGAAGAGTGCACTTGAGGCATGTGATTATGATGTGCTGGATGCGATCATATATCTGGAGAAGCTTGGCAAGGTAAAATCCCCGGAGATGGGAAGCTTTACTACAGGCGGGGAGCAGCAGACCTCAACAGAATTCGAACAGGCACAGAAAGTTTACACAAATGACTGCAATAAAGCAACATTTGGACAGATGGTTGACAGATTTTTCAAATGGTGCGGCAGGATCCTGAAGAAGAGTGTAGACAGCAGCTTCATAGTGGAGAGAAGAGGACAGAGTATGATGAACGTTCCAGTTTTGGTCCTGGTGATCGCACTCGTATTTGCCTTCTGGGTAGTCATTCCACTCCTTGTGGTAGGACTCTTCTGTGAGTGCAGATATCATTTTGAAGGAATCGGAGATATAAACGTAAACCTCAATGACGCTTGCGACAAAGTAGCCGACTCAGTAGACAACCTGAAGTCAGACGCAAATAACAAGTAATAATAAAGAGTAAATAAAACCCAATATCAACACAGATTAAAAAAATATAGTAATAAATACGGCATATATCCAGCTGACATAGTTTGGTGGGAGATTGTAATGTCTGTGGGGGGTGTCTCTGCAATGGGTAGCCGTGGCGACTGAGCTTTGGTGCTTCTTGCCGAGGCAGAGATCCGCGAACGTCCTTATCGCGGTCGGCGCCGAGTGCAGATAGAAGCAAGCCAAAGCGAAGGAAGCTAGGCGTAATTGCAGAGACACCCCCACAGACTTACATCCCACCAAACTATGTCAGCGTCCGTCAGTCATAAAAGAAAGGAAAAAGATATGGCACAGAAGATTCTCGTTGTGGAGGATGAAGAGAAAATAGCAAGATTCGTGGAGCTGGAACTGGTTCATGAAGGTTACGAGGCAGAGAAGGTCTTTGACGGAAGGACGGGCCTTGAAAAGGCTCTGTCAGGAGACTTCGATCTGGTTGTCCTGGACGTGATGCTCCCGGGGCTCAATGGGCTTGAAGTGCTTCGAAGAATACGCAGGGAGAGCGATGTGCCTGTCATCATGCTGACCGCCAGGGATGCGGTCATGGATAAGGTGTCGGGGCTTGATGCCGGTGCAGACGATTACCTCACCAAGCCATTTGCCATAGAAGAGCTGCTGGCCAGGATAAGGGTGGCACTTAAGAATCGTGTGACAGCTGCAGTACATACACACAGGATAGAAATACGTGGGGTGTGCATGGATGTGGACAGGCATGAGGTTACGGTGAACGGCGAGCCTGTGGAGCTGACGAACAGGGAGTTCGAGCTGCTTCGGACGCTCATGGAGAACAAGGATATCGTGATGGACAGGGAGAAACTGATAAATGAGGTGTGCGGATACGATTACCTGGGAGAGACAAATATCATAGATGTGTATGTGAGATATCTCAGAACAAAGATAGATGACAGGTTTGGCGTGAAGCTCATCACCACTGTCAGAGGTGTAGGGTATGTTATCAGGGGATGATTGATCCAAATGCCGGAGAAAACAGACAGATATGTGACAGGTCAGTAGCGGATTGTACGGATATGCATAGATAGAGAGTATATACATGGGAAAGAAGACAAACGAAAACAAAAGAATGTCATCGATAGCCAGAAGGATCAATATGAGCTTCTGGTTCAAGGAAGTGGGCAATGTGATACTTATTGATATCGTCATTGCCCTTCTTGTTGTTGGGGCATTTGGATGGTGGGGAAGAAAACAGATGCCGCAGAACGTCGGTGGAGTGAGATATTATGTGGAAAAGAACGATGACGGTGGTGCGTATGAATATGTCATAGAGGGCACAGACGGGAAGAAGTACAGATATGATATAAAGATCCTGTGGGATATCATAGAGATACCGGGGATCGTGCTGCTTGGTGCCGAGACAATTGTTCTATTCCTTGCGCTGTTTAGAACTGCAGATGTCAGAAGACGGTTAAAGCCGCTGAATGATCTGGCCATCGCTGCAGAGAGGCTTAGTAAGGAATCTTCGACACCTTCATCCAGCCGTCCGGGCAGATCAAACCAGAATGATCACAGCAAGATCGAAGATCTGGAAAAGGCCATATCACATTTGTCAGCGGATGATGACGAGCAGGTGATACATACGGGTGACAAGGATCTGCAGAGCATAGAGATCGCACTCAACAGTTTGCTGAAGAACATGAAGGAGAATGAGAAGAGGCAGATGAGATTTGTGTCTGATGCTTCTCATGAGCTCCGGACACCTATAGCCGTGATCCAGGGATATGTGAACATGCTTGACCGCTGGGGCAAGGAGGATGAGCAGGTTCTGGGCGAATCCATAGAGGCACTTAAGAATGAATCCCAGCATATGAAGGAACTGGTGGAACAATTGTTATTCCTAGCGAGGGGCGACAGCGGAAGACAGCACCTGAACATGGAGAAAACCGATCTGAACCGCATGGTCAGTGAGGTGTGGGAGGAGTCCATGATGATAGATGATACTCACCGGTATGAGTTCAGAGGAACTGAAAATGAGGCTTATGTTCTCGGTGATGTGGCCATGGTCAAGCAGTCAGTCAGGATATTTGTCCAGAATGCTGCGAAGTATTCTGAACCTGGCACCACCATCATACTTGCAGTGAAAGAGGATCCCGGCTATGTGAGTTATATGATAGAGGACGAGGGTACAGGAATGAATCCTCAGGATCTGTCACATATATTTGACAGATTTTACCGCTCGGATGAAGCAAGAAACAGCGAGACGGGAGGTTCCGGACTGGGCCTTTCCATAGCCAAATGGATAGTAGATGCACACGGAGGAACGATACAGGTTGTATCAAGAGAGGATATAGGTTCAAGGTTCGTGGTGAGATTTCCGAGATGTCAGTAATACAGAGTGTATAGAAGACAGATTAAAATACATAAACTGTCCATCCCCGCATAAACTGTAAAAACAGAATATGCGGGGGCTTTTTCTTTGAAGGGATACATAGAAGAACGGGCAGTTGAAGCAGCAAATTATATCATTGACACCAGAGCGACGGTCAGACAGACGGCGGACAAGATGGGGATAAGCAAATCCACGGTACACAAGGATATAACGGAGCGGCTGGTGCGTATCAGACCCATGCTTGCGGCTCAGACCAGAGTCATTCTGGATGCAAATAAGGCGGAGCGGCATATAAGAGGCGGCATGGCGACGAGAGAAAAGTATCTGCATGAACACGAAATGGACAGAGAGGTGAAGTGATTACACAAAGATTTAATACCTCGTGTGTTGTATTTTTCATTGATTTGGGTTACACTTTTGTTGATTGCGTAGTAATGCTATGTATATTAATATAGAGGCTGTGTCTGGTTTTTTTATGAAAACCTGACATATGCTGTCAGACAGATCAGAGGGAAAACATATGAGATTTATACATGTTTCGGACGTACATCTTGGCATAACCCCTGATAAGGGAAAGCCGTGGAGTGATGTCCGCGCAAAAGAGATAGAAGATACATTTGACAGGATACTTGCTGTTGCTGAGGAGAGAAAGGTTGACCTGCTCCTCGTAGCCGGAGATTTGTTCCATCAGGCTCCGGGGGTTACAGAGCTTGACAGGCTGGACAACAAGCTTGCAAAGCTCACGAATACCAGAACCATCATTGTAACCGGAAGCAGAGATCATATAGAGAAGGATTCTCCGTCGGAGACTTACGAGTTCAAGTCAAACACGGTGATACTTCCTGCGGATGATTTCAGCAATGCGTATTTTGAGGATATAGATACGTGTGTGACGGGATTCAGCTATGGCCGTGATGAGTACACTGAGAATTTTTCAAAGGATATAGCGGTGCAGCATGAGGGCTCCACGAATATATTGCTGATGTATGGCGGCGATTCAAAGCACGGCGCATTTGACTTCAAGAGACTTTCCGGGGCAGGATTTGACTATGTTGCACTCGGCAGTCTGAGGAAGCCTAAGCACATGGTGAAGAACAGGATGGCTTATCCGGGATCACCGGAGCCTGTGTCCCATCTGGATACAGGTAAGCACGGATATATATACGGCCAGATCATCCACGGAGAGACCAGGATAAAATGGGAACCGGTGGCTTGCAGGGAGTATATCAATCTCGGACTTGAGGTCAAGCCTGAGTATACGGCCAGACAGATCGAGGGAGCCATCAGGAAGCAGATCGACAAGATGGGCACTCAGAACATATATAAGATTATACTTAAAGGTGAGAAGGGTAAAGGCGTGAAGCCGGTATTTGATAATTTCCCTGAAGAGTATATGATATATAGTGTCGTGGATAACACGATGTTCAATTATAATGCGGACAGTCTTATGAGAGACAATGAACACAACGTGCTTGGACGTTTTATAAGCGGGCTTTCCGGCAAGAACGATGCGGTGAGCAAAAAGGCACTTGAGTATGGACTTGAAGCTATTGTAGCTACTGGAGAAAAGTAATGTATATTAATAAACTGTTTTTGAAGGAATTTGGTAAATTCAATAATAGAGAGATAAAGCTTGATTCAGGCCTTAACGTGGTGTATGGAGAGCAGGAAGCCGGCAAGAGCACCTTTAGGGATTTTGTTACAGGAATCCTTTTTGGCATGGACAAATCCAAGGGCATAGGCTCAAAGGGTGACAGTTATTCCAGAAGAAAGCCGAAGAGTGCAAATGGATATTCCGGCAAGGCGAATGTCGTCCAGAACGGTAAAAGCTATCTGCTTGAACGCAACTTTAACATGACCATGGATGGCGCAAGCCTCACGGACGTGGAGAGCGGCAAGGAGCAGAGACTCAAGATCAGGAATTCATATAAGGATGTGCTCTTTGACATGGACAAGAGTACATTTGCAGATGTGATGAGCATTGAGCCTGTGGCAGAGACCGGGAATGATGACAAGGCGGTATGTGACAGCCTTGAGAGATATCTCATGAATATGCGGGAGACCGGATGCAGCGGAATCAATAAGGCAGAAGCCATAGCTTATCTTGAAAATGAGAGAAAGAAATATGACAACCAGAAAGAGCTCAGACAGATAGAAGAGCTTGAGGCTCAGATGGATGAGCTGGGAGATGTCGACAAGGATCTGGAGGATATAAGAAAGGCAAGAAGAGAAGAACTCGATGCCTATAATATGGAGATCGCCAGATTGAAGAGAGAGGCCAGACAGCTGGTAAATGAGAAGGATGCGGATATCCCTGACGAGGATGAAGACAGGGAGCGAAGCAGGATATTCCTGGAAGTCGAAGCCATAGATGACGAGGACGACAAGAAGGAAAAGAAGAAGCAGGAGAAAAAGGATAAGAAATTGACAGATAATATATTTGTCATAATGGCTGTCGGAATCCTTGTGGTGGCCATTGTTATGGTGGCAGTACGTCTGGTAGGTTTCCAGAAATCCATACAGCAGCTTTTTACGATATGTACCATAGCATTTGTGGCTATAACGATCATAGATGGCTTGTTCAGGAAGGGAACATTTGACGGTGATAAGCTTCCGTCTGAGGAGGAGTACCGCAGGACCATATATGAGATGGGTAGAGCCACAGAGTCCAGAACAGTCAGGGTCGAGATCGACAGGGTGTTCCAGGAAGAGCATGATAAGAAGCTTGACATGTTCAAGTTCCAGGAACATGACGCCATAGAAAAGCGTGATGCATACTATGAGCTCAAGGAAAAGAGAGACGCCATATTTGTGGGCTATGATGCTCTTGAGACTGAAAAGAAAGCCATAGACAAGGCGATAGAGATGATCGAAACTCTGTCAGGAGATTTTGCAGCTAAGTTTGAGAATATTGACCAGCATATATCATTTAATCTTGGATTGCTTTCAGGAGGTGCATATACAGAGGTCAAACTTGATGATGACATGCACGTTGCTGTGAAGAAGGAAGGACATTTCTTCAGGGCAGAATTCCTTGGCTCGGATGTGGTCAGACAGATATATCTGGCAGTGAGACTTGCAGTTGCACAGGTTCTGGATACGGAGAATATGCCTCTTGTTCTGGATGACGTAGTATCCGTGGCAGACGAAAAGCAGCTCTCAGGCCTGCTTGAGGTGATAAAGGGAGTAGGTACAGATCAGACGATATTGCTTACTTCGGACAAGGCTCTGCTTAAAAAACTTGATGATATGCATATAACATGTAATGTGGTGACATTGTAGATCGGACATTATAATGTTGATGCTGCAGTATATAATGTGTTTAGTTAGACATGATATGGAGACCTATAGGTCGGAAAAAAATACCTCCGGTATTCGGTGTAGATACATCTGAATACCGGAGGCTTTTTATTGCATGTCCTCTGCGGACTGTAAGTTAGTATTTCTTGTTAGAAGTTCATATTGATACTTCAAGTGGTTTATCTTTTAGTAATTCTCATAATTGTCTGAGATAGTATGCTTTTCCTTGTACTCTGCAATTCTTGCATTGATCCTCTCTGATGGATCGAGTAGATCGCTGAGAGATGCATCATGATTGAGGTGGTCAATTATGAGCGCGATGTACTTGCTCATGTCTGCAGATACATACCAGTCACGCTCAGAGAGCTCAGGAAGCTGGTAGGTAAGGTTTGTTGTGATGACCTTCTCGATGAGTCCCTCTTCATGACACTTGTCAAATACCTCAAGACCCTTTGTGAAGAGGCCAAATGTAGCAAGAGCGTATACTCTCTTGGCCTTTCTTGCCTTGAGCTGCTTTGCAACGTCGATCATACTCTCACCGGATGCTATCATATCATCAATGATGATGACGTCCTTGCCCTCAACTGAATCACCGAGGAACTCATGGGCAACGATAGGATTACGTCCGTCTACTACTCTTGAGTAATCTCTTCTCTTGTAGAACATACCTACATCTACGCCGAGAAGGTTTGCGAAGTATATAGCTCTGTGCATAGCACCCTCATCAGGTGATATGACCATCATATGGTTGTTATCGATCTCAAGATCAGGAGTTGATCTGAGAAGAGCCTTTACGAACTGGTAGGTTGGCTTTACATTCTCAAAACCGCTCTTAGGAATAGCGTTCACGACACGTGGGTCATGTGCATCGAATGTTACGATGTTGTCAACGCCATACTGCTTAAGCTCCTGGAGCATAACTGCACAGTCAAGGGACTCACGTCCTGATCTCTTGTGCTGACGGCTCTCATAGAGGAAAGGCATGATGACTGTGAGCTTTCTTGGCTTGTCTGTCATGGCTGTGATGATTCTCTTCAGATCAGCGTAGTGATCGTCAGGAGACATTCTCTGTGTCTGACCTGCCATAGTGTATGTGCAGCTATAATTTCCTACATCCAGCATGATATATATATCTTTACCACGAACTGACTCGTTGACAATTCCCTTGGCCTCACCTGATCCAAATCTTGGACAGTCTGTGCTGATGAGATAAGAGCCCTTCTCATATCCGTGGAATACGATGCTTGACTTGTTCTCGTTCTGGCGGTTCTTTCTCCATTTAACAATGTAAGAATCAACTTTCTCACCAAGAGGCACGATGCTCTTGTGTGCAATGATTCCTAAGCTTCCTACGGGTATTGTCTCCAACTTGCTCTCGTCTGGCATAATAAAAATCCTCCTAATCTGATTTCGTTCATATTGATACCTGTGCAAATAGATGTGAGATCTATCTGTTGCCTGTTATGTGACGCATACGCTTCACATAGCGGATGTTATCTCCGTAGAGATTGAATATGAGGTAGCTATCAACAATTCTGGACATGATCCTCTCTGTATATCTGTTCTTGAACTCCTGAAGATCAAGATTGGTCGATATGAGAGTTGACAGTCCTTTGATAGTTCTCGTATTTATAATCTCAAATAATTGGGACAGGACAAATGAATTGGTGTATTCAGTGCCCAGATCGTCAATTATAAGAAAATCACAATTATATATGTAGTCATACAACATCTGGTCGTGATACTCATGACTACCATTTATTATAATATCCTGTAAGATATTATCAAATAAATTTATCGCCGACAAGTATAAAACTGTATAACCTTTGTCAAGCAGCTCCTTAGCGATACAATTTGTCAAGAAGGTCTTGCCTGTACCTGTCTCTCCGTAGAGAAGGACGCCGGGACGTTCATTCTGGAACCCTTCTGTGAACTGTCTGGCAGCACTCAGAATGTTCTTCATGTTCTGGTAAGGTGTGTAGCTCCGGCCGTTCACCGGCTCATCCTTGTAGTAGTCCAGGCTGAAGTGGTCGAAATTCTCGGTCTCAAGCACTTTCTCGATGGTGGACTGCTGGTAGAGCTGACTTATGATCATCCGTCTGAGACATGCACATGGTCTGCCACCCACGTATCCTGTGTCTTTGCACAGAGGACAGTTATATATGGGTGCGAGATAGTCTGGCGGATATCCTGCGCCGTCCATGATGGATTTCTTCTCTGCCTTGAGAGCTGCTATGTCAGCTGCAAGTTGTTCTTCATCCACAGGCTGTCTGCGGATCCTTCTTCTCGAGGCTTCTATAGCTGAGTGGGCGATAGTGTTGTCTATCTCTTGAACCCTTGGAAATCGTTCATATATCTCTGCTTTTCTGTTGTCCTGTGTTCTCAGATTATCCTGTCTTATCCTGGACAGACTGGATAATATGTCATCATAGTTGATATTGTTCATGTTATCTTACCTGTATTAACTGCTTTTCTTGTTGAGATTCAGCTCGTCCGCAAGCATCTGCTCAAGCTGTCCTAACTGGTCAGACATGTCAGTCTGCTTGAAATTGGCAAAGCCGTTAGGGTTTCTGGAAGCAGCGGTCTGGTTTCTGACTGTGGTGTCAGCTTTCTTCTTCATGAAATCAAGATCAAGCTGCTGTACATCCCTGAGAGATTTTACACCATTCTTGTGCCAGTTTTCAAGGATTCCGTTGACGTAAGCAAAATTGGCTGACTGAGGCTTGGACAATATGGCCTTCTGACATGCAAGGAGGATAAGATCCTCGGAGAAGTTCATCTCGTTTGTCCATGCGTCTATGTAAGCGCTCTCTATGCTGGTCGGATTCCCTCTTCTGATTCCGAGCTCAGAAAATACCTTTCTGTAGAACGGGTTGTAAGCGTTGCTGTCTGACTTGGCTTTGTCCACTGTGTCGATACCCTTCTCGTACCATGATGCGGCAACGGTTTCCGCATAGCGGAAGCTTGCTTTGCCCATAGTGAGACAGTATTCGATGAGGTACTCAATGAGTTCCTGTGAAAAGCCAAGCTGATCGTATATGTATATAAGGCTCTCTGTCTCCGGCATGGACAGTGGTCTGCCGAAGTAAGCCTCCGTTTCAAAAATAAGGTCAGAGAGGATACCATCCTCCTGCTTCTTTCTCAATATCTCTGGTGTCATAGCGGCCTTGACCGGCAAAGCATGTGCCGGGACTGCTGATATATCTGTAGCTGCTGATATGTTCTGAGTGTCTGCCTGCACTAGTGCTGTCTGAGCTAATGCTGTCTGAGCT
>JAEDGW010000015.1 GCA_016297325.1 Coprococcus sp. | reverse complement strand
TAACACGGTCAGCACCAAGTGATGGCTCGATTACATATGGAATGTACTTCTCCTTTGTCTCATCATCAAAGTACTCCATTGACTCTCCTGATGTGTTCTGGTGCTGTGTCAGATCGTAATCTGTTCTGTCAGCGATTCCCCAGAGCTCTCCCCATCCAAATGGGAATAAATACTCGATATCAGTTGTTCCCTTGGAGTAGAAACACAGCTCCTCAGGTGAATGGTCACGGGCTCTCATCTCATCATCCTTTATTCCGAGATCCTTGAGCCAGTTGATACAGAAGCTTCTCCAGTACTCAAACCACTCCATATCTGTACCCGGCTTGCAGAAGAACTCAAGCTCCATCTGCTCGAACTCTCTTGTTCTGAATGTGAAGTTACCAGGTGTTATCTCATTTCTGAATGACTTTCCGATCTGGCCGATTCCAAATGGAACCTTCTTTCTTGAAGTTCTCTGTACGTTCTTGAAGTTTACAAATATACCCTGTGCTGTCTCCGGTCTGAGGTATACAGTGTTCTTTGCATCCTCGGTTACACCCTGGAATGTCTTGAACATAAGGTTGAACTGTCTGATACCTGTGAAATTGTGCTTACCACATGTTGGACAGCAGATATTGTTCTTCTCAACATACTCTTCCATCTGCTCATTGCTCCATCCGTCTACTGAACCCTCTGGAACAACTCCGTTCTCAGCCATAAAGTCCTCTATAAGTTTATCTGCACGGAATCTCTCATGACACTCTTTGCAATCCATAAGAGGATCAGCAAATCCTCCAAGGTGGCCTGAAGCAACCCATGTCTGTGGGTTCATAAGGATAGCACAGTCAACTCCTACATTGTAAGGGTTCTCCTGGATGAATTTCTTCCACCATGCTCTCTTAACGTTGTTCTTGAGTTCAACACCGAGATTACCATAGTCCCATGTATTTGCGAGACCACCGTAAATCTCTGAACCTGGATAAACAAATCCTCTGCTCTTTGCCAATGCAACGATCTTGTCTAATGTCTTTTCCATCGTAATCCTCCAAATCATATTCGAATTTTCTTCGCTCTATCCGCCTTATTTTATACTCATTCAAATATTTTTGCAAGGTTCACGGCATATTTTGTAATATTATTTATACAAAGCTACTATAATTAGTGCCGCCAGACATTACCCGATGACTTCTTCTTATTGCTTACTCGTTATGACTCTTGTATAATAGCATCAGATTGGCTCTTTCAAAAGTTCCAATTTCAAGTATTTTTATAGTACCAATTCATAATAAAGGAATAAATCAAGTTATAAGCAAATATCCAATGATACGATGTATTTTTTACGCTGATAATATGCGGGAAAGGAACACAAAATGATCTCAATAGATAAGACATCAAGTAAGTCTCTATACGAACAATTATATGAACAGATGAAATCCGAGATACTTAACGAGCACTATACCGCAGGTGAAAAGCTCCCTGCAACAAGGCAGCTAGCCGCCGAACACAAGCTGAGCCGCAACACAGTGGTATCCGCCTACAACCAGCTTGAGCTTGAGGGCTATATACGCTCCGTGACAGGCTCTGGATACTATGTTGAGAACATCACAGCATTTACACCTGACCAGAAGATAGAACAAAACCATAGCATACACTATTCATCCAGACGCCCTGGAAAGACATTTGACTATACATTCAGCTATGGCAATCTGGACTACAACTGTTACCACTCAAGGGCATGGCGCAAATACCTCATGAACGCATGGGACATGATATCCATGGCTGATACCGCTTCCTACCAGATGTCACAGGGAAGCTACACCCTCCGCAGTCTTATCACCGAATATCTGTATATGTCCAGAGGTGTAAACTGCACACCGGAACAGATCATTCTCACAAGCGGCCACCAGAGATCGATAGATATAATCACCCATATATTCAGTCCCTCTGATTATTCATTTGCCATGGAAGATCCGGGTTACAATGGAACTTGGGAGATCGTCAGCCAGAGTCCGTTCAGGATCATCCCCATCCCTCTTGAGAATGACGGTGTGTCAATAGACCATATACAGAGGCTCAGAGACACGCTGTTATATGTGACCCCATCCCACCAGTTCCCTATGGGAAGCATACTCCCTATCAGCAAGAGGCTGGAGCTCATAGAGTGGGCGGCTCAATCGGGAAGTTATATCATTGAGGATGATTACGACAGCGAACTCAGATATCAGAGCAGACCTATCCCATCCCTGCAATCCATCGATAATAGTGATCACACTATATACCTCGGTACATTTTCCAAATCCATGTCACCGGATCTTCGAATATCATATATGGTGCTTCCTGGAGATCTGATGAAGGCATATGGCTCCAGATATTCACACACCAACTGCACAGTTCCAACGGTTCTGCAGCTTGCACTTATTGAATTTATACAGAGTGGGAATTATCAGCGCCACATAGGCGCCATGAAGAATCACTATAAAAAGAAACATGATTATATATTGAATTATGTGAAACAGAATCTTGATGATGATGTGATCATGTATGGTGCCGGAGCCGGGCTCCACTTTGTGGCAGAGGTTAAGAACTCAAAGCTTACCCAGACAGAACTTATATCAGCCTTTGAACAGAAAGGCATACGAATCTTCTCCACCGAACCATTCTGGATAAGAAAGAATCTCTGCCCTGAGAACCAGCTTCTATTCGGCTTTAGTGCCATACCGTATGAAAAACTGCCCGGTGCGATGGAAGCGTTCTCAAAAATCATTTATTCCATATAAAAATAAAAAGTGCGGATCTTACTTACAGTAAGAAATTTGCCGCACTTTTAATTTATTTTTTCCTTTACAAATGAAACAACATCCCTGTTTTTCTCCATAATCTCAATATCCTGTTCCATCTCTTCTATTGTCCACCACTTGTATCGTGTCCCATCAATTTCAAACTCATTACACAACATATCTGGAGGAAAATCTGATATTTTACCTCTATACAAACTGTGTTGATACACTTTCTGAACCTGGTCTCGTTCAGAAAACTTAGGTTGGATACGGGTTGTTATATACTTTAAACTTATACAATCTCTATTAACCTTCAACTTATTCGACAATCTTTGTATTATACTCTCTTCGTTATCATAATCGGTTGTTGAAAAGCTAAAGAAAAACCAACACTTCCATACTGCATCATAGTACAATAAAAACTTATTTGAAAATGTTTCAAAATCATCTTTTATTGCTATAAGTGAAAATCTGTGAATTATTTCATTTAAATTTTCGATGTCATACAAAAGCTTATTATGATCATACTTTAATTTACTACTCTTTATAAGCTTGTAAAAGCCATATACAATAAGAATTACCGCAATAACCCAAGCCAATGTCTGTATAATTAAACTATTTATTCCAAATACTGATTTAAAATCACTACATAACAAAGATACAATATAGAGGATTGCCGTTATCAATATATCTATCCCTTCTTTTGGATGCTTGATATATTCTCTTTTTTGCTCAAGAAGTAATTTGAGTTTTATTTTATCAATAAGCATTTTCATCAAACAATATCCTCTCAAAATAAAAACATTCTAACACATATAAAAATATATCCGATTATACAATGTATATTCAAATAAATCAACTTTAATCAACTCATACATAATATGAAACAGGTGAATCATCCAAGCGAGTCTATGATCTCCACTGACTTGAACTTCCGATCCACATACATATCCATGAACTGTTTTGATACGAGCTGTATCTCTGACAGCACCGAATCGGACACATTAAAGTTATACATCTTTCCAAGTGGCGCACCATTTATGTACTGTATCGTGTATACTGCGTCATCCGATAGATGAAGGGGATGCTTTGCCCTGCCTCTGCACCCATCGCAGAGCAGTCCGCCGGATGCCGCATCGAACACATTTGACACCTCAGCCTTGCCGCATACCGGACAGTGGAAACTCTGTATTCCCTGTCCGAACACATCCATGAGTTTTATCTCGTACACACACCTGATAAGCTTTGCTGGCATCTGCCCTTTCTCAAGAGCTTTCAGACTGACATATAACAGATTGAGATAATCCGCAGCCCGGTCTCCTTCATGTGTCATGAAGCTCATGACCTCACAGAAGTAAGATGCATAGCAGTATGCGTCTATGTCCATGGTGAGCTGATGAAAATATTCGTCAACATCTATATTCACAAGTCTGTATGAGTCGCGCCCCGGGATCATGGTAAAGCTTCCCATGACGAACATCTGTGTCTTGGACTGAAGCGGATTTGTACCGCGTCTTACCCCGGAGGCAAAGACTGTTATCCGTCCACGTTCCTTTGTCAATACCACCATCCGCCTGTCATACTCGCTCTGGAGGCTGCTGGAAAGTACAATCCCGTGCAATATAACTTCTTCTCTCATAATTGTACGTCCACCTCCATAACAAATTTAACATGACACGACCGGCGAACTGCGCACTGTATGCAATGAGTGCACGTTCACCGATCCTGTCGGTACACATTACTCGTCCCTGAAACCGAAGTTCCTCAGCAATGTATCTGTATCTCTCCAGTCCTTCTTGACCTTTACCCACAGCTTCAGGTTGACCTTGGTGTCAAGAAGTCTCTCTATTCCATATCTCGCATGGGTACCGATCTTCTTCAGCATCGCGCCCTGCTTTCCTATAATGATTCCCTTGTGGGAATCCCTCTCACATATGATCGTGGCATCAATATCGATCAGCCCGCCATCTGGTCTTTCCTTCATTGAGTCAATGACCACCGCAATTCCGTGAGGAACCTCCTTGTCAAGCTGACGAAGCGCCTGCTCTCTGATGAGTTCGGCAACGATCTGTCTCTCCGGCTGGTCAGTGATCGTATCCTCATCGTAATACTGTGGTCCATACGGAAGATACTTCATGATGGTATCTATAAGCTCATCCGTGTTCTTGCCCTTTAAGGCTGACACAGGAACTATCTCCGCAAAATCACAGGCATCCTTGTAGGTATTTATCGCCTCAAATACCTTGCTCTCCTCCACATTATCTATCTTGTTCACAACCACAATGATCGGAGTCTTCACATGCTGGAGCTGCTCTATGATGTAACGCTCTCCTGCACCGATAAATGTTGTGGCCTCAACTATCCAGAGAACCACATCTACCTCATCCAGTGTACTCTCGGCAACCTTGAGCATGTACTCTCCAAGCTTGTTCTTCGCCCTGTTGATTCCCGGTGTATCCAGAAAAATGATCTGCCCCTTATCGCTGGTGTACACAGTCTGTATCCTGTTTCTTGTGGTCTGCGCCTTGTTGCTTGTTATCGCTATCTTCTGTCCTATCAGCCTGTTCATGAGTGTTGACTTTCCAACATTCGGTCTGCCTATGATGGACACGAAGCCTGATTTGTATTCTTTATTCATATATCTCCTTTATCCTGGATGCGCAAGCTAAATTTCGCCTGCGCATCTAGCTTTATTATATCATATCGCCGGCCGGCTCTATGTGGGCATTCGCATTATGACAGTTTGCGCAAGCGCAACTGTCGCAATGCTCATTATATTATATCAAATGTCATCGTGCGTAAGTGCGATGACCTGCGCACGTCCCAGCGTGCTTCATTATGTCATGATCCGCACCTACGCCTAGAAAATCGCAAGTACATCCTTAAAGCTGTCCTTGTTCTCCTCTATCCTGCTCTCACCACCGATGGCACAGATGATTCCTGAATCCGTGACAGCCTTTACAAGTGGAGCAAGCGCTCTGATAGCATCTCTGTCTGTTGAGAGGATCTTGTCACGCTCGCTCTGGATCTGCTCATCTGTAACACCCATAAAGTATCTCGCCATGTGGCTTATACCCTCTGCGACAGGAGTCGTCGGCGCATCTATCTGAGCCATGGTTCCGATGATATACTTGGTCATATCTCTGTCTGAGCACTCGAAGTTCTCCACGAACTTATACGCTTTCTTGAATATGTCGTATGTCTCCATGAGGTTTGGATCTCTGTATGAACTCATGTAGCAGGTTCCATTCCTGAGGAATGAACACATAGCGCCATATGCGCCGCCCTTCACACGGACATTCTCCCACAGATAACCATACGAGAATATGATCTTGAGAACGCTCAGTGAGCTGTCGTACTTGTATCCCGCATCCTCAAAATTACCAGCTATGGCAACATACTGAACCTGGCTGGCTGTCTTAAAGCCCTCATTCCTTAAATCCTTCTCAAATACTTTCACATCCTTATGTGCAGGTCTTGTGGATAGTTCCTTGCCAAAGTCTGCAAATGATTCCTCAAGCAGATCTGTCACATCCTCATTTCCTGTATATGAAACTGTAAGTGCACCCTTTCTGAGAACCTCTGCAAGAGCACACTGCAGCTTCTCAATGAAGGCATCATACTTCTCGTCGAAGTGATCCACTATGTCACACAGGAATTCATAATAAGCGATTCCGCAGGTTTCATCTGTAAATCTTGCGCCCTCATCTATATATGACATGGCTCTTGTGTAAGCGGTCACATGTCCCGATGCAGCCATGCCATTCTTCATGCTGGACTTCTCCTCAGTCAGAAGCTCTTTTATCCTCTTCTTATCATCGATCTTGGACGAGAACAGGATCTCCTTCATCAGTTCAACAGCATATGGCAGCTTCTCATAGAGAGCCTTCATCGATACATAGAAGAACTTCTTGATATCCGTATCACTTGCATATCCTACCATATCAAAATCTATTCCGCCTATGTTGCTGTCTATCTCATTTGAGAGCTGTCCATAGGTGTGCTTCTCAGTGTCGATATATTTGAACAGGCATGACAGCACCGCAAGATACGGCACAAGGTCGTTATCTATATCATTTATGTTGAAATAGAATCTCAGATAGCCTATTCCATTCGTAAATATGTCGTGGCTTACAACAGGGAGCCCGCCGATCTCTGACTCAACATTCTTGAGCTTCTCTGCCTCTTTGTCAATGTCCTCTATCGCCAGAAGCGGAACCTTGGCAAGATCCTCAGCTGATGATGGTGTTGCCTGATACTCCTTGAGTGCCTTTGTATCCTCCACGATCTTCTCAAGCTCCTCACGGCTGAGTGTAGCCTTGTATGCTGCAAGCTCATCAGCGATCTTCTTCTCATTTTCCTGGTCAAGTCCCTTCTTTGGATTCATAGTGAGATACAGGCCAAATGTGTTATCTATGAAACATTCCTTTATAAGCTGCTCAAAATATCCGTTCTGAAGATCTTCTCTAAGCTCCTTGTACACATCATTCATCTCAAAGAACATGAGTGCCTTGGTATCGTCATACAGCCAGCTGTTGAACGCATCCAGTCCGTACATGAGTCCCTTAGGGAATCTTCCAAAGTTGGCCTCTTTGTGCTTGAACTCGAACTTGTTGATCGCAGCTTCAACCGCTGCTTTATCTATACCATGGCTGAGCACTTCAAATGTATCATTTATAACCTTTATAAATCTGTCCTTATCATTCGTATCGGCACCTCTTGCTATGATGGAAAATGTGGTCTGCTGACAGCCATTGTCAAATGAGCTGTAAACCTCCTCGCCTATTCCCGCATCAGTCAGTGCTTTCTTCAAAACCGCGCCAGGTGCATCCATGAGCACGTACTCAAGTATTCCAAGGGCTGTAACCTTCTTCTTCTCGGTGCTGAGTCCTGTTATCTTACTGTATGTGAGTATGGAATTGTTCTCCTCAGGATCAGTGTCGGCTATGGAGTAATCCATAGTGATATCTCTCATCTCGTCAAATGGCTTCTGAAGAGGGATCGCTGAGTCTATCTCCTTGTAATCATAATGTGACAGATACTCCTCATCTATAAATTTCAGCTCCTTTGCCATATCACAGTCACCGTACAGATAGATATAACTGTTCGATGGATGATAATATGTCCTGTGGAAATCCCTGAACCTCTCAAGAGTGAGTGTAGGTATAAACTCTGGATTACCGCCTGAATCATTGCCGTATGGAGTGTCCGGCATGAGTGATGACTCTATAACTCTGTACATAACAGACTCAGGACTTGAATACACGCCCTTCATCTCATTGTACACAACTCCGTTGTACTTCAGATCTCCATCCACAGAGTCAAGCTCGTAGTGCCAGCCCTCCTGCTTCATGATCTCATCGTGGATATAGATATCCGGATAGAACACCGCATCCAGGTATACACTCATGATATTCTCGAAATCCTTCTGATTGAAGCTCGCTATAGGGTATACCGTCTTGTCTGAATAAGTCATGGCGTTCAGGAATGTGTTCAGAGAACCCTTTGCCAGCTCGACAAATGGATCCTTGACCGGATACTTCTTCGAACCACAAAGCACTGAGTGCTCAATTATATGAGGTATTCCTGAATCATCATATGGAGGGGTTCTGAAACCTATGTTGAACACCTTGTTCACATCGTCATTCTCGATGATGAGAACCCTCGCCTTTGTCTTTATATGCTCCAGCACATAGCCCTTGCCGTGTACCTCCGGGAGATCCTTCTCCTCAACTATTCTGTAAGCCTTTAAATCTTTGATACTTCCCAATTCATGTTCTCCTTCTATAATTATTTTTATTAATATCCATTTATTTCATCTGTCCGGCATCAAATGACGCAGGAAGAAATTCAGACAGTTTTCTCATATCATAATCATCCTCTGACTTTGCAGCAATCACATACATATCTGGTGAAAATTCTGAAAGCACCTGTCTGCATATTCCGCATGGATAAGTTATCCCGCTTATCCCCGTACTGCCAAGTCCACCTACGATCGCTATGGCCTTGAAGTCACTATATCCACTACTTACCGCATTACACACAGCAGCTCTCTCAGCACATATGGTAGCTCCATACGAAGAATTCTCTATATTGCATCCAGTGAATATCCTCCCTGGTTGCGCCAGAAGTGCCGCTCCGACCTTGAACCCGGAGTATCTGGCATATGCCATGTTCCTTGCCATAACGGCAGACCTGATGAGCTCTTTGATATCTTTCTCTTCTATAGCAAAGCATTTCTCCATCTTATAGAATCCTCCATCTTGAACATCCCTAATATCATACCCATACTTTTATAATAATAACACTAATTTGCCTTCCTGTTCAATCATTCATGCATTATTAAACGTCCAAATATTCTCATCCTCTTTATATGTGGGATTAAAGCAAAATGAACTGCACTACCTGTACACTAGGCATACAGATAATGCAGTTCATTTTTTATTATATATTTAAAAGTCTATGTGCTTTAGAATCCCATTCCGCCGCCCATGCCTGCGCCGCCTGCTGGCATAGCTGGAGCATCTTCCTTGATATCAGCTACAACTGACTCTGTTGTGAGCATTGTTGATGCAACTGATGTAGCGTTCTGGAGTGCACTTCTTGTAACCTTGACAGGATCAATGATTCCTGCCTCTATCATGTTGACATATGTCTCGTTGTAAGCATCGAAGCCTACGCCAACCTCTGACTCTTTGATCTTGTTGATGATGACTGATCCCTCAAGTCCTGCATTTGCTGCGATGTGGAACAGTGGAGCCTCCATAGCCTTAAGTACAACCTTGGCACCTGTCTTCTCGTCGCCCTCAAGATCCTTTACAAGCTCTGCAACCTTCTTTGCAGCGTGGATGTAAGCTGATCCACCACCTGAGATGATACCCTCTTCAACTGCTGCTCTTGTTGCATTAAGAGCATCCTCCATACGGAGCTTAGCTTCCTTCATCTCTGTCTCTGTAGCTGCGCCAACTCTGATAACTGCAACACCACCGGCAAGCTTTGCAAGTCTCTCCTGAAGCTTCTCCTTGTCGAACTCTGATGTTGTCTCCTCAAGCTGTGCCTTGATGACATTTACACGGCCTGCGATGTCTTCCTTAGCACCCATACCGTCGACGATGACTGTGTTCTCCTTTGTGATCTTAGCACTCTTTGCACGACCAAGGTCATCAAGAGTAGCATCCTTGAGCTCGTATCCAAGCTCCTCTGATATAACCTTACCACCTGTAAGAATAGCGATATCCTGAAGCATATCCTTTCTTCTGTCGCCGTATCCAGGAGCCTTTACAGCTACTACCTGGAATGTACCACGCAGCTTGTTGACGATAAGTGTTGTAAGAGCCTCACCCTCGATATCCTCAGCGATGATCAGAAGCTTTGAACCGCTCTGAACGATCTGCTCAAGAAGCGGAAGAATCTCCTGGATATTTGAAATCTTCTTATCTGTTATCAGTATGTATGGGTTATCAAGCTCTGCAACCATCTTCTCCATATCTGTTGCCATGTAAGCTGAAATATAACCTCTGTCGAACTGCATACCTTCTACAAGGTCGAGCTCTGTCTTCATTGACTTTGACTCCTCGATCGTGATGACTCCATCCTTTGACACTTTCTCCATAGCGTCGGCAACCATCTGTCCAACCTCGTCGTCTCCAGCAGAGATAGATGCAACTCTCGCGATCTGATCCTTTCCGCTGATAGTCTCACTCATATCAAGTATAGCCTCAACAGCCTTATCGCAAGCCTTCTTCATTCCCTTTCTGAGAACGATTGGGTTAGCGCCTGCTGCCAGGTTCTTCATTCCTTCGTTGATCATGGCCTGTGCAAGTACAGTAGCTGTTGTAGTACCATCACCTGCTACATCGTTTGTCTTTGTGGCAACTTCCTTGACGATCTGAGCACCCATGTTCTCAAATGCATCCTCAAGCTCGATATCCTTTGCGATAGTAACACCATCATTTGTGATGAGTGGTGAGCCGTATGACTTTGCAAGTACCACGTTTCTTCCTTTAGGTCCAAGTGTAACTCTTACTGTATCTGCTAACTGATTAACTCCTGCCTCAAGTGCCTTTCTAGCCTCGGCACCGTACTTAATTTCCTTTGCCATTTCTATCTACCTCCATATCTTAATCTGTCATATTAGTCTTATTATTGTGTATCAGATCTGCCTCAAAAGATTGATTACTTCTCAACGATCGCAAGGATGCTGTCCTGCTTGATAACTATGTACTCTTCGTCGTCAAGCTTAACTTCTGATCCAGCGAACTTCTGATATATAACTGTATCTCCTACCTTGACATCCATAGGAACGAGCTTGCCATCTACAACAGCTCCAGGGCCAACTTCTATAACCTCTGCATACTGTGGCTTCTCTTTTGCCTGTCCAGGTAATACGATTCCCGACTTTGTTGTCTCCTCTGCTACTGACTGCTTTAATACTACTCTGTCTCCAAGTGGTCTTAACTTCATGATATATACCTCCTAATTTATTATTATTCTCTCTTATCTTTTAGCACTCGTTTTATATGAGTGCTAACACTGTTTTATATTCTATCCATTTCTATAAAAAAATCAACCCTTATTTTCTAAAAAATATATAAAAAGATAACTTACTTCTTCTTTGATGATCCGTCCTGCTTAAACAGCGTTGTCCTCGCATAGTCAAAAAGGTACTGCTGGGCATAGCCTCCAAGGTCTCCGAACTTCTTCACCGCAAATGCTTCTATCTCCGGCTTCTTCGTGTCCCTGCCGTCAAAATACATCTGTTCCATGATCCTCTTCATCCACACATCAACAGGAAACGCCTCACGTCTGCCAAGGCCAAACAGAAGAACGCAGTTGGCAACCTTCTCTCCAACGCCTTTTATCGTCATTAGAAGTTCCCTTGCATTTTCTATATCAAGCCCATCCAGCTTATCTTTGGTCACAGTTCCAGAATATACAGCTTCTGCCGCATTCTTTATGTAAGGTGCCCTGAAACCAACTTTACACTCCCTGAGTTCATCCTCAGTCACTTCATGAAGTCTCTGTACATCAGGGAATATATAAAATGTCTCACCGTTATATCCTATGACCTCATCTCCAAATCTATGCGATATATTTTTCACACACTGCTTGATCTGGGGAATATTCTTATTCTGAGAGATTATAAACGATATAAGCGTCTCAAAAAAATCCTGATTTAAGATACGTATGCCATCCTTCTCATCCACTGCCGCCTTAAGCGCTGCATCTGCACGTACCACACTGTCTTTTATGAGCCCGTAATCATTGTCCATATCAAGATATGGCCGCCATATCTTATCGTAGTCCTCCGCTGATGAGCCATAGATCCGAAGGTTGTCATCCACCTGTTCCATCTTCACAGCCCTGCCAAATGCTATGACCTCATACACTTCATCCTCCAGCCTGTCAAAATGAAAACACTGTCCACACTCAAGTATCTGAGAGAGCTTAAAATCCTTTACACCCTCAACTATAACTATATTATTCTCACAACTTACATTCATCTTCCGTATACCTGCCATTCTATATTAAATATTTGTCTTTTATTCTTATAAATTGCTCCAGGCTATTGTATAATACCTGTATATTATTTTCAATGTCACTGACACATTATGGAATCAAATACCATAAAGCAGTCAGATGACTATGACAAACAGGAGGTTTTATGGCAGAACAGATTTACACAATCCCGGTAAATGACGCATTTGACAGTGGCTGTGAATGCCCTATGTGCCAGATGCAGAGGGATCTTGAGCGAAATGCGATCGAATATACAATGGGACCAAGCTACATGGAGGACGACAACAGAGCCATGACGGACAAGCTCGGATTTTGCAGTCATCATCTGAGGATGCTCTATCAGGAGAAGAACAGACTCGGTCTCGCTCTTATGATGAATACACATATGAACAAGACCATAAAAGATATGAAGGCTCTGGCAGCCAAAGGCCCCGCAGCCAAATCCGGACTATTCGGTAAAAACACTGCAAATGCACCGATCGTAGATTATATAGAGAACATGGAAAACACCTGTTTCATTTGTGGCCGTATGGATGATATGTTCGTGCGATACGTGGACACTATCTTCCACATGTGGAAAAGAGACGCTGAGTTCAGAGACAAATTTGCCTCCAGCAAAGGCTTCTGTACTTACCACTACGGAATCCTATACAAGACAGGACAGAACAAACTCGGCAAGGAGCAGTACACCCAGTTCATCGACGTACTGAACAAAGTATATTTTGAAAATATGGAACGTGTGAATGGAGACCTGAGCTGGTTCATAGACAAGTTCGACTACAGATATAAGAACGAGCCTTGGAAGAACTCCAAAGACGCCCTTCCAAGAGGAATCATCAAGATAGGCCACACATTTGTAGAGTAATAAAAGCCGTTTTATAGTCAGCGGGAGAACAACGTATCCTCTCCGCTTCTATAAAACGGCTTTTAATTTTTGATATCTCCTATCCAACTCTCCATGCCATAAGGCCATCTGTCAGAGCCGGTTTATGTACTCCGTTACTGTCATCAGTAATTTCTATGCCATGAGCCTGCTTCAGCCTCTCATGCAGGTAAGTCCTGTAATCTGCGAGAAGTCCGGTAAATATAGGCCGGAGCACCGGGCTTCTTCTGAAATCCCCGGGCTTGACAAGTCCAGGCTTCTTGTGGAATATATCAACCCCGGCATTCCTGAGCACTGCAGCCACGAACTGGGAACAGAAATAATTGTACTCCCTCTCCATAGCTCTGTGAAAGAACACACTGAACACGCCGAGGAAATTATATCCATAACGCTCCGGATGTCTCTTAAATCTGACGAGCTCCTGCTGTATATGATCATACTGCTTTCTAGTCACCTTGAGTTCATACACCGTGCATCTGGTTCCTTTGTGCTTGCCAAATATACCCTTTTCAATATTCTCACTGATAAACCCGCCATTAAACGGATTATACATACCTCGTCTTGCGAAGCTATACATCTCATTAAGACTAATGTCGAGTGCCAGAGAAGTATGGCTATATGGCTCTCTGGTAAACAACTTTATCAGATTTGATGGTATCGTTTTCGTCTTGGACAGAAGTATATAAACACTCTTGTAATCGTCTTCCATAATATCTTTCCAATCACCTGTATTTTGATATACACATGTCTCCCTCAGTCAATGTGCTAATCCCCTTTATCACATCTATTTCCCCGGCTTATATGAGCTCTTGAGTGATACAATTCTGTTATATACCGGATGCTCTGCCGTAGAATCCTTGGAGTCAACACAGAAGAATCCATTTCTGAGGAACTGGAATGCCTCTCCCGGCTGCGCCTCCTCAAACTCCTTCTCAAGCTTACATCCCTGCTTGATAACAAGTGAGTTAGGATTGAGATTCAATGTACCATCATCGTTGAGCTTGCCCTTCTCCTCGTCGATGATATTCTCGTACAGACGAACCTCTGCATCTATGGCACTCTCTGCTGATACCCAGTGGATGGTTCCCTTGACCTTACGTCCCTCAAATCCGGAGCCGCTTCTTGTCTCAGGATCATATGTACAGTGAACTGTAGTCACATTGCCATCCTCATCCTTCTCAAAACCAACACACTTTACAAAATATGCATTCTTCAGACGGACCTCATTGCCAGGGAACAGTCTGAAATACTTCTTAGGAGGCTCCTCCATGAAGTCGTCTCTCTCTATATAAAGATACTTGCTAAAAGCAACCTTTCTGCTTCCAAGTTCTTCATTCTCCTGATTGTTCTCAACATCGAGATACTCAACCTGATCCTCAGGATAGTTATCGATAACAAGCTTCACAGGATCAACAACAGCCATATATCTCTTAGCTGTGAGCTTTAAGTCATCACGGACGCAATACTCAAGCATAGCATAGTCGACAGATGACTGGCTCTTTGATATTCCGACAAGTTCCATGAACTTCTTGATCGCTGATGGTGTGAATCCTCTTCTTCTGAGAGCTGCGATACTTACAAGACGCGGGTCATCCCATCCGTCTACGATTCCATCCTCAACAAGCTTCTTGATATATCTCTTACCAGTTATGACATTGGTCAGGTAAAGCTTTGCGAACTCGATCTGCTTTGGTGTGCCCTCAGGTGAATCCTTGTAACCGAGCTCCATGACTACCCAGTCATACAGAGGTCTGTGATCCTCGAACTCAAGTGTACATATAGAATGTGTAACACCCTCGATCGCATCCTCGATAGGATGGGCGAAATCATACATAGGATAGATGCACCACTTGTCGCCTGTGTTGTGATGGTTCATCCTTGCTATTCTGTAGATTATAGGATCTCTCATGTTGATATTAGGACTTGCCATATCTATCTTCGCACGGAGCACCTTGCTTCCATCAGGGAACTCTCCGTTCTTCATTCTCTCGAACAGATCAAGATTCTCCTCTACGCTCCTGTCTCTGTATGGGCTGTTCTTTCCCGGCTCTGTGAGAGTTCCTCTGTACTCCCTGATCTCATCTGCATTGAGGTCACACACATAAGCCTTGCCCTTCTTGATGAGCTTTATGGCAGCCTCATACATCTGATCAAAGTAATTCGATGCAAAGAACACTCTGTCGCCAAAGTCTGCGCCAAGCCACTTTACATCTGCAAGTATGGACTCAACAAACTCTGTCTTCTCCTTTGTAGGATTCGTATCGTCAAATCTGAGATTGAACTGTCCGCCATACTGCTGTGCCAGTCCATAATTCAAAAGTATTGACTTAGCATGTCCTATATGTAAATATCCATTCGGCTCTGGTGGAAATCTGGTAACGATCTTCGGAACCTTTCCCTCAGCGATATCTTTCTCAATAATCTGTTCAATGAAATTCTTGCTTGTCATCTCTTCAGCCATTTTCCAAACTGCCTCCCGCTTATGATCTATATTCTTTATCCGCAAATTCTAATCCCTGATATTCGTCATCGGAATTATCTTTCAGGATTTTCGTCGCACAAATTCCCATATCTGATTTTTGCACGTGATTATTGTTAGTTTACCATACTTTTGCCGCTTGTACCACAATTATATTTGGATTTGCCATATTTTTCACTGCAAAGTAAATATTTTGCTTGATTTTTGTCATGCGTTTTGTTATAGTTATTATTGCTTTTGAAAAGCAAGCTACTATAGCTCAGGTGGTAGAGCGCCACATTGGTAATGTGGAGGTCACGGGTCCGACTCCCGTTAGTAGCTTTTTTTGTGCAAAAAAATAGCGCAGCAGCCACCCAAGCTGCCACGCTAAAGATCTGGCTTTTGATAAAGCCTCACATCATTCTTACTATTCTTATTTTTACTTTCCGCTCTCCGACTCGACCTGATATATTCCATCAGCCCACTTCTCATTCCATTCAGCCATTACATCCTCAAGAGATTTGTGGCCTCTGTGGGACTGTCCCAGTGCAGTATCTATAAGGTCTACCTGATACTGTGAGCCCTTGTCAAGATCCAGCTCTGATGCCTTATTTACATTTGTCCACTTTCCTTTATTGTCTACGGTTGCAGCATTGTTTGCAACGAGGTCGATACTCTCAAATGCCTTGAGAAAATCAGGGTACTCAGAACCTCTCACTATAGAGATCATTCCCTGTGTATCAGCATAATCAGATTCATTGACCAGAAAGTCCATGAAGGCTCTCGCTGTAGGTTTGTTCTTTGCAGAATTAGGGATTGCATAGGCGTAGTCCGTTGAAAGTGACTGATATAACTTTCCATCCTCAGCAGTTACAGGGAATGGCATATATCCTATATCGTCCGCCTTTGAACCAGCTGCCTTGAACTGGCTGACAGCCCATGATCCAACCGCCATGCATGCTATCTTGCCGTCATTTATCATCTCTTTACTCTGCTCCCAGTTTGATGTGGCCGGGTCAGACTCACAAAATCCCTGCTCTACTACATCATACAGAAGTTTGTACACCTTGTATGAAGGCTTGCCGTCAGCAAATGGATCCTTCTCACTGCACATCTTGTTGTTTATGTAGTCACTGTCTCCTGACACACCGCTGACATATGCCTGCCACTGCCCGAGAGCCCATGTGTCGTGATAATTGGTATAATATGGTATTGCACTTGTATTGTCCTTTATCTTCTGCAGTGCATCCAGAAATTCCTCCTCTGTCTGTGGCAGAGTGTCTATTCCTGCGTCGTGGAAAACTCTCTTGTTATAAGCTATACCTGATACGTTGCAGCCACTTGGAAGGCCGTACACGATTCCGTCATATGTATCTGCAACAAGAGCCTCCTGCATATAGTCATCTGCAAGGCTGTCATCAGTTCCAAGCGGCTCAAAATAAGTCTTGAACTCTGACGGAGCAACAGATGCCGGGATCAGGCACAGATCGCCAAGCTCACCAACTGTGAACAGTATCGACGTATCACTCTCATAATCCTCCATTGGCAGGTACTCAACCTCAGTCCCCGGATATTTCTGTTCAAATACCTCGGCATATCTCTTGAGATCAGTGTCCACCAGATCTGTTCTGTTTGTGAGCACAGTTATCTTTCCCGTGATATCCCCATCAAATTCAGTGCTGGCACCGACATACTTTGACTCCGTATTATTTGTCTTTTCATTTGCCTTGCTCTCGGCCTTATCCGATTCTCCACAGCCGGCCACAGAAAGCGCTGTCAGCGCAGCGAGAAGAACGCACGATAACCTTTTAAACTTCTTCATTGAATTATCCTCCTTATGAAATATTTACATCACTAAATTATTTGTTGTTTCCCTGTTTTTCGATTCCGTCATATATTTGTTTGCGGAACAGAATAAATGCGATAAGTGTAGGTATCATAGTTATGATTATACCGGCTGCAAGCACCTCGAGACGGCCGCCGAATTTGCTGTTGAACCTGTAAAGTGCCGTCGATATGACCGCGTGGTCGCTAAATGGCAGATACAGATACGCAGTGAAGAAATCATTGTAAAACGCTATTCCTTTCAATATGACAACCATGATGATCGACGGTTTAAGCAGTGGAAGTATGATCTTTCTGTAGACAGTAAAGTATGTCGCTCCATCCATGAGTGCCGCCTCATCTATCGACTTTGGTATCTCCTTTAACTGCTGCAGGAATATATATACCGATACCACATCTGTACCCGCATATATGAGTATCACTGCAAGGAATGTGTTATATATATTCATCGCCTTTATTATGTGGAAAATACTTATCTGCATCGTTATTCCCGGCATAAATGACGCCACCAGGAACATGGTACTTATAAGCCTTGAACCGATAAATCTGAATCTTGACAGTACATAAGCTGTCATGGATCCCATAAATATCGTAACTGCGATCGATATGCCGCTTATTATCAGGGTATTTACGAAAGCCCGAATGAGATTTCCATCTATAAGAGCTTCCTTATAATTGTCAAGTGTAAATCCTCCAGATATCTGAAAAGCCCCTGTGCTCTGAAAACTGTCATGGCTTTTAAATGAAGCTATCAGTATCGCACATATCGGTATCATTACCACCAGGACAACGAGCACGGATACGATCTGTCTTGCCGTCACAAACGAATACTTTTTTACATTCTTCTTCCTCTGTTCCTTCTTCCGCATTACTTCAAACCAGTTTGTGTTATATCCTGCCATTTACTCTTCCTCCTCACTTATGCCATATCTGTTCTGAATTATGGAGATCACCAGTATGACTATCAAAAGCACAATACCCATAGCTGACGCCATTCCGGCTTTTCTGTTGTCAAATGCTGTCTTGATAGTCTGCACCACGAATGTTGATGATCCATTTTCACCGCCTGTTATGATAAATGGGATCTCAAATATACTTATCGTATTCTTGATAGCAAGTATCATTCCAACTGCAATGGTTGGCTTCAGTCTTGGAAGAACAATATAGCGGAATCTCTGCCACTGCGTTGCACCGTCGAGCTTTGCCTCCTCAAGTGCCGTCTTATCGGTTGACAGGATCGCCCCGCCAAATACGATCACATTCTGGCCCACATATCTCCACAACATGGCAAGCACAAGCGAGAGGTTTACCATATGTGAATCTCCTATCCAGTGCGGAAGGGTATCAGCATTATGTCCAAGTGCTATCAGAATGCTGTCAAGCGGGCCTCCCTCTCTGTAAAAGAACAGGAATATCATGCTGACCGCAACACCGTTAAGAAGCGCCGGAAAGAACACCACTCCCTTATAAAATGCTGAACCACGATAGCTGGCACTCAGAAAATATGCCAGAAAAAGTGCAAGCGCTATCTGTACCACCGCACCTATCAGATAATAGACAGTATTCTTTAATACCGACAAATACTGCGGATCAGTAAATAACCGCACATAATTCTTTAAACCTACAAAGTTGGACGTCTTGCTTATTCCATCCCAATCTGTCAGACTGTTCTTAAACATGTCCACAAACGGAACATATGTAAATAAGACCAGCATCAGCACAGGCAGGGCAAGGAACAACACTATCGTCAAAACCCTTCCTTTTCCTCTTTTCGTTTTACTCGCCGCTTTCATACCTTCACTCCTTAATTTCTCCGATTAATCAAAATTAATCTTTTTTACTCATAATTAAAGTTGATTATACTCTTAATTAATCGTATTTCAAGGTTAATTTAGCTAATTTTAGCTAAATTATAGATAAACAGAGGAAGCACGCTGATGCGTGCGCAGGTCATCAAGCCGGCGCTTGTGACATAAAAAAAGAGATTCGCATATCTTACACAGATTTGCGAATCTCTCGACTTAATTCACCTAAATTTTATACATCTCTCAGCTTTGCTCTTATCCTCTGAACTGCATTGTCTATCGATTTGGCGGATTTCCCAAGTCTTTCACCTATCTCTTCATAGGATGCACCCGTGAGGTATTCGTCCAGTACCTGACGTTCAAACTTTGAAAGCTTGCTATCTATGACCTTTATCAGATCTGACTCCTGGAGCTTTGCCAGCATGATATCCTCCGGGTTAGTTATAACCGGGCTGTCCATCTCATCAAGCGGACTCACATACTCACCATTTCCATCACCATATATGGATATATAGTGATTCAGTGGTATATTTTTCCTATTATTTGAATTATTGATGGCCGTGAGCATCTGTCTTCTCACACACATGAAGGCAAATGTCTTAAATGATGCTCCCTTATCGGCTTTGTAATCGTTCACAGCTTTTATAAGACCTATCATGCCCTCCTGGATCAGATCCTCCTCATCCGCACCTATGATGTACAGACTTCTGCTCTGTCTGGTGACAAGAGGCCCAAACCGTTTGATGAGAGTCTCCATGGCATCATTGTTCTTCTCTTTATTTATAAGTTCCAGCAGTTCATTATCTGATAAATCTGAATACATATCCCTACCTTTATTTCTTTAACCTCTGTCTGACAACTTCATAAGCCAGAACACCGGCAGCCACAGATGCGTTTAATGAGTCTATGTCTCCCTTCATAGGAACAGACACGACATAATCGCATTTCTCCTTGACAAGTCTGCTCACACCGCTGCCCTCATTTCCGATCACAAGTCCGAGAGAACCTGTGAGATTGCAGTTATACATGAGCTCGCCGTCCATATCTGCACAGGCAAACCACATACCTCTCTCCTTCAGTTCCTCTATGGTCTTGCTGATATTTGTCACCTTTGCAACCGGAGTATAATTGATCGCACCCGCTGATGCCTTGACTACAGTGGCTGTTATGCCCACCGCACGTCTCTTTGGTATGATGACTCCGTGTGCGCCGCACAGATTGGCAGTTCTGATGATCGCGCCGAGATTGTGCGGATCCTCTATCTCATCAAGGATGAAGAAGAACGGATCCTCCCCTCTGCTCTCAGCCAGGGCAAACATGTCCTCTATCTCAGCATATTTATACGCTGCGGCATGTGCTATCACGCCCTGATGTTTTCCGGCCTGTGACATCTGGTTAAGCTTCTCTTTGGAGATATAGTTGATAACCGTATCCTGCTTCTTTGCCTCTCTCACTATACTGTTTACCACTCCATCCCTGCATCCGTCGAGGATGTACAGCTTGTCTATGGTCTTGCCTGATCTGAAGGCCTCAAGGACTGCATTTCTTCCCTCTAGCACAAATGAATCCTCGCTGCTCTCAGCCATATTATTATTCTCAAATTCTCTATTATTCATCTTTTTCTCCATCTTCATCCGGTTCATGATTCAATATCATTTTCGTGATCTCGAACATCCTGTCGTACTGCTTATCAAGATACAAAAAACCTATGAGACATTCAAATCCCGTCGCCATGCGGTACTGTCCTACTGTGGCGTTCTTGGCAGTAGAGTGCGTCTTGGTATTCCTGCCTCTCTTGTATATCCACTCCTCTTCCTCCGTAAGAAGTCCATTGTCAAGCAGATACATGATATAGCCTGCCTGAGCCTCAGCCTTTACAAGCTGGCTTACCTCCTTGTGGTACTTGTACGCTTGCTTGTTGTCCTTTGTGACTGCAAGGGTCTTGATGAGAAGATCAAACACACTGTCGCCGATATATGCCAGTGACAACGGTGAGTATTCTCTTGGGTTGGTGTATGTCACACCGAGTATCTCAGCGAAATAACTGTCTATGCTCTTTTCCATTTTACACCCTCTCTGGTATCCTCAAGGATAATTCCCATGTCACTTAACTGATCACGGATCTCATCTGCTCTTGCGAAGTTCTTTGCCTTTCTGGCCGCCTGTCTCTCTTCGATAAGTGCCTCTATATCAGAATCAAGGATCTCTTCCTTCTTCTCTGTGATGATTCCGAGAACATCGCAGAGCTTCTCAACTGTCTTTAACACAAGTTCCACTGTGGCAGTTGATGACTCATCATTCACATTTACATTTGCATATTTTACAAGTTCAAATATGACAGATATCGCATCTGCTGTATTGAGGTCATCATCCATAGCGTCCTCATACTTCTTTACAAATGCATCCATCTCATCAGCTACAGCCTTGTCCACTTCTCCGTCTGTGCCGTTTATAGACTTCAATCTGTCCACTGCTGTGAGGATTCTCTCAAGTCCATTCTTAGATGCCTCCACAAGCTCTGCAGAGAAGTTGAGCGGACTTCTGTAATGTGCTGACAGCATGAAGAATCTGATCACCTGAAGAGGATATTTCTCTGCTATCTCCCTTACTGTAAAGAAGTTGCCAAGGGACTTGGACATCTTCTCGTTGTTGATCTTTAAGAAGCCGTTGTGCATCCAGTATCTTGCGAACTCTGTGCCATTTGCAGCCTCACTCTGTGCGATCTCATTCTCATGGTGAGGGAATATGAGATCCTCACCACCTGCGTGGATATCTATGACATCACCGATGTACTTCTTGGACATAACTGAGCACTCAAGATGCCAGCCCGGTCTTCCATCTCCCCATGGTGATGGCCATGATGGCTCACCCTCCTTCTTTGGCTTCCAGAGAACGAAATCAAGTGGATCTTCCTTCTCATCAACACCTGATACAAGAAGGTCTCTGTTACCTGAACGGAGGTCATCTATATTCTTCTTGGACAGTTTGCCGTAGTCCTTGAACTTTCTGGTTCTGAAATATACGGTTCCATTCACCTCATATGCATAGTCCTTCTCTATGAGAGTCTTGACCATCTCGATCATATCAGGTATCTCTTCTGTAGCCTTTGGATGTGTAGTTGCCTCACGGACATTGAGCGCAGCCATATCTTTCTTAACCTCTGCGATATATCTCTCAGATATAACACTTGCGTCCACGCCCTCAGCATTTGCACGCTTGATGATCTTGTCATCGACATCTGTAAAATTCGATACGTAGTTGACTTCGTAGCCCTTGTACTCCAGATATCTCCTAAGTGTGTCAAACACTATCATAGGTCTTGCATTTCCTATATGGATATAGTCATACACAGTAGGTCCACATACATATATTCCCACCTTGCCCTCATTGATAGGTACAAACTCTTCTTTTCTTCTTGTGAGTGTGTTTAAAATCTTCATAAACAAATAATCCTTTCTATAAATAATCTGTATAAAATGATCCTGTATACAAACAAAAAACTCCATCCCAATATACATATGATATGCATATAGAGACGAAGTATGATCTCCGCGGTTCCACTCTTATTGGATCAAATATGATCCCACTCTCATCGGGTGTAACGTCCCTTGCACGTGCCAAAATACTATAATCTTCCTCCGGCCGGCTCCCAGATGCACTTCACCACAGCTTTGATGACCATGCTCACAGCCGATGGCACAGTCTCTCTGAATCTCCACATATATGGCTACTTTCCCTGTTCTTCGCCTTTTGTGTCTAGTATATGTGCGGGCACTGGCTTTGTCAATAATTTCATTTATCAAACCCGCATCTTGCATTATTGCATTTGCAACTTCGCACTGTTATACTCTTAATATATTACACATATAATTGACACAGCTTTGATCCATATACAATTCACAGGAGATTTTCAATGTTAGATATAACCATAACCGAGACCAGGGACTTCGTGAAGAAGCTTCTCATGGACAGCACATTTGATCACTTTCTCGCCATGGAGGCATTTGTCAAAAGCGGGATAACATACAGCTTTGACGGCAGGATCAACAAGGATTTCTATGATAAGGAAGAACTTGAAGAGATGCCGTCCACATCATACACCACCTGGGAAACACTCAGGACACACGTGTACAACGTCATACGGGGAAAGAAACTTCCACTGAGTTTCAAGATCGTCCTCGTTCTCTCACCAAGCGACATAACAGATATGCTGGAGAAAAACCATCTCGCCATACCCGTATCCGACGTGGCAAACCTCACACTGAACATATATTATGACGGCATGAGTATACAGCTCACATCCATGGCAACCCAGAATGTGTTCACCATGGACAAGACTCTGGAGCATGTATGGGATGCCGAGATAAGGGATTTTCTCAAAACGTCCAGTATATATTTCATAGAAAACTAATTTCAAATATCATTTCCCTTGCTGTTAGCACTCATTTTATTTGAGTGCTAATTTTTTTCTTGACTTTACCCCTCTGCTGATTTATCATACCTTTTAGCCTGATGTGCCAATGTACTTTTTATCATTGTAATGTACATGGATCGGGGATGGCACATCGTTAAAACAAGTATAAACATATAAGGAGATGTATACACGATGAAGAACGGAAATCTATCAATCAATAGCGAAAACATATTCCCAGTCATCAAGAAATGGCTCTATTCAGATCACGACATATTTGTCAGAGAGCTCATATCCAACGGCTGTGATGCGGTTACAAAGCTCAAGAAGCTCTCTCTCATGGGAGAATTTGACGAGCCTGATGAACCATACCGTATAGATGTGACCACAAGCGCCAACGACAAGACCATAACCTTCACAGATAACGGTATCGGTATGACCGAGGAGGAAGTTGAGAAGTATATCAACCAGATCGCATTCTCAGGAGCTGAGGCATTCCTTGAGCAGTACAAGGACAAGGCAACAGAGGAACAGATCATCGGTCACTTCGGACTGGGCTTCTACTCCGCTTTCATGGTTGCCGACAAAGTAACCATCGAGACAAAGTCATACAAGGACGGCGAGGACGCTGTATATTGGGAGTGCGAGGACGGCCTTGAATACTCCATGAAGAAATGTGTAAAGGCTGACCGTGGTACAACTATCACCCTCTACCTGAACGAGGACAGCTACGAATTTGCAAACGAATACAGGATCAAAGAGGTAATAGACAAATATTGTTCATTCATGCCTGTTGAGATCTACTACACCAACGCTGACGCTCCAAAGGAAGATCCTAAGGATGCAACCGTTGATGTGGATGCAAAGGAAGTAAATGACGCAGCAGACAAAGCTGAAGGCAGCAAGGCTTCTGATGCAGAAGGTGAAACTGACGGCGCCAAGGATGCAAAGAGCGAAGAAAAGAAAGAGGAAAAGAAGCCTGAAGCTCCTAAGCCTCTTAACACCACTACCCCACTGTGGGCAAAACATCCAAACGACTGCACCGATGAGGAATACAAGGAATTCTACAGAAAGGTATTCCACGATTACAAGGAGCCTCTGTTCTGGATACACCTGAACATGGATTACCCATTCAACCTTAAGGGTATCCTGTACTTCCCTAAGATCAACACACAGTATGACAATCTTGAGGGAACGATCAAACTGTACAACAACCAGGTATTTGTCGCCGATAACATCAAGGAAGTTATTCCTGAATTTCTCATGCTGCTAAAGGGATGTATCGACTGCCCTGATCTTCCACTGAACGTATCACGTAGTGCACTTCAGAACGACGGATTTGTAAAGAAGATCTCTGATTACATCACCAAGAAGGTTGCCGACAAGCTTTCAGGCATGTACAAGGTTCACAGAGAGGACTACGAGAAGTACTGGGATGACATCAACCCATTTATCAAGTTCGGTTGTCTGAAGGATCTCAAGTTCCTCGACAAGATGATGGACTACTGCATCTACAAGAACCTTGAGGGCAAATATGTCACTCTTCCTGAGTACCTTGAAGCAGGCAAAGAGAAATATGAGAATAAGGTATTCTACGTAACTGACGAACAGGCTCAGTCACAGTATATCAACATGTTCAAGAACGAAGGAATGGATGCCCTGATCATGACACAGACGATAGACAGCCCATTCATCACTCTTCTTGAGCAGAAGAACGAGAATGTACACTTCTACAGAATAGATGCTGAACTCTCAGACAACTTCGTAGGCGAGGAACTGTCCGAGGAGACCGCAAAGGAATACAAGGATAAACTCACAGCCACATTTGAGAAAGCTCTTGATATGAAAAACCTGAATGTGAAGGTTGAGTCTCTGAAAGATGAGAACACCTCTTCTATCCTGACACAGCCAGAAGAGACAAGGCGTATGCAGGAGATGATGAAGATGTACGGTATGGCCGGCATGGATCCATCTATGTTCGGACAGGGCGAAGGCGAGACACTCATCCTCAACAGCAACAACAAACTTGTAAAATATGTTCTTGACAATCCAGACGGTGAGAACACTGCAACAATCTGCTGCCAGCTTTACGACTTAGCCGTACTTGCAAACCGTCCACTGTCCGCTGACGCCATGACCAAGTTCATCGCACGAAGCAATGAGGTGCTCGGCATACTTGCAAAGTAAAATAACTTCAGCTTGATAACTTCAGTTTAAAAGCTATAATTTAAAATAAACCAAAAAAAACAGGTAATCATCCAACATACTGTATTGTATGCCTGGTGATTACCTGTTTTTCTTTTTACGGATCACGATCATTTCATAATGATAACATTATGGTTATGAGTCTCAGACTTTATTTAGCTATCTGCATATATTTTATATTGTATTTTAGTGAGCCAGAATCTCAACACCGTGCTCAGTCATAACCAGTGTGTACTCCCACTGCGCTGATGGTGAGCCGTCCTCTGTGTAGATAGTCCATCCATCGTCGGCATCCTGATATACATCAGGGCCTCCCATATTTATCATAGGCTCAATGGTGAATACCATGCCCGGAGCCAGAACATAATCCTTTCCAGGCTGTCCGATATGACTCACATATGGTTCCTCATGTATCTCAAGGCCAACACCATGTCCGCCGATCTCCCTTACAACAGAATATCCCTGTTCTTTTGCAAATTTATTTATGGCATATCCTATGTCACCGATCGTCACGTAAGGCTTGCTGCACACTTCCACTCCTATATCAAGAGCCTTCTTTGTATCCTCAACAAGCTTCTTCCATGCAGGATCAACATCTCCAAGCATGAACATTCTGGAAGAATCACCAAAATACCCCTTGTACTGTGTAGTACAGTCGATATTCACTATATCTCCGTCCTGAAGAATGATGTCGTCACTAGGTATTCCGTGGCATACAACATCATTTACCGAGATGCACACACTCTTAGGGTATCCCTCATATCCAAGGCAGGCCGGTATGGCATCTATGGATTTTGTATAGTTATATATAAGGTCATCAAGCTCCCTGGTAGATACACCTATTTTTACAAATGGAGTGATATAATCAAGAACCATAGTGTTCACCTTTGAAGCTTCTCTGATTCCCTCTATCTGTTCCGCATTCTTTATCATAGCATGTGTAGGAATCTTGAATCCCCTGTTCTTCATGTCCTCAAGCTTATCATCAAGGGCAAGATGGCATGTCTTATATTTCTTACCACTGCCGCACCAACACATATCATTTCTGCCAAGTTTCATAATTAACCTCTTTCCTGTATTTATGATTTATTCCACGAATACTATAATACGTTTTGTATATAAATGCCACACATTATATGATAAATATTCTCAATCGTCCGAATTATCCCATCCGAGATACTGTGCGACATAGCTGTAATATCCTGTTTCAGTTATATTGTCTGCGGCCGTGAATTTGTCCGCCACATATAGCTGCATGGCATCCAGAGTCTCCTGATTTACGCTGCCGTATATCTCGTCCGTCGCCGCATTGTACTCATATGAATCCGTGATATAACTTCTGTCCGGAAACAGGACAAGTCCCGCACCTGTGGACAATATATCCCTTCCGATTATCAGTCTGGAATCATAGTCTGCCCCCATCAGATTGAGCATGGTCGGAAGGATATCTATACTGCTGCATACCTTATCAACCTTTACAGGCTCCTCCATGGCTCCTGACCATATGACAAGCTTGCTCCTGTACGCATCAAGACTGCTTCCAAATGTGGTCCCTGCAAGTTCATCCACCACCTCCATATTATCATATGGCACGTGATCCCCTGCAAGAACTATAACAGTTTTGTCAAGAAGATTTTTCTTCTCAAGCTTATCCATAAGCTCCTCAAGCATCTTCTCCATCTCATACTGTGAGGCAAGATATGCCTTTGTCGTATCACTGTAATCAAGGTCAGCCACAACCTCCTTGTTCTTCTCTGCCATGGCATTTGCTGCGCCATATCCATAAGGGACATGTCCACTGACTGTGAGATAGTACAGATGGAATGGTTCATCTGCAGAATACTTGTCAAATGTCTCATCAAGCATGACCTGATCCGACTGAGGCCACATATCCTGTCCATCCTCATCAGTCTGATATTCCAGTCCATTGCCGCTGGCTATCCACTCATATCCGAGAGCAGGATGTGTGATATTCCTGTCATAATATGTATAATCATTGTCATGGAACGCATAGCAGTTGTAACCGAGTCTCTTCAGGGTGTTGCCCATGGAGAACAGCATTCCATTCTTATTGTCGGCGGCACGGCACATACTCAGATACCCTCCGTTCTTTGTAGGGCTTCCCATAAGATTTGCGTACTCACCGCCAAGCGTAGAGCCATACCAGAGCGGCTGATAGTAATTCTCAAATACAAAGCCCTCATTTGTGAGCTTGGACAATGTAGGGAATAATCCGGATTCAAGGGCATAACCGGTATAGCCCTCCGCAGTTATCCATATGACGTTATATCCCTTGAACATTCCGGTATACTCATTCTTATTCGTAGGCGAGAGATTCTTAAAATACTCAGAAAGAGATGTCACAGCATCACTTCCCGCCAGATCATTTAAAGCATCAAAATCTATATCCAGCACATTCGGTGAGGTATCTATCTTTACCTCCTCTGTAGTGCTCTCCTGCGTTGTATACTCCTCTGTGCTGGCAGCGGCTTCTGTAACCGTCTGTCCCGCCAGTGCAGAGTCTATGTCCACTTCGCCGCCTGAAGCAAACTGTATCTCCCCCTTTGCCTTGCTGCTTCCACCGATACCTTCCCTGATATCTATGACAAAGCTCTCCATGACACCAAGCTTTTCCACAGCCAGATCAACAGAAGTATACTGCTTGTATATCTTATAGGCACTGTATACATCCGAGTCAAATGCCCACATCACAAATATAACAGCTACATATATGACAGTTACACTTGACAGACTTATAAGGTTCATCCACCATCTTCTGCGCTCAAACGCAAGAAATACCCAGATACATATGATCGATATGAGTATAGGAACAGCAAGCATGATCACATCAAACAGCTCCGACTTGATGTTGCTCATCACAGTGTCTGCATTGTCTGCCGCCTGATTGCCAAACCTTAATGTACCGACCAATGACAGATAGTTGTTGAACACTGAATAATACACATACTGTGCAATAAACAGGATGCCAATAAAAAGTGTAAGTACGGTTGCGATTATCTTGTTCACCACCGGTGTAAATATGCCTGTGAGCAATCCGCACACACCGCCGGCAACCAGAGAAAATGCAAGGATCATCCATATATTTCCATCTGTGATATCGAAGTTCATCCCATGGAACAGCAGCTCATAATATAAAACCAATGCCGTAAAAAGGATCCATCCGGACCACTTTCCAAAATATTCCCGGGCATCTCCCTTCATAGCACTAAAAACTTTTCCCATTATACATTTTCTCCTTGACTACATAAAAAACAGTAAAAATAAAAGGCATGGTATCAAACCACACCTTTATTTATATAATATTATTCGACTTTTTACAACAATTTAAGATAGTTTACATCTACTTTACACCATACTTGTCGTAGTATGCATCTATTGCTGCCTTTAATGTGTCATCGATTATAACTCTGCCCTTGTACTCCTTGTTGTACAGATGCTCAACGACCTCAGCCATGGTTACAATAGCTGTTGTCTTGATACCGTAGTTCTCCTCGATCTCAGTGAGGGCGCTCTTCTCTCCCTGGCCTCTCTCCATTCTGTCTACAGAAACAACAAGTCCCATAACGTCTACATCGCCCTGAGCCTTGATGATAGGAAGTGTCTCCTGGATAGATGTTCCGGCTGTTGTAACATCCTCGATTATGACAACCTTGTCGCCGTCCTCGATAGGACTTCCAAGAAGGATTCCCTTATCTCCGTGATCCTTTACCTCTTTTCTGTTTGAACAATACTTGATGTCCTCGTCATACATCTCTGCGATGGACATAGTGGTTGCAACTGTAAGAGGGATTCCCTTGTATGCAGGTCCAAATAATACATCGAAATCAAGGCCGAACTCAGCATTTATAGCCTCAGCATAATACTCACCGAGTCTCTTGAGCTGTGCACCTGTTCTGTAAAAACCTGTATTTACAAAAAATGGTGTCTTTCTTCCACTCTTGGTAACGAAATCTCCAAACTTGAGTACGTTACAGTCGATCATAAACTCAATAAATTCCTTCTTGTACTGTTCCATATCTCTCTGATCCTCCTTTTATTTAACACATCCGATCAGCTCATGTATATCGCTGATGGAATTCTTCTTCATATACTCCTCAATACCCTTGATTATCTCCACTGTTGCATATGGGTTGTGGAAATTCGCTGTTCCAACTGCCACTGCACTTGCACCGACCATGATCATCTCAAGGGCATCCTCAGTGGTAGCAACACCGCCCATTCCTATGATCGGAAGCTTTATGGCATTTGCCACCTGGTATACCATGCGCACCGCTATCGGATGGATAGCAGGGCCTGACACACCTGCTGTCTTATTTGCCACCGCAAATGTTCTTCTGTTCACATCTATCTTCATACCTGTCAGTGTGTTGATGAGTGATACCGCATCAGCACCGCCAGCCTCAGCTGCCCTTGCCATCTCGGTTATATCCGTCACATTCGGACTGAGCTTCATGATGATAGGCTGCTTTGCCGCTGCCTTCACTGCCTTTGTTATATCGTAGAGAGCATCCGGCTGCTGGCCAAATGCGATTCCGCCCTCTTTGACATTCGGACATGATACGTTGATCTCAAGCAGATCCACGTCACAATCACCAAGCTTCTCCACACAGTCAACATAGTCCTCCTTGGACTTTCCACACACATTGACAATGATCTTCGTATCGTAATCTCTGAGAAATGGTATATCTCTCTTCTTGAACACATCTATTCCCGGATTCTGAAGTCCTATGGCATTCATCATGCCGCCGTAAGTCTCTGCTATACGCGGGGTAGGATTGCCCGGCCATGGGATATTCGCCACGCCCTTGGTGGTCACTGCACCAAGCTGTGACAGATCCACGAACTCACTGTACTCCATACCTGAGCCAAATGTTCCCGAAGCTACTGTTATAGGATTCTTTAAGGTAACTCCCGCTATATCAACTGACATATTGATCTTATCTGACATTACAGCTCCACCTCCTCAGCGTAGAATACAGGGCCATCCTTACAGATTCTCCTGTTGTGCACCTGTGAGTGCTCATCTATATCCTTTGTCTTGCATACGCAGGCGAGACATGCACCCACACCGCAAGCCATCTTCTCTTCCATGGATATCTGACACTCTATGCCCTTCTCCATGGCATATGCCTTGATTCCCCTAAGCATAGGAGTAGGTCCACATGCATATATTACAGCACCGTCCACACCATATTCCTTTATGGCGTCTATTACATTGCCCTTCACACCGTGCTGTCCATCCTCAGATGACATGTACACATGTGCGTATGGCTCAAATTCCTCATTAAGGAATATCTCATCCCTGTAACCGAGCACAACTGACTTCTCACAGTCAAGCTCTTTTGCAAGCTGTAACATAGGTGGGATTCCTATACCACCACCTATAAGGATAGCCTTCTTGTCCGACTTCATAAAACCGTTGCCGAGAGGTCCAAGTATATCAACTGTATCTCCAACAGTAAGCTGTGAGAACTCCTTCGTTCCAAATCCAACCACTCTGTATACCAGGCGGAGAGTTCCAGCCTCTCTGTCTATTCCGCAGAGACTGATAGGCCTAGGAAGCATCTTGCTGCCATCATGAGTGTATACAGATACGAACTGTCCCGCTATAGCCTGCGAAGCTATCTCCGGTGCTTCAAGCACCAGGCTGTGTACATCAGTGGCAAGAGTCTCCTGGCTGACCACCTTTGCTGTCATCTTAAGTTTGCCCATAGTCTTCCTCCATAATCATTCTATTATCAGTATCTGGCATACCGGTCCAGCCTGCCAGACATATCTGTCTTTTTTACGCATCAAGTGCGCCGTTGATATCCTCGATCATGTCAACAACTGCCTGTCTTGATGCATCTGCATAGTTCTCAGCGCCGAACTGTGCATACTTGTCCTGCTTGTAAGCAGCAATGATACCTCTTGATGAGTTGACGATAGCTCCAAGTCTGTCCTCGTTGAAGTAGTGTACAAGGTCTGCAGCCTTACCGCCCTGTGCGCCGTATCCAGGCACAAGGATGAATGACTTTGGCATAATCTTTCTGAGCACCTTGCCCATCTCAGGATATGTGGCTCCGACAACAGCTCCAACTGCTGAGTAACCTGACTCACCTACTACATCGCTGCCCCATTTGTCAACCATCTCGCCAACTATCTCATAGAGTGGACGTCCGTCAACAAGTCTGTCCTGGAACTCGCCTGATGATGGGTTCGATGTCTTTACGAGAACGAATATACCCTTGTTCTCCTCCTTGCACACATCGACAAATGGCTTGATTCCATCTGTTCCGAGGTATGGATTTACAGTGATGAAATCCTCATCAAAACCGGCATATGTCTTGCTTCCAACCTGTACCTTGCCGATATGTCCAACTGCGTATGCTGTAGATGTAGAACCAATATCACCTCTCTTTATATCTCCGATAACGACAAGTCCCTTCTCCTTGCAGTAGTCAACTGTCTTCTTGAATGCCTTGAGTCCCTCGATTCCAAACTGCTCATACATAGCTATCTGTGGCTTAACAGCAGGGATCAAGTCATATGTAGCATCAACGATTCCCTTGTTGAACTGCCATATAGCCTCTGCTGCTCCCTCAAGTGTCTCACCATACTCAGCAAATGCTGCCTTCTGGATATGCTCAGGAACATAGTTCAGCATTGGATCAAGTCCCACTACTATAGGTGCATTTGTCTTCTGAATGTTTTTCACTAACTTGTCTATCATGATATTTTCTCCTTAAAATGTATTTTCTTATTGTATATCAAATTTTATAAAATTCTCTCCCTGTCGCAGAACCTTCATCCTCTAAAACTGTTCCTCATCACATTCGTAACTTCCAAGGATGGTGAACTCCTCCGTCTCATTCATGAGCTGGAACACAAGTGCCTGTATATCCTTCCTAAGGAAATTCGCAGACAACTCAACATAGAATCTGTAATTCCAATGTTCCTGCCTGTTCGGCGCTGAATGTATCTCTGTGAGATTCACTCCATAATCAGATATCATGGACAGCACACTGCTGAGACTTCCACTCTTATTCTTGCACACGAACATGACCTTCAGCCTGTTGTGGTTCTCCTCAACGACCAAGTGATCTGTAAATGTAACAACCTTTTTGTTGTGTCCATTCTCATTCACTATGTTGCATCTGTATATATACAGCCCATTGTTGGTGAGCACCTCATGAAGTGCATCTGACACACCGTAACTGATATCTTCAAGGATTCCCATACCTGCATCAACACTGCCATTCTTTATGAGTTCATACACCTCATCATATGTGTCGACCGCAACAACCTTGTCCCTTGAGCATCCCTGACATATGTACAGTTCCGGTTTCACCATGGCCACTGCATCGATATCCGGCTCCTTCTCATCATATGCCACGTTCAGGCAGTTCCTAAGTTCCAGCGTTCTTCCATACTGATACTTCCTGCTTATCTCCATGATCCTCTTGATAAGCGCGGTGTACTCCATCTTGATATTATCATCCACATCGCCGGTCAGATTGGATATTATGATCTCTTCCCTGTCAGGCTTGTATATATCATCCTCTGTCTCCGCCTTTACCTGGGCAACCTGATCTGCAAGCTCCATCCTCTCCTGGAACAACTGTTTGATCTGTTTGTCAACTCTGTCAATATTCTCCCTAACTTCCGATAAAGTCATATTCATCCTCCGCTCAAATTCGACACGTTCACTATCAACGCACTGAAATTCATAGTCTTCTTTAATATATCATCTGAATGGATCTAATTCAAGGCTGGCATACCTATTGATCCCTTTTTAAAGCAAACTTCTAAAATCTCCACAGCAGCAGGAACAACACAACCGCCACACATACAATGGCCAGAATAAAACCCGTCACTATCCTGCCTCTTGTAGTCTTCATACCCTGCATGATCAAAAGCATGACAGCAGCTCCACACATATCTATAAACACATCGATTCCTCTGCCTGCCCTGTCTGCCACGAACAACTGGTGTATCTCATCAGAACACGCATAGGCAAATGTGATCACCACCGCCCAAACATTTGTCATCACCGATGAAATGTTTGAAGATGCATTCTTCACCGCGAGCACCAAAAGTGCTACAAGTATTCCATACTCGGTCATGTGAGCACCTTTTCTCACCATAACCTCAACCACGCCCTTCATCGCATCCACGCCAGGGGCTGTATCACTTCTCACCTTTTGAAAAAGTGATACTATAAAATCTGTTATAGGGTTGCTCACTGCCGATGAACCCTCACCGGTTCTTGATGACATGTAAAATATAAATGCCATCCATATAATAACAGGAATTATATACCAGTAATTCTTTGCCTGTTTTTTTGACTTCCTTTTTTTCTTTTTAGTATCAGCCATATTTTCCTCTCTTCTCATATTCGTCACCAGGCTAGAGTATAACATAAAATTAATGATATTTTTTAATAAATTGCTTTTTTACTTAAATTATCCTTTTTACCTATAATAAAAAAGAAGGCATATACGGATCACATCAGCATGATCCATATATGCCTTCATCTTTTATTCTTCTATATCCTACTTACCGAAATATCTGTCAAGAAGTCCCTTGAGTGCTTTGCCGTGTCTAGCCTCATCTCTTGCCATCTCATGAACTGTATCATGAATAGCATCCAGATTGTTCTTCTTTGCACACTTTGCAAGATCAACCTTTCCTGCTGTTGCACCGAACTCGCAGTCAACTCTCCATGCAAGGTTCTTCTCTGTTGAGTCTGTCATGTTCTGCTCAAGATCTGATCCGAGCATCTCAGCAAACTTTGCAGCGTGCTCTGCCTCTTCATAAGCTGCCTTCTCCCAGTAGAGACCGATCTCTGGATATCCCTCACGATGTGCTACACGAGCCATGCAGAGATACATTCCAACCTCTGAGCACTCACCCTCGAAGTTAGCCTTGAGCTGCTCATAGATATACTTCTTGTCCTCATCGCTGATCTCTGGATTGTTCTTAACTGTCTGTGCATATACACCAAACTCATGCTCTGCAGCAAGTGTAAGCTCACCCTCTACCTTCTT
>JAEDGW010000235.1 GCA_016297325.1 Coprococcus sp. | reverse complement strand
GAATTCCCCTCAAATGCCATCTTGTACATATAATCCCTGGATATAATACCACGGCTGTATGCGGCAATATAGTTCAGGAGACCAGGAACCGGCATGACACTTCCTGTGTGTACCCAGTAATATGAATTTCTATCATTTACAACGTCTGAAGGTATATTAAAGTTATGACACTTTGCAAGGGCATAGTTGTATGGGAACAAATGTCTGAAATCCTCTTCGTTCTGCCTTGCCTCGTCAGAATCCTCTTTTACGTCCAATATATCGCTGTCACCATCGATCGCAAGCCACCTTGTTATTATCATGATCTGCTCATTTGTGAGCACACTTCTGTGATATACCTTTGAATCATCACCAGATATACTGCTGCCACCTTTATTCCCGCCAAATGTATATATGAGCTCATCACTTCTTCCAAGCAGGTAGTCTGCTGCCACAACGGCAAGCCTCCTCTTGTCACTATCTGTCACATATCTTCTATACAGGAATCCAATTACAGCTCTGGCAATGGCAAGATATCCGAATGCCGGACATTCTTCTATATATATATTTCCAAACATATCCGCCATAAAACTCTCGCAGTACTTCTTGAAATCCTGTTTGTCACTGTTGTAGCCATTCAGATACACGTAAAGCTGCATGCACATATACGGAGTCTGAATATTTTTCTCGTAGAAATCTACCCACAATTCCTCACATGCCACTTTGTCACGGTTCACATATATGTTTCCACCTGACTCACCAAGCAGACCGATCTCTCCGTCAGTCATCTCATACTCATCATTTTTGTGTTCATCCACAAATGCATCAAATTTTCTTAATATACTTATTACTTCTGAATCAGCTGCTGTATCTTTCTTTTTAGGCAGGATCTTTGATTTGAGTTTTGCAAATGCACCCTCGCTCTTGGCAGTCTTGCACAGATTATCATTTGTAATTCCGCTTTCAGGGAAATACTTTTTGTACAGCTCAAGGCACTCAGCCAGATAACTCTTGTCAAATATCGGCTCATAGTCCGCATTTACATCATAAAGTCCATATCCCTCATCTGCACCAGCCCGGTCTGTGCCAACATTTTTAATCTCACGTATAAGAATCTGCTCCTTAGTTGTAACACTGGATCTTCCATTCGCAGACTCCCTCTGCATAGCGTCTATATGACCAACACAATCTGCAAAAAGTTTCTGCCTGTTCTCATCATTTTTGAGCTGGAGCAGCAGATCAAGTCCCGCTGTTCTCTTCTCCTCCTTGGAATCTGCGAGAAGTCTTCCGATGAGATCGTCCATGTCATCACCATCAAGCTTATAAAGTATAGACAGTACAGTCTCCCTTATGTCTGACTTCTTGTACTTGAGCATATTCTCAAGCTGTACATAATTCTCCGGCGAAAGTTTCATATCCTTAACGATCATCGCCGCCTTGTTTCTGGTATATGTCTCCTTGTCGGCAACTGCGTCCACCAGTATGGCACGCTGTCTGTCATTTGCCGGCTGCCTTACAAGCAGAAGCAAAAGCGCATCTCTGCTGTACCTTGCGGAATCTATCTCAGGAACCATCTCCGCTATGTAAGTGATCTTGTCCTCGTCCTTTAGAGCGCTTGCGCAGACCGCAAGTCTCATGATGATTGCGGATCTGTCCAGATATTCGGCATTCCATGGAAATACACACGGATCAAACTCAAGCCTCTTTTTTGGCATGCGCTCAAGTATGCCCATGAGGATATCGTACATCTCCTGACATTCTTTCCTGCTGTCAAAATATTTGTCCACCTCGGCAAATGTCATTTTCTTAAGTTCATTGTTGTACGATCTGCCGTCTTTATATATGAGACTATTCATATAACTCTGATAATCTGACATGAAGCTTGGCATGATGACCGCCATGGTGTCCATCTCGTCTGGGAATCTCTTGATAAATTCCTTTGCAACGCTGTGTGTGTACACCTTTCCCAGACTCATTGCCCTGATATATGTGCCAAATACCAGTCTTTGGTGTCTGCTGCCATCAAGCGCCAGCTTGTTCATCACATGGCATGCCTCGTCCACATCAAAGAAACCATAGCTCCACAGCGC
>JAEDGW010000097.1 GCA_016297325.1 Coprococcus sp. | reverse complement strand
GTAGCAGCGTCCATGCTGTCCACTATCGCAAGCGACTCAAGATGATATCCGAGATTCCTGATGACCTGACCACCTGTCTGGAAGCCCTTCTCAACTGCGATTCCGATTCCCTCTACGCTGGCGCCTGCTGACTTCACTATGGAGATGAGTCCCTGAAGCGCACATCCATTTGCAAGGAAATCATCTATGATAAGAATCTTGTCCTCCGGATTTATGAATTTTTTGGATACGATAACCTGATTCTTGCACTTGTGTGTAAATGACTCAACCTCCGCCACATACACATCGCCCTCTATGTTGATGCTCTTCGACTTCTTTGCAAACACAACCGGCACATCAAAATGTCTCGCAACTACACAGGCAATTCCAATTCCTGACGCCTCTATAGTGAGTATCTTGTTGATCTCTGTTTCCTCAAATCTCTTCTTGAATTCCTCACCGATCTGATCAAAAAGACGGATATCCATCTGATGATTGAGAAAGCTGTCTACTTTGAGTACATTTCCCTCCTTGACAATTCCGTCCTTCATAATTCTCTCTTCCAAAAAGTTCACTCTGTATTTCCTCCTTGTATATCCGCCTGTCACAGACCACCTCTTCCAAAAAAATGCATATCTGTCATGATCTGTTCAATATGACTTAATTAAGGACATCATACATCAACACATTGCGATTTTCCAGCATATATTATGCATATTTTCAACCATATACCGGCCCCGTCTGCAATATCCGTCTACAATATTCCCCTACTTGTGGCTTCTCTGACTGCCCCGGCCTTATCAGTCACTCCCAGTTTCCTATACGCCTGTGTCAAATGATACTTTACATTTGCAACTGTCATACTCATGTGATCTGCTATCTGCTGTCTGGACATTCCTTCCGCCTGAAGCTTCAAAATACTTATCGCCGTATCACTGAGCTGAACATCATCCTCTCCGGCTTTCAGGTATCCCGGATAAAACCGTTTCATCTTCTCAGTCTCTTTCATGACAATCTTGTAAAATTCTTTTCTTTCATGAGCACTCTTTCCATCTGCTGCATCAGCCTCATCCCAGCCACAAGATTTGAGCAGCGGATACACAGCTGCACCCTCTCTGGATATGATACGGACAAAATGGTACTCCATAGCTTTATCAAGTGCACGCTTCAAATCTTCTTTCCAGTCCTCAGTATTCATCCGGTTCTTTGTAATTGCCATGAGAACATCACATTCTATCGATACGTAGGTTCTCTTCATGACCGATGCATAATATTTCAATTTCTCAAGAAGGCAGAACGCCAGAGATTCCCGTCCGTTCTGAAGATACACGCGCACCTTTGTCAGATATATAAATCTGTCGTAAATACGAAACTCTTCATTCTCGTCCGGAATCAGTTTCATCCACTCCGCAAGCGCCGCTCTGTCACCTCTGTAAAGGCTGCATCTGGCCTTAAAAGCTTTTATGTTTGGAATAAGATTCTGTCCAAATTCATTTTCAGCTTTTTTCTCTATTCCGTCCAATATCTCTTCAGCTTCCTGCGGCTTCCCATTTTGCAGATGAAGCCATATCTGTATACCATCAGCTACAAAACACTGTTCCAATTTTCCTCCGGCCTCGGCCTGCATTCGGCCCTTAGCCGCCAGCGTTGCGATCTCGTAATTATCGCCGCCTTTTTCCAGAAAACTTTCAGCGAGTGCTATGTTCACCAGTCCTTTTCCATATCTGCCAAGAACAAATTCTACGATCTTCCCTACATTAGCCGCAAGCTCCCGGTCCTTTTTACTCCACTCACAGAAATCCTTTCCGCCATTCATCTGTGATGGCAGGTTGGATGTAACTGAAAACTCCGGCAGCCTTATCTCCTTATTGAACATCATCAAATATGCAGCTTTTATTATTCGAAGTACATCCACGCTTCCTCTGTGAGGCAGGGCTATATCCAGATATAACAACAGGCTCTTTGCATTTTTCTTTACACTTCCCTGGCTCATATCTGTGTACTTCTTCAGTTCACTGTACCATCTCTCACTCTCATCCGGATCAAGCAGCAGTGACTGCAGCATACTCATGCCACTCATAAGCTCCGGTGTCTTCAAAATTGCACTTTCCGGCAGTGCCAGATAGTATTTCTTCAACTCATAATAATACCCTGTATTCGGCGCACGTCTCGCATTGTCCACAAGGATAGACACTATACGCTCTGTTGCCTCAGCTTTCTCGAACATATCAAGCGCCTGTTTGATATCTCCTTTCAGCCTGTAGTACAGTCCGGCATTCTCATACAGATCGTGTACCCTCTCCTTGTCATATTTCCTCGCAAGCCTGCGCCTCATGGATATTCTCATATGGAACTGCAGTTGATAGATAGTTTCGCCATCTCCGTCTACCCTGCTGGTCATGAAATTTCCCAGCCATTTTGCCCGCTCAGTAAGCATCTCACTGTCGCTTCTGCCTGTAACCATCTCAGCCTGTTTTGTGGTAAACTCATCGACTATGGATATCTCCATCAGAAATTCCTGCATCTCTATATCCCAGTTATCATACACATGGTATTCCAGATAGTTGAACATCTCCTCCACTACCCGTCTTGAAAATTCATCATACTGGCAATCTGTCATCCCACCGGAAAATCCCATCTCTTTGTAGATCCCATTGCACATCTCAACGCCCAGCGGAAGTCCTGTTGTCTCCACATACATCCGGTCAAGCTGCGCCTTGGTCATCTCAAATCCTACACATTCCGCATACTTTTCTATATCATCCCTGCCAAACATGAGCAGCTGGCTGTCTATGACATAGAAGCCCTCCTGAAACCGGACTGCGGACAGCCACGGAGGAACAGGACATCTTCCTATGAGTATCACCCACACATCCTCTCTTCTGATCAGATCAACGATCTGCGCCCGGATATCCTGGACGTCGCCCCAGGACAGTTCGTGTATATTGTCTATGACAACTATTTTTCTGCCGGAGCTCTGCCTGATACACAAATCCTCATCGCTGACGCTGCCTGCATCTATCCAGATACAGCTCCGCTTCCCCAGGTATCGTTCTACCATCGTTGTCTTTCCCGATCCACTTACACCATACAGGTAGGCTGTCACATTTTCCTCATCGGCAGTTTTCAGAAGCCGCCACGCTTTTTTTAACTTTATATAACACCCCTTGCTTCCCGAAGTGGTATCTCCCATAATCTTACTCTCCTTCTCTTATATATCAGCTTATTTAAAGCCGCATCCGGCAGGAGCTGACGCTGCTCATCCAAAAACAACTCCTGATATAAATACATCCCGGGGGCTGCTCACCCCCAAACAACTCCTGATATAAATACATCCGGGGGCTGGCCACCCAGTCCCCGGATGCTTTGATTTTGCTGCTAAACTGTGAGCTATTATCTCACTGTTATCTGTACCGGCTGTGTAACACCATTCACTGTTATGACATATACCGTACATTTTCCTGCAGCCTTCGCCGTGATCTTTCCTGTATCACTGACTACTGCCACATTCTTATTTGTTGAATAGTACAGTATGAACGGACCGTGATCCTTGCCAAGCAGCTTCTTCTTAGTATTAACCTTTGTCAGTACCGGTTTTAATACTGCTGTCTGATTGACATCCAGAGTATACGCCTTCTTTGCAAGTGACATACTCTTTACATTCGTGTATTCAGAACTGCTTATCACAGTGTGAAGCATCACACTTATGTCTACATACTTCTTCTTGCCGTTCACATATTTATATGCCCGAATCTGTGTCTTAACTATACCATATTCAGCAAGTGATTTGTTATTTATCTTGGATATGACTGCTCTTGTGTTTGCTGCGCCCTTTACTACCTTTACCTTGCTCTTTGAGTCAAAGTCCTTATAGCACTGCTGCATATAGATCTCGTATCCATCTGCATCGATAACCTTGCCCCATACAACCGCCAGTGAGCTTCCGGCTGCTTTTGCGTGGATGTTTCTGTTTATTCCATTTACAGTTTTAGCAGGTACCTTAGCTGCAAATTTAGCATTTACAGTAATATCCTTATTTACTACCACCTTGCGAACCGTCTGCTTTCCTGTCACATTTCCGGACCATGTCCTGAGGACACAGTTCTTTGCAGGCTTTCTTTGAAAAACCAGCCATGAGCACCAGCCGTTTTAAGCCGTCACATTCTGGTATCAATAATATATCCACAATTATAATTGCTGTATTTTTTCATGTACACTAACCAAACGGCTAGTAATAAACGGTAAAAACAACTTTTTTTGCATCAAAAAATCCACAGGGCTTACAGCTTATGCTGTACGTCCTGTGGATCGTCATAAACATCTAAACTATTCTGTTACAGGCATTTTATGAAGGGATCATTCAACCGATTTGAGTGATTCCGCCATATTTATCCGGTCAAGCCGCACTGACATGATCCTGTTCACAAGGAAGTTGAACACAAATGTCAGTATGATACTGTACACATAACTCATCGGAGCTATATATGTGTCAAATGAGACCATATCCACCTTGATCTGCCCTATGACAAATCCGTGGAGCAATATTCCAAGCAGCAGGCCCACCACAATTCCAAATGCGGTGAGGACTCTGTTCTCCCTGAACACATATGCAGACGTCTCATTCTTGAAAAATCCCAGCACCTTGATGGTGGCGATTTCTCTGATCCTCTCTGTAATATTTATATTTGTCAGGTTGTACAGAACGATGAATGCCAGTGCTCCGGCGGAGAGTATGACAACTATGACTATATAGTTCAGACTCTTCATCATCTTGGATATTCTGTCCTTCATATCCTTGTTCATCGTAACCGATACAACTTCCGTGTTATCCATGAGATCTGCTGATATCTCATGTGCATCTGCGCCATCCTTGAGATTGAAATACACTGACTTGTAAACAGGAGCCTCGCCCATCTGATCTTCGTAGGTGTCAGGTGAGATGTATACGTAGTTGTACACATGGTTTCTGAAGATTCCTGATACGTTGGCTTTTATCTCCTTCATGTCGCTGTTTCTGACAGTTATCTCATCCCCGACCTTCAGGTTGTACAGATCTGCCAGCGCATTGTTAATAACTGCTTCACCCTTGCCCGGATACGCTATCCTCACTCCGGACTTATCCGCAAACTTCATGTATCTGTCCACATTTTCAGGTTTTTCCATGATGACCATGTTCACGGACTTTATACCATCGTCCTCCACCAGATCCCAGCTCGACTCGCTGACAAAATCATAGCAGGACGTATCTTCTTCAAGCCTGTCTGACAGGCTCTTTTGGGTGTTATCAGCCTTTTCACCTGATGCAGTTCCGCCAATGCCGTCATCTTCTTCGGCGTCACTCTGCACATCTTCACTCGTCATCGGCACGTTCAGGGTGGCAACGCCATCCCCGACCTGTATCTCCTCATACTGGTTGTCTGCAAATCCGCTTATGGAATCATTTATTCCAAATCCCGTAAGGAGAAGTGCAGTGCAGCCGCTTATGCCTATTATCATCATGAAGAATCTCTTCTTGTACCTGAATATATTTCTGACAGATACCTTCTTTAAAAATTTCAGTCTCTTCCATATAAACGGAATGCGCTCAAGCAGCACCCTCTTGCCAGGCTTCGGCGCCTTCGGTCTCATAAGCCCTGCCGCAGTCTCTGAGAGCTCATATCTGCAAGAGAACCATGTTGTTCCGACCGTACACAGAAGCGATGCCGCAAGCACTATGAGAACCAATGTCCAGTCAGTTACCCTCTCAAGAGGTATATTCAAATACATGAGATGGTATGCATACCAGATAACTTCCGGAAATACGTAAGTGCCGATTAGATATCCTCCCACGCATCCGACCACTGCCGCAGTTCCCGAGTAGATCATATATTTGCCCATGATGGCCGCCTCGCCATAACCGAGAGCCTTCAGCATACCTATCATAGAACGCTGTTCCTCGACCATCCTGTTCATGGTCGTCATGCACACCAGAACCGCCACAAGGATGAAGAATACAGGGAATACCTTTGCCACACCATTTACGATGTCCGAGTCACTCTCAAAGCACACATAGCCGATGTTCGTCTCCCTGCCAAGTATGTAGTAACTTACGCCTTCCGCATCATCCATCGTGACATCCTTCACCATATCCTCAGTCATACCCTTTGACATGAGAATGTCCTTATACCTGTCAAGCACCCTAGTCTTACATATGGAGTCCAATTCGTCTTTCTTGCCATCTATAAAATCGTCATACTCATCAGCGTAGAGATCAAACTTCTGGTCAAATGCCACATATACATCGGTGTAATAATCACTTTCCACCGCATCCGGACTGATGTAGACAAATCCTGCTATACGTCCATTTCCCAGAGTCGTAGTGCCTCTCTCGAAATTGATATACAGCGGAGAATTCACGGTTCCCACAACTGTAAATGTCTTCGTCTTCATCATCGCTTTCGTGCTGTCCGTGTTCTCATCAGACACCTCTATGGTATCGCCTATCTTCACATCACCCATCTTGGCATCTATCACACATTCGTCATCCTTTGACGGATACTGTCCGTCCACAAGCCTCAGTTTATTGACGTTCTCCGGAACTGATATCGTCTTCAGCACCCTGTCATTTTCACCTTCATTCTTGTATAGGACATCCAGGCTGTAGCCGCCCTCGGCATACAGCACGTCCTTCTCTCCGGCAAATGCATCCACGTCATCATCCGTGTAACCAAGAGTCGACAGTAGGTGCAGATCATAGAAATTCTCCTCGTCAAGGAAGTTCGATACGGTGTTCACCATGTCCGGCTTCGTCATCTTGAGTCCTGAGAAAAATCCCACACCAAGAGCTACGATAGCCATGATGGCCGCAAATCTTCCAAATGTATTTTTTATCTCACGAAATGTCGTGCGTCTCATCATTGATTTCATAGGCCACCTACCATTCCAGATCTTCTACATTCTTGATGTTGTCATTCATAACCACTTTCTCCACTGTTCCACTCTTCACCGTGATGACTCTGTCCGCCATGGCGGTCAGCGCCTGATTGTGGGTTATGACTATGACTGTGGTTCCTGTATTCCTGCATGTATCCTGAAGAAGCTTCAACACAGCCTTGCCCGTGTTGTAGTCAAGTGCACCCGTCGGCTCATCACAGAGCAGAAGTTTTGGATTCTTTGCCAGTGCCCTCGCTATGGCAACTCTCTGCTGCTCACCACCTGAGAGCTGTGCCGGGAAATTCGCCATACGATCTTCAAGTCCGACCTGCTTCAGCACAGTCGCCGCATCTAACGGCTCCTTACAGATCTGTGCCGCCAGCTCCACGTTCTCAAGGGCTGTCAGATTCTGCACCAGATTATAGAACTGGAACACGAATCCCACATCATACCTTCTGTACGCTGTGAGCTGCCTCTTGTTAAGTGTTGATATCTCCTTTCCGTCAAGTTTCACACTTCCACTCGTAAGGGTATCCATACCGCCAAGTATATTCAGTATAGTAGTCTTACCAGCACCGGAAGCTCCGACTATAACGCAGAACTCCCCCTTCTCTATCTCGAAATTCACATCTCGCAGAGCGTTGATCTCCACCTCACCTGTCTTGTATACTTTCTTTATGTCACGAAATTCTACGTAGCTCATCCTGCACCGTCCTTTCTATATTATAGAATTATAGATATATTACTGTTTTCGCTTTCCACACATACGCTTTTCCCTGAAAAAGCTATACCTATCTTCAATATGTTTTTGATTCCATCTCTTGCCATCTGAACATCATATCTTCTGTCACCAATCTGAGACAGAGCTTCACCGGCCAATTTGTCAAGCGCATCTTTTCCCAGATTCTTCTTCCACTTAAGTTCCATTATTATACCGGGATATCTTTCATCCCTTGGGAACATGCTTATGTCATATCTTCCATCACCTGACTCCCGGTTGGATCTGATCTTATACTGATTATCCATCATAGCTATAAGCCCAAGAACTAATCCGTGATAGAATCCTTCCGCCCCAGCATCATAAAAGCTTATTGCTTCATCCATATACTCACCTATTGCACGCTCCAATTTTATGAAATCATTGGCATACAGACTTTCAGCTATTTTATTAGCAGTTGTCCGGGTGATCGCACCGACCTGCAGCAAATGTGACAAAATTTCACTTTTATAGACTGCCGCTATCTCTTTGTTCGGAATAGAAACCTCACATAGATATGAACCATCCGCCTGGAGTTCTTTTTTGGGGGTCTTCAAATATCCTGCCACCAACAATAAACTGTAGATATTTGCCGGATCTTCTGCCAATGATCTGTATACAACATTCTGATCGATTTTTGCAATGACTCTTTTCCCCTGTAATAATGAATATAAACTTTCAGAAATATCATCTGTAGCGTTTTTCAAAACCTCATCAAGTATTTCATTTTTTCCAGTATTTACCCAATACGCCTGAGGTTTACAGTCTCTGGAAATATAATTAATAACCGACCAAGGATTATATATTTCTTCGTTTCCAAACAAATATCCATCATACCATTCCGCGAGTTCTGCTTTCTTTTCAGGCACACCATAATACCCAAGCATAGTTTCTACTTCTTCACTGGTAAATCCAAAATACCTGTCATACTCATCGTCCATAACAGAATTGACAGTAAGATTGTTAAGTCCACTAAATATACTTTCCTGCGCAATCCTAAGAATACCTGTCAGAAAGCCAAATGAAAGATTCTTATTATCCTTAAATGCTCCTGAAAAGAAATTTCTCATAAATCCTATAATCTCTTCATAAAAGTCCTTTGCATAACCCTCCTGTATAGGAGTATCATATTCATCAATAATGATTATAGGTGCTTTACCATAATAGGCATCAAGCATTTTTGACAATTTATCAAGCGAAGATGTAAGTTCCACCTCATTTGCTGTTCCATCAAGCATTTTTTCAAAATATTTTTTTTCATAGGCAGATATCTTATCGCTTTCTATAATCTCCTGATGTCTTCCGTACTCCTCCTGAACAAGCCCCCTTACCTTTCCAAGTGTAGCTTCCCATGTATCAAATTTCACATCTTTAAAAGTAAGAAATATGACAGGATATTTTCCCTGATGCGATCGGTATTCCTCACCACACTTCCAGATAGCTTTATCCTTAAAATATCTGGAGGTGTCATCCTCTGATATCTCAAAAAACACCCTTAACATATCCATGTTTAAAGTTTTTCCAAATCGCCTTGGTCTTGTAAATAATGATACCAGGGGTTTCCTATCCAGAAATTCCTTTATCAGCATAGTTTTATCAACATAATAATACTCCGACTGTGCCCTTACATAATCTGAAATACCAATTGGTAATGATTTCTTTTCACAAGTATCTTTTTTCTTTATATACTTTCTGTTGGAAACTCTGCCATCCACTGGTCTTACCGCATTATCTGGTATCTGCCATTTTCTTCCACTTTTTACCGCGCCACTTATCTTACCTTTTTTACACAAATCATTTACGGTCCGCTCTGATAAGTTCCACTCCTGCGCTATCTGCTTACAGCTTTTCATTTTCAACATCTCCAATCACCTGACAACATACTGGCAAACATCACCTCTGTATAATATATTGCCTTATTGCGCATATTATACAGCATTATCCGCAATATATCAAAGCATAGTTAATATATTGCGGATAATTTTTTGTAAATTGCGGATATAACCGCACAACTCCCCCATATAACATAAAAAGTCCCCCATACCTGCCTTCGGCAGATACGGGGGACTCTCGTCTCATATCACTACTTATGCTTTTTTGACTTTGGTGTAGCTGGTTCTTCAGCTGCTGCAGCGTTATGATTTGCTGTCGCATATACCTTCTGAACTACTTTCTTTTTCTTCAATGGATGCTTTGGGTTTTTATCCATTTTGAACACTTCCTTTCTGTTTTCCTAAAATGTTATATAACAGAAATCTGCAGTGCATATGTCAAACGGTCATGTGCACCACCGGTTGTGCTAT
>JAEDGW010000096.1 GCA_016297325.1 Coprococcus sp. | reverse complement strand
AAGTGATAAACTTGCCATTTGAAATTACCTCCGTAGTGTATATAATCTTGTTTTTGTTCACCCTAAAAACTATTGTTATTCTACATCATTGGCTTTTTTCATTCTATGTGATTATTGCTCAAAAAATTTTTCAAACTTTTGTCTATATTGTATATGTGCACAAATTTTGCATCAATTTGACGATTTTCGACTCTTTTTACTCCGCTTTAAACTTCCATTTTTGTGAAACCTTCACCATACTATGCACTGATACTGCTGTTTTTCGTCACGTTTTCAGTATATTTTATCACTTTTGACTATGTAATTTACCCATATATATACTTGACAAATTCATTTTACAACATCTAATCAAAATATATGTATGTATTTTTTCACTTGACAATGGGTAAAAAAGTTATAGCTATGTGGTAGGAATACTATACATAGCATTCATTTTGTCAATTAATTTTACTATAGTAAAAAAACTCTGTCAGCATACTCTCAAAAGGTAAACTGACAGAGTTTCATATCATAATCCAATTTAGTTATTTGCAGCGTCCATCGAACCGACAACGATCACTATATCTGCTCCACTCACATCTATATCGCACAGACTTTCATCAAGCTCTGACTTATCAGCAGTTGACGCAGATGAAAACAGGCTTGTGATACCACTGACATCGTATGAATCTGACACATATACAGTTGTTGATGACTGGCTGTCACCGGTATATGTTCCTATATCTACAGATGAATAACCTGATGCATTAAGTGTTCCCTGCCATGTCGCAGCCACACCAGACTCTCCAGATGCATTTATAACTGCTATCTTTGCGCTCTTTGCATCATTTTCAGTCTGAGCATCCTCTGATGTTGTCTCCTCTGACGCAGCATCTCCTGATGTATCCGCATCCTCACCGCCAAATGTAGGATCTGACGGATCAGCTTCCTCTGTCACTATACTCAACGCCTCCTTTGTGGTCGTCGTATCAGACTTCTTATTCTTACTCATAGTCCTTGCAAGAAGTACAAGCATGACCACGATTGCCACCGCCAATATGATAACAGCAGCTCTGAGCATTGTATCAAGAAACAGTTTCATTACTTTCTTACCCATTATATAGCCTCCATATTCATTCTCTTATTCATATTCGATTATTAACAAAAACAACTAGAGTATACCAAAGTGCTTTTTTATTTTCAACACATAATTAGCGTGTTATAATAATTTTCATAAGGGGGGACCCGCCCTGCGGGGGGATTCCTTATGAAGCACGCAGGCACCTCGCGTATGCGACTTTTAATGTGCCTGCTCCTTTTCATAAGGGGGGACCCGCCCTGCGGGGGGATTCCTTATGAAGCACGCAGGCACCTCGCGTATGCGACTTTTAATGTGCCTGCTCCTTTTACTTTTTATCAGGAGGTAATATTTTGAATACCGCGATCATCATCGGAGCTTCAACCGGTATCGGCAGAGCCACCGCCCTTGCACTTGCCGGAACATATAACAACATAGCAATAACTTCTTTCAGACACACAGAGGAACTCATGACACTACAGAAAGAGATCACTGCAAAGGGCTGCAACTGTTTTGCACTGTGCGGTGACGCAGGCGATATGGATTTTATGCAGGAATTCATCAGACAGGTTGTAGAAACATTTGGCAGTGATATAGGATTGCTGGTCAACAACGCCGGGATATCATATGTCGGTCTGCTCACGGATATGACTGCCGCAGACTTCGACAGAACCATGAGATCAAATATTTATTCTGTATTTAATAGCTGCAGCCAAGTGGTTCCTTACATGGTGCATGCACACAAGGGTCGCATCATCAACATATCTTCCGTATGGGGCAGCACAGGGGCATCCTGTGAGGTCGCATACTCCGCATCTAAAGGCGCAGTAAATGCCTTTTCCAGGGCACTCGGAAAGGAGCTGGCGCCAAGCGGTATAACGGTAAATGCCATCTCATTTGGCGCAATAGATACAACCATGAACGGCCATCTGTCACCGGATGAACGCCAGATGCTAGAGGATGAAATACCCGCCGGGCGCATGGCTACAGCAACTGAAGCAGCTGCTTTTATTGTCCACATTGCAAAGTGCAGCGACTATCTGAACGGCCAGGTTATAACATTTGACGGGGCCTGGCAATGAGGCTTTTAGCATTTGTTATTTTTTTACAATAACATAGTATAATTCTGACAAATTACTATTGCTTAATTGTATATATTGCTTTAAAATAACTATACACGTTATAGAAATAGGGGTTAAAAAATGGGAATTGGATTTGGGAAAAAGAAAAAAATTAAACCAGACGAAGGCACATCCCTAAATGGTATGCAGACCAAGCTGGACGAAGATGGCAACATTGAGATCGTCTCCAAAAACTTTAAAATGAAGCCGACTCAGAAACCTGCATCCGACACCGAGGGCAAGGGTGATACATGGATCTGCTGGGGATGCGGACAACCTACTGATCAGGATGTATGTCCTGTATGCGGTAAAAAGAGAACTAAATAACACACACACGAAAAAAGAGATTGCAGCAGCTGCTGCGATCTCTTTTTTCTTTATATTCTGGGAAATTTGTCAAATACAGTATCCTGCATAATCTCAGTATTCCGTATGTTCAATTTTTTAAATGCTTTTATTCAGTCACTTTTCAATGAAGTTTAGAATCAGTTTCAATCATCTTCTATGTGGTACTAAAATGTGATTCCCACCGCATTGATCACAAGTCCCCATGCAAGTCCTGCAGCATACAGTATCGCTGCTATTCTTATATTCTCCGCCGGTCTGTGTCTGTTCATCCTGAAGAGAACCACAAGTCCCACGCCCGCACTCACCAGAAGTCCGGACATCATTGCCCCGGCACTGAGAATTCCCTGAAGGTAAAGTTCTGTGATTATGACAGATGCTGCACAGTTAGGAATAAGGCCTACCAATGCCGCCGCAGCCTCACCGAGAACCGGCACATCATTGAATATCCTGGCGATGACATCCTCACCAACTGCCTCTATCACCACATTTATCCCCAATGTAAATATGAATATAAACACAGCTATCTTTGCCGTGTGAACCAGCGCAGATCTAAAGACTCCGCCCTCACAGTCGCAGTGCTCCTGCTCGCATACTTCATGTATATTCTTCTCGCCGTAATGTCCGTGGTCATGACTGTGCTCATGGACATAATCATGCACATGGCCCTTGCCTTTTTTCTCAGCAACGCCGTCATATGCTATGTTCTGCGGATGCCTGGAGCTTTCTGCCGACGTCTCAGCCCCCCTGTCTCCATGGTCGCTATTGTGTACATGGACGTCATGCATATCTTTACCATGGATATGTTCTATTCTCTTAACCTGAACTGGCTTCCTCATTCTGTCAAGCACAAATCCAACTATATATCCCGTCACAACAGCTATGACCGCTTTTGTGGCAAGGATCTTGATTATTGTCCCTGCTGTTATCGCATCATTTGACAGCATGATCGGCAGCATCTCGTCTGAGGTTGACATAAAAACTGCAATAAGAACACCTGCACCTATCACGCCTCCACTGTAAAGGTTTGAAGCCATAAGTGAAAATCCACACTGTGGCACTATTCCCAGAACACCGCCAAGCAATGGGCCAAGCTTCTCCGCCTTGCCAAGTACATGTGCCTGCCTTCCCGCCGTTTTTCTCTCAAGCCACTCCATGACCACATAGGTGACAAGCAAAAACGGAATGAGCTTCACCGTGTCAAACAACGCATCCTTAAATGAATCTATAAGCAATTCCTTCATATATTAACACTCCTTCTCAGATCAGCACTCGTAGATATTGTACCCACAATTATCCTGGCTGAATCCAAAATACTCCTCGTTGGTCATATCTCTGAAATAACTGCATATAACCCTGCATATTCCATTGTGACAGACAAACAGTACCGACGAATCGGGATAGGCCTCACGGGTCTCAATTATCAGATCGTAGGTTCTTCTGGCGATATCCATCATGGATTCACCGCCGGGATATCTGTATGCAAACATCCTCTTGTTGTTCAGGAAGTCACTGTCGTCTCTCTGAACGCCTTCATACACACCGTAATCCTGTTCTATAAGTCTCTCATCCGTGATGACAGGCAAATGTTTCCTCTCCGCAACCGCTCTGGCTGTCTCCTGCGCCCTGGAAAGCGGCGATGCTATTATCACATCAATAGAGCAGCTATCCAATCTCTCTGCAAGGATCTGAGCCTGCTGAAGTCCTTTCTCTGTAAGCGGAGAGTCCGTCCTGCCACAGACCTTGTTGAGTCTGTTCCACTCTGTCTCTCCGTGTCTTGCAACATATAACTTCATATGCTCTGTTCCTCCTGCACTATATTGATCGGATACCTGCTCCTTTTTCCAACTAAGTATTAACTACAAAATGTCATGTCTTTATAATATTAAGCATTTTTGCAAATTAATCAACTGTTTTGGATAATAAAGTGTCTGGAATTATCTTCTATATGCTCATGCTGTCTGTATTCTGTGAATTACTATCTGTATTTTCTTTGCCACCTATATTCTGCAGACTGCTGTCCGTACTTTGTAAATCGCTTTTTTCACTGTCTACCTGGCTTTGATCTGAGGTCTGAGTGTTACTATTGCCGTTTTCACTTCCTGGTCTTTGCATATTTCCATTATCTGAACTGCCATCCGGTCTCTGCATATCACCATTTCCAGAGTTGCCGCCCGGCCCCTGCATTCCGCCTGAGCCCTCGATGTAGGTGATATCATCCAGCGTAAATGTGCTGCTCTGATCGCCAACTGTCAGTGTATAAGTCTCTCCCTGTTTCATGTCTGCGGTACTGATGACCACTGAGTTGAATTTCTTGTCTACCTTATAGCTGAATACCTCTTTGCCATCAGAATCAGTGAGTGTGACTGTCTCTCCGGCATCGATCCACTCGTCAAAGTTTATAAGTGCCGAGCACTGCGTGGACTCATCGCCAAATCTCTGAGCCATGCCGGAACCGCCTACAGCTACTATCTCACCACCGGTTATCGCCGCATAGATCCCATAGTCAAGGGCACCATTTCCGTTATTGGAAGGGCCGAGCACGTATATGCTGCCTCCTGTGATTCCAAGATAACCGTTGGAGTCTATTCCATCGCCATCTGCATTTATATTTATCGTTCCTCCTGTGATAAGAATATATGCGTCGTAGTCAGCATCCATGTCTACACCGCCCATGCCAGGGCCGCCTGCCATGTCTGAGCCGCCCGGCTGTCCTCCTTTTCCCGGAAGTTCAGGCCTGTTGCTGTCTGTGTTGTTTGTGTCATCATCCGCACTCTGTGTATTTTCATCCATTTTTGAAGTTGATGTATTAGCATCTGTGCTGCTCGGATCTGAATTGTCACTTCCCTGACCACTTTCACCTGGTTTTGCAGGCGGGGTATTCTGATCTGTACTGCTTGCGTCCGAACTGTCGCTGCTCTGGCCACTTTCACCCGGTTTTGCAGGCGGGGTATTCTGATCTGCACTGCTTGCGTCCAAACTGTCGATGCTCTGACCACTGTCATCAGGTCTTGCCGGTGGGGTATTGCCATCCGCATTGCCGCCTGGACCTCCTCCGAAGCCGCCCTTGTTGTCGTCCGAACTATCCGAGCTGGAGCTTCCGCCGGCCGCATTGAAACCGTCATCGCTTGACACCACATCTATATCACCACCGGTCACAAGGATCTTGTGGCCTTCCACGCCCTCGTAGCACTTGGTTATATCTATGTCGCCGCCAGTTATGATGAGCAGGCCCTCAGCGTGTATCGCATCATCCCCCACAGATATATTGATATCTCCGCCCTCTATATATACATATCCATCCTGCTGGTCGTCATTTCCGGCGTGTATGCCATCCTCATCGCAGCTCAGGTTAAATGTTCCGTCCGCAATTCTAACGCTGTCCTTACCATTCAGACAGTGATCCTGACTGTCTATCGTATAGGTTCCACCCGTTACCACCAGGTCGTCTTTGGACACGATCCCATGCCCAGTGGTGTCCTTGACCGTCAGGCTTCCGCTGCCACCCAGTGTAAGGTCACATTTGGCAAATATGACTGCATCTACATTGTTGTCATCCGTCTGCACATAGTCACCGGACACCGTGAGACTGTTGTCAGTTCCTTCTGCCAGTGTCACAAATACTTTGTCAGCATTCTTTGCATATATAGCCGCATAGTCCGCAGCCGTGATGGAAGCACCGTCAAGCACAAGCTGTACTTTGTCATCATCACCCGCATCTACAACTATCGTGCCATCAGAGAGGGTGCCTGACAGCACATACACGCCTGCCGCCTTGATCGTAATCACACCATCTTCTATCTGTACATCTGAGCTTGAGCAGGTGGCTGTCTTTTCAGACAGGGTGATCTTCACAGCTTCGCTCTCATCATATGTACCGGCCAGATCCCGCTTCGTGAACATATCCGTTACGTCAATATCAGCATCACTCATTGCCTCGTCTATGACCGCCTGCATTTCCTCCACGGTCATCTCTGTCTTTGTACTCGTAGTTGATGCATTTGCCGCTTCTGTGCTATCACTGTCCACATCAGCGTCCGTTTCTGTGCTTACAGCACTTGTCACCTCTGTACCCGAGGCTGCACTTTCACTGCCCGTGCTCTGACTTGACGAACATCCGGCAAGCATTGCCATGCACATAGCCGCAGTAACTCCAACCGCCAAACATTTGCTTATGCCCACTCTATATCTCATATACTTATTTTTCCTCATACTACCAACTCCTTACTATTCCATCTGCCATCTTTCCTAAATTATAGTATGGCACTATATAGTCAATATCAGTTCCTGTATCTATCAGCTTCTATACTATACTATTGCATTCTGCCAACACAAACTAACTTCTACAGTGTCATGTCTCCTGTATCAACCTGTGTCAGCATGATCTCCAGGTTGCCATTTCTCACTCTGAGTCTGTCTATCATATCCTTCTGATTTGTATCCTTCTTAAGCTTCACCACATATGTAAGCTTGAACAGACTTCCCATGTTGGTCGTCTTCACATTTGTCAGTCTGTAGCTATCTGTACAATCGGCAAGTATCTCATCAAATACCTCTGTATAGTCGAGATTTTCAGGCACGGTGATCTTCAGGGTTCTCTCTTCTTCATCCCTTCCTCCGCCAAATCCCGTAAGGCTGCAAATGAACATTGCTCCGCCAAGTATGACGGCAAATAATACTGCATATCCTATAAATCCCATTCCGGTAACAAGTCCAGCTCCCATTGCAAGGAATATGGCGCATATCTCCTTCGCCGAGCCGGGAACCGATCTGAACCTCACAAGGCTGAATGCGCCTGCCACCGCAACGCCCGCTCCGACATTGCCATTTACCATCATGATCACCACGCACACAACCGCTGGGATAAGGGCCAGTGTCACAAGAAAGCTCTGGGTATATTTGCTTCTGAATGCGTACACCAGTGCAAGAAATACTCCTATCACAAGAGATACTGCTATGCAGATCAGAAATTCCTGCACTGTTATCGTCGCCGCCGTCCCAAATACACTGTCAAATAATCCTGTCATCTTCTATTTCCTCCTGATAATGTCTGATATTATACTTGTTTACATAACTTCTACATTTTTAAGTTTATATCGTTACTATTTATTCTTATATGTCCTTGCGGACTTCTTGCTTCTGTTTATATATTTTCTATATATTTCTGTTTGTTTTACAGATTTTGTACAATCATGTACTTTCATTCAAATCATCTTTTCACGGCCATTTTATGTCAACCTACCATCTGCTTGTACGCCTCTCCATATTTGGAAAATGACGTTTTGTACGCTCCATATTTTGTCAGCAGATGCGACAGCCACAGCGGAAATCCTCCCGCCATCTTGATCTCCATCAACACCTTGTATTCCGGTATGACCTTGTGCCCATACGGTTCCTTCTGAAGTGTCAGCTCATCGTTTTGCCACAGTATATTGTAGTCAAATGTGATCCTGAGATCCGGGTCATCTATTCCCTTGTAAGAATCTCTCTCATACGAAAGCACCACCGCAGGTGCCAGATCTTTGTACACCTGCATGAAGTAATCAATCTCTCTGCCTATCTGACAGTCTGCATGCAGCGGCTGTCCGCCCACCAGATAATCCATCGCCTCCTGCTCTGGCACCTCCAACCTTCTCTTGTACACCACGGATTTGTATTTCTTCTTGAGTTCAATGAAAACTTCCGAATCATCATCCGGGACTCCATAGCTTCTGAGCCTGAGTTTCTCTTTATAAACCGGCTTTTCTATGGAGTCTCTGATGAGTCTGTGGGAAGGAGTATCGAAATATATGTTAATGATCTGGCTGTGCGCAAACCGGTCCGGCTGCATATACCTTATCATCTCACTCATTATCTGTTCATATTGCTCTCTGTCAAGCATGTACTTAAGTTCATATCTTTTAAATGTATCAACTGCCATAAGCATCATCCTTTCTTGTCTTATCTCCTCTTGATGATGCTATAATAACCTGTCAAACTTAAACGAACTTTAAAAAAAGGAATTCGCCTCATGATAATTATGAAGATGGAGTCTACATATTGTGTATCCAATCACGTATAACTATCCCGGGGCGAGTTCTATGCACAAAAAACGCCCATCTGCGGATCACTCCACAGATGGACGTCTATAGTCTTATATTATAATCTTATGTCTAGTTGATTTGAAGATGTGGCTCACGCCTATTGCTTAGGATTAACAAACACCCTGAGCAAGCATAGCGTCAACAACCTTCTCGAAGCCAGCGATGTTAGCACCTGCAACATAGTCTGCATTTCCACCAACTGTCATGTCGTATCTCTTTGCTGCATCTGAGATGTTAGCGTAGATTGTCTCCATGATTCCCTTGAGCTTGCCGTCAACTTCCTCAAATGTCCATGAAAGTCTCTCGCTGTTCTGGCTCATCTCAAGAGCTGATGTAGCAACACCACCTGCATTTGCAGCCTTACCACCAACGAAGAGAACACCGTTCTCCTGAAGATACTTAGTAGCATCAAGAGTTGTAGGCATGTTAGCACCCTCTGTTACTGAGATAACACCGTTTGCAACAAGCATCTTAGCGTCGTCAAGGTTAAGCTCGTTCTGTGTAGCACATGGAAGAGCAAGGTCACACTTGATTGACCATACACCGTGATCATTTGCATCCTTCTTTACATGGTACTCAGCTGATGGTCTAGCAGCAGCGTAAGCATCAAGACGTGCTCTCTTAACTTCCTTAACTTCCTTAAGAAGTGCAACATCGATTCCCTCTGGATCGTAAATCCAACCTGTAGAATCTGAACATGTAACACACTTAGCACCTAACTGATGAGCCTTCTCGATTGCGTAGATTGCAACGTTACCAGCACCTGATACAGCGCAAGTCTTGCCTGCGATATCAATGTCGTGATCCTTGAGAAGTGCATTTGTAAGGTAAAGTAATCCGTAACCTGTAGCCTGTGTACGAGCAAGTGATCCACCATATGTAAGACCCTTACCTGTGAGAACTCCCTCGAATGATCCGCGGATTCTCTTGTACTGACCGAACATGAAACCGATCTCTCTAGCGCCTGTTCCGATATCTCCAGCTGGAACATCGACATCAGCACCGATATACTTTGAAAGCTCTGTCATAAAGCTCTGGCAGAATGCCATAATCTCTCTGTCTGACTTGCCCTTAGGGTCGAAGTCTGAACCACCCTTACCACCACCGATTGGAAGTGTTGTAAGTGAGTTCTTGAAGATCTGCTCGAAACCAAGGAACTTGATGATACCAAGGTTTACTGATGGGTGAAGTCTGAGACCTCCCTTGTATGGTCCAATGGCATTGTTGAACTGTACACGGAAACCTCTGTTGACCTGTACCTGTCCGTTGTCATCTACCCATGGTACTCTGAACATGAGCTGTCTATCTGGCTCTGTGATTCTCTCGAGGATAGCGTTCTTTCTGTAAAGCTCCTCATTTGCCT
>JAEDGW010000095.1 GCA_016297325.1 Coprococcus sp. | reverse complement strand
ATTTGATCTTTTGACCATTACTGTACTTTGGAAGATCTGTAAAGCTGTACTTCCAGTTACCTGAGGCATCTGGCTCTACAACCTTGCTTGCATACTTCACACCGTCTGCCAAAAGGTTGACATTGATGCTCTCTGGTCTTTTGCCATCTTGATCATCTGCATCATCCCAGGTCTTTGTTCCTGAAATATTTATCTTCTCTGGTGTGTAGCTGTTCGTGATTATGAAACTGTTTGGTCCGTCCTCACTTACAACTGATGTATACTCACCAAGGCTGCCAACCTCTTTGACTGTATAAACTATAGTCTGTCCGGCTTTCTTCTCATCAAGATCTGTCCATGTATATGTCCAGCCCATCGCCTCTGTAAGAGTTACAGCATCGCCATATGCCACGCCGTCTGCATAGAGCTGAACGTTAACTGTCTCAAATCTCTTGCCGTCCCTGTTGTTGTCATCATCCCAGATCTTGCTGACCTTAACCATGGTCTTGCCTGGTGTGTAACTGTTCTTGATGTTATATCCTGTAACCTCTGCTGTATATCCATCTACGTTATCTTCTGTTACAGTGTATACGATCTTCTGACCGTTACTATACTTTGGAAGATCTGTAAAGCTGTACTTCCAGTTGCCTGATGCATCTGGCTCAACATCCTTGCTTGCATACTTCACACCGTCTGCATAAAGATTGACTTTGATACTCTCTGGTCTCTTGCCATCCTGATCATCTGCATCATCCCAGGTCTTTGTTCCTGAAATATTTATCTTCTCTGGTGTGTAGCTGTTCGTGATTATGAAACTGTTTGGTCCGTCCTCACTTACAACTGATGTATACTCACCAAGGCTGCCAACCTCTTTGACTGTATAAACTATAGTCTGTCCGGCTTTCTTCTCATCAAGATCTGTCCATGTATATGTCCAGCCCATCGCCTCTGTAAGAGTTACAGCATCGCCATATGCCACGCCGTCTGCATAGAGCTGAACGCTAACTGTCTCTAATCTCTTTCCGTCCCTGTTGTCATCATCATCCCAGATCTTGCTTACCTTAACCATGGTCTTGCCTGGTGTGTAGCTATTTTTGATGTTATATCCTGTAACTTCTGCTGTATATCCCTCTACATTCTCCTCTGCTACAGTGTATACGATCTCCTGACCGTTATCGTACTTTGGAAGATCTGCAAAGCTGTACTTCCAGTTGCCTGATGCATCTGGCTCAACATCCTTGCTTGTATACTTTGCGCCATTAGCATAGAGATTAACCTTTATGCTGTCAGGTCTTGTTCCATCCTGATTATTGCCATCATCCCAGGTCTTTGTTCCACTGATATCGATCGTCTCAGGTGTATGGCTGTTGGTTATCGTGTAACCATTCTCAGCATCACCAGTTATATCTGTGTCATATCCTGCAACAGCATCCTCAGTAACGGTATATGTGATCTCATGACCATCCTCATATTTTGGAAGACCGGTAAATGTAAACTCCCAATTATCCGCTGCTGTAATGGTCTTAGATTCCTTCTTCACGCCATTTGCAAGCAGGTTGACAGTGATACTTTCGTCTCTCATACCATCCTGGTTATCTGCATCATCCCATACCTTTGTACCGCTGACCTGCGTTGTCTCCGGTACATAGCTGTTTGTGATGACAAATCCATCTGCCATATTGCCTGTAGGTTCACCTGATGTGTATTCCTCAGGAACCTCAGTCTCCTTTACGGTATATGTGATCTTCTGTCCTGCACTATATATTGCAAGATTATCCCAGGTATAAGTCCATCCGTCATCTGCTGTCAATGTGATCTCTTCTCCAACAGGAGTTCCATCTGCATAGAGCTGAACCTTTATACTGCCCGGTCTCTTGCCGTCCTGATTATCCGCATCGTCCCAGTTCTTTGTAACTGATATACTTGTCTTACCAGGTGTGTAACTGTTTGTTACATTGTAACCATCTATTGCTGTTGAATAGTTTTCAACTGCGTCCTCTGTGATCGTGTATACGATCTCCTGCTTGTTGCTGTATTTTGGAAGATCTGTGAAGCTGTACTTCCAGTTACCAGAAGCATCTGGCTCAACCTTTTTGCTTGCATACTTTACACCATCTGCAAACAGGTTGATATTTATGCTCTCAGGTCTCTTGCCATCCTGATTATCTGCGTCATCCCATGTCTTTGTTCCGCTAATCGCTATCTTCTCAGGTGTATAGCTGTTCGTGATTACAAATCCGTCTTCTGCGCTTCCAGTTGTCTCAGAAGTATAATCTCCAAGATCACTTATCTCCTTTACAGTGTATGTAATCTTGTTACCATTCTTGTTGACATCAAGTCCTGTCCATGTATGTGCCCAGTTGTTGTCATCGCTCAGTTCAGCTTCTGAATCAGTTATAACATCCCCATCAGCAAGAAGAACAACCTTAACCTTGTTTGATCTCTTGCCATCCTGATTGTCTGCATCAACCCATTTCTTTGTGACAGAAATCTGAGTTTTCTTAGGTGAGTAGGTATTCTTGATGTTGTATCCGGAAACTGCCGTATCATATCCTTCAACATTTTTCTCTGATACTGTATAAACTATCAAAGTTCCATCATTATATTTTGGAAGATCTGCAAAGCTGTATGTCCAATTGCCATCAGCATCAGGTGTTACTTCTTTGCTGGCTGTCTTTACACCATTTGCAAGAAGATTGACTGTGATACTGCCAGGTCTTGTTCCATCCTGATTATTACCATCATCCCAGGTCTTTGTTCCACTTACATCAATTGTCTCAGGTGTATAACTGTTCGTGATAGTAAATCCATCCGTCATATTGCCTGTAGGTTCACCTGATGTGTATCCCTCAGGAATCTCAGTCTCCTTCACTGTATACGCAATATCATGACCAGCCTTCTTTACTGCAAGACCAGACCATGTATATGTCCAGCCATCGTCTGCTGTCAAAGTGATCTCTTCTCCAACAGGAGAACCGTCAGCGTAGAGCTGAACCTTTATGCTCTCAGGTCTCTTGCCATCCTGATTATTCGCATCGTCCCAGTTCTTTGTCACTGATACGCTAGTCTTACCAGGTGTATAACTGTTTGTTACATTGTATCCGTCTATTGCTGTTGAATAGTTTTCAACTGCATCCTCTGTAATCGTATATACGATCACCTGCTTATTGCTGTATTTTGGAAGATCTGTGAAGCTGTACTTCCAATTGCCTGAAGCATCAGGCTCTACCTTCTTGCTTGCATACTTTACACCATTTGCAAGAAGATTGACTGTGATACTGCCAGGTCTTGTTCCATCCTGGTTGTCACCATCACTCCATGTCTTTGTTCCACTGATATTGATGGTCTCAGGTGTATGCTTGTTCAAGATATCATATCCTGTAATCTCAGCATCGTATCCCGTAACCGCATCTTCCTTGACGCTGTACTTTATCTCATTGCCAGTCGAATCATACTTAGGAAGGCCTGTAAAACTGTATGTCCACTCTCCTGTAATAGCATCTGGTGTCACAGTAACATTGTCCACCTCATCATCGCCATTCATCAGACGGACTGTGATGTTCTCTGGTCTCATGCCATCCTGATCATCAGCATCATCCCATGTCTTTGTTCCACTGATGTCGACAAGCTCTTCATACTTGTTTACAAATGTTATAGCAGTTATATCCCCATCGATAACCGTCACGTTATCTCCGATGGCTATTGTATTGCCATTCACTTCACATGTTACAGTGTGCTTGTAACCATCTATGTCTGCATTTGACTCTGTGACCGTATATGTTCCGGCTGGAGCGTTGTCAATCACATAGCTTCCAAGTACAAACTGATCATATGATATATGGGTCACGCCCTCATATGACGCAGGACCTGTAATATCAAATGTTATGGCTGCCTTCTGTGCATCTGTAAGTGAATCTCCGCCATCAAACATCTTGATGATCTGAAGTCTTCCAACATTGATTGTATTCGTAATCTTTACATTAGTTACAACACCGTCAGAATCACGGGTTACGTCTACATCTCCTGTATAACCGCTTACCTCATTCTCAACAACTGTGTATTTGATAATGTTGCCGTCTGCATCTTTCTTGTCAAGATCCGTAAATGTACCGCTCCATCCGTTCTCTTCGCTAAGAACGATCTGCTTATCAGCGATTATATCTGCTGTTCCATCAGCCTTCTCAACAGCCAGATCAACAGTGACACTTGTCGGTCTCTTATTCAGCTTGTTATTGTTGTCGACCCATTCCTTTGTCACTGGAATCTCAGTCTTTTCAACTCGGACAGTCTTATCTGTATTCGTAATGGTGATCATGCCATTTACTGTACCATTGTTGTTATATGACACCGCAAAGTTCTCATCTGAGAATTCCTCTTCAGCAAAATAGAATAGATTCTTATTGTTACTGTCTACAACTGGCAGGGAAAGCTCATCACTTGTCCAGTTATTGCCCCTATTAAGTTTAACTGTTGCAACAGGTGTACTGTTTTTATCATAACTCGAAGATACTGTTGATGAATATATTTTCACAACCAGATCGCCATCCACAGGAATGTTCTCATCTGAAAGTGTTGAATTATTTGCATCCTTCCACAGCTTCTTTACCTGTATCTTTCTGTCTTCCGGCTGATTACTTATAGGGAGATCGAAATCGGCAATCTTATCTTCTCCCATACTAGTACCGCTTAATATAGGATATTTGACATCATCTATACCTTCAAGTATAGGGCCCTTCTTCGAATCCGCATCAGCGTTAAGGTTGTAAATATATACAGGCTCATCAAGAGTCTTATATCCATCCGGTGCACTAACCTCAACAAGCTTATAATAGAAGTTATAATACAGACTTCTGAGTGTGAGCTTACCTTCTGCATTCGTGATTCGCTCTTCGCTCGTATCAGGCTCTATGAGATGCCAGCTTGTATCTGAAAGATCATCCGGTGATCCGTATCTGTAAAGTTCAAATTCTGCTCCTTTAAGTTTTATTCCAGACATGACTGCATCAGTCTTGATTATTGTCAAATGGAACTGCTTAACCTTTGATACGTAATTAACTCCATCATCGTGTACTTCTGTCTCAACCCTGCTGCTGTCCGCAGAACTGACTGAGCCAAGAATACCCACCTGGTTACTTATAGTAGTATCAAGTGCGCCTGTGTATGACAGCACATATTTATACTTTAATATCAGTTTTGTAGAATCAGGCACATTGAGTGTCAGTGTAGATTTCTTGGCACTGTTATCATCTACATATGTATAACTGTACAGATTAGAAGGAACATTCCTTCCTGTGTCAGCATATACAAGCTGAAGTGAATCGGACTTAAGATATACATTATCAATTGATGCAGCAGATGAATAGTCATATGTGTCAACTACAGTAACTGTTCCTGTTGTTCCAAGCATTTTGCCATCTTCATTGATATTTACAGTATATTCTATGCTCTTTGTATTCTTATCAAATGATCCAGCTGTCTTTGACATAGATGGCTTTGTTACAGTTACAGATGAGCTGTCGGTTTCTGTAGTATTTGAACCGTCTGATGATGTTATTGTTCCAGAACAATTGTTGACAAATGTCCTGTCATTCTCACTAATAGCAGCATCAACATCTGCATCTACCTTTACAGCATAGTACATCTCTATTTTAACTTTATTATCCCAGACAGTCATGTCATCAATGCTGAAACTAAGCCTATTGCCATTAACAGATACATTCTTTACGTGATTTGAACCTCCCAAACCTGTTGAAGGGTTGGTCTTATTGTAAGCATAATATGTTGCAAAATATACTCCATCAAGGCCTGAAACACACTCTCCCGTTCCATTTGGAAGTATCTCATTGCGGTGATTATTTATATACTGTGTATCAAGACTTGTTCCCTCAGGCAAAACGTCATAAAAATCAAGGACATCACCTTTTCCATATACAAAATTTTCGTTAAGAACTACTTTGTATATAAATACATTATCATCTTTTACATATCCAACAATGCTGGACTTCTCGTCAACACCATTGCTGATGCTGTACTTCTTCACAATGGCTCCATGAGTCTTTTTCTTGACCACGTAAGAATCCGAAACATCCTTTGATGAATTTGAAGTAGTAAATGTTCCATCATTCTTAGCTTCATAATTATCAGCATCAGTTTTTACTGTTGTTGAATATGTAAGCTCAATGTTTTGTGTCTGTCCGTCGGCGTAATCAACATCCTTTAAGAATGTAATGACAAAACCCATGATATCATAAGGATTACTTATACCCGAAAGATCATCAACAACTCGCTGATTCTCCCATCCACAAAATTCAGTTATCTGATAGCTCAACTTATAATCTGTGCCCTGAACCAAATCACCGACATGGATATTATTGATCTGTTCATTCGTAAAATAGTGATCAGATCTGTCAACATCAGGCCACTTCTTGTCAATCTTATCTGAATATGTACTGCCTGCTGTTATCTTTCCTGAAATAGTAGTCTTCCATGCAAGTACGCTGATATCATCACCATCTGTGATGCCAACAAATTTCTTTTTTACACCACCATTATCAATTTCTACTTTGTCATTTGCGCTGTCTGAATCAGTTCCCTTAGTTATACCTACTTCGTTGTAATATGTATCAGTAAGCTTCTCACCCTCTGTGACAGCGGTCTCATATGTGAGAACAATCTTTGATCTGCGGTCGGAAAGTTCAATCTTATTAGTTCCATCTGTAAGATATGCTTTACCGCCATCAAGAACTATGTTTGCCGGAAGAGAGATCTTTGTTGCTGAAGCGGTTCCGTTAATCTCTACGTCGCAATTCTTATCCTCATCAACTACATTATCATTCTTCTTATATATATCTGTGATAGTTACATCTGTAAGATCTTTCTTTTTGTCCTCATTTATAGTGATGGTCCATGTAATCTTGCTTCCATCTTCTGAAAGGGCACCTTTCTTTGATACCTTTGGAGTCTTCTTACCACCATTATAATCTATATCTCTGTGTGATGTCTCTGTGGAAGTGTTCTTACCATCATCTGCTGTCGCTGTATTATCCGAATTCACCTTGACGGTACCAACACCATCATCAATATCATATATGACAATATCATAACTTATCTCATACTGATTGTTCGCATCAAGCTTTGGAAGCGTTCCGGTAAGCACCTGACCATCATTTGCAATATCTCCATCAGGTCCTTTCACATAATTCTCATCAGTGAGGACCGTGTCCTGCCAATTATTCAGATTCTTTTTCTTTACAATTATATTCTGAACTTTTCTTTTAGCGTTTGAACCAAGTCTGGAATCAAGCTCACCTGATATAACATCATTGAGATCAATATCACCATCCGTTCCGTACTCAGAACTTATTACAAGATTATAATTAAATGTAATCGTTCTGTTCTCAGAATCAGCCGTCACGTTAGAAACACTTTTCTTGAGCTTAAGATCTGTAGCGCCATCTTTTACATATTTATATGATTTGTTTGTCTGCTCAGAATCACTTACTGTATTGTTGTCCACATCAGCCTGATTTTTCTGATTCAGATTTACGATGTCCTGTCCAAGATCACCAACTTCACTCTTTACCGTGTATGTAACTTTGTAAGACTGCTTTGCACCAAGATTTGGAAGTGTTCCGGAAATCGTGGCCGAACTACTGTCATAGGAAAGTTTCGACGAAATATCATTTCCTGATGGATCTTCAACTTTTATGTTAACCACATCTGGAAGCACCCCTACCAGATCATTCGATATAACATCTTTAAATATGAGATCAGGAGTTGTCCCCTCAGCTGATGCTGTTCCATGTTTTGAAGAAACTTCTACAGTGTAATCAAAATATACATAACCATCATCAGGATTTGCTGTATATCCGTTTGAAACAGACTTCATCAAATCTACATCAGGTTTGAAGTCAACTGGTACGTTGACAGTTATCTTGCTTGTAAACTTATTCTCAATTTCATTCTTTTCATTGTATTTTGAAAGATCAAATGTTACCCATGCGGAGAAGCTCGCCTCAAGCTCGACATTCTCAACAAGCTTATCCTTAAATATAATAGTAGTAAGAATGCCGTCTACAACTGAATATGAACCAATCTGCACGCCATCCTTTGATATCGGTTTGTCATACACATTGTTACCGAGCTTTATATTATCAGGAAGCTTATACGTAAATGAAGCATCCTCTCCCGATGCTATGATCGCATTGACCGTATCAATGTCAAACGTGATATCCATAGCCATCTGCGTTGTTGTTCCCTGTTTTGTTGAATCGTTAGGGTCAAGCGGAAGCTTATATATCTTATGGCTTGTATTGCTTGAACCATATACCTTACCATCAGCACCTTGAATAATTACGCCGGTGATGTATTTGTCCATCTCCCCCATATTCTGCGCATCTGACAGCAAAGCTATCGAATCTGTCGGGGTTGCGCTTTCATTCCCTGTTCTTGCTTCAGCTGCACTTGTCCAACTATAATTAGAAGGTGAGATCAACGTTGTGATCATAACAACAGCCAACAGCAAAGCTATGAGTTTCTTTGTAGTCTTCGTCATATTCTCATTACCTCTTTCCTTATAATCTGATCATAATCATCTATCCCCGGATGTCAGAACAGACTCTCCCCATAGACGACATTATTACAGTTCAATGTATCATAACACTCAGTAATTGTAAACAGTTTGTAAACAAAAAACAATTTTTAAGAAATATATGTTCACATTTGTCCTAATTTCTATTTTTATAGTTCACTTTTTCTATCCCTGTTTAACAGTTCTGTGAGTGCCTCTTTTGCTGTCATACCATTGAAAAGCACATTATTTACAGCTTCAACAATTGGCATTTCAACACCATATTTTCTTGCAAGAGCAAGTGTAGCTTTTGCCGAGTAGACGCCCTCAACAACCATCTTTACCTCAGCCATCGCCTCCTCATATGTCTTTCCCTGTCCTATGAGATATCCGGCATTTCTGTTCCGGCTATGAAGTGATGTACATGTTACGATGAGATCCCCCATGCCAGAAAGTCCTGAAAGGGTCTTTACATCAGCGCCCATTGCCAGCCCCAGTCTCATAATCTCTGCCATTCCACGTGTCATGAGCGCAGCTTTTGTATTGTCTCCAAGGCCAAGGCCATCAGATATTCCGGCTGCAAGCGCGATGACGTTCTTCACTGAACCTCCAAGTTCAATTCCCGTAACATCTGTGCTTGTATAAACTCTGAAATAATCATTCATAAATGCATTCTGGACTATCTTGGCAATCTCAATATCACGGGCTCCTGCAACTACCGTGGTAGGTATTTCTCTGCCAACCTCTTCAGCATGAGACGGACCGGACAAAACTGCAACATGTGCCTGAGGAATCTCCGACTCAATAATCTCCACAAGTGCCATAAGAGTTGACTCCTCAATACCCTTACTTACATTCACAATCAGTTGCCCTTCTTGTACATATCCGGCAACGCTCCTGGCTGTACTTCTGACAAATGGTGAAGGGATGGCACACACTACCATATCCTGTCCCGTAACAGCACTCGAGGCATCTGTTGTATAATCTATGCTGTTGTTTAATATAACGCCCGGCAGCCTGTCTCTCTGCTCATGAAACTCTCTGAGCATGGCAACCTCTCTTTCATCTATAGACCAAACGATCACCTCGTGACCATTTCCAGCCAGTAAATTAGCCAGTGCGGACCCCCAGCCGCCTGCTCCAAGAACACCAATTTTCATTATCAAGTACCTCCATCTATCCTTTTAAGTATTCTTTTACCGATGTATTACATCTTGCACTATCTTAACGATTAAAAACATTCTTATATTTTACTATTTTTTCTTAATTGAATCTAGATGTTATAGCAAAGTTATTGATATAAGTTTGATATTTTTTAAAATTCAGGCTATTATTACGGCAATATTGCATGTTATGTCAACTCACTTTTTCTGAACCAAGCATTTTGTATAGTAAAATCAAATACATACTCAATCACATAATTTTAATTAGTGTTTTTCATATTAATATTTATAAAAAAGACAATATAAAAGACGGTGATATCAAAACAATACCACCGTCTTATAAAATCTAAACTATTTGTTTTTTGAACCAAATGACAGTTTATTCTCTGTACCTGCAAT
>JAEDGW010000094.1 GCA_016297325.1 Coprococcus sp. | reverse complement strand
CAAGGATGTGGATATAATCATGAGATCACTGTCCAATCTGAATTGATTCTGAACTGATGCATAACAAAAAGTATAAAAGAATAGTAAAATAAATATACGTGCACGCCGATATAAGATAATGGGCTGCCGGTAAAAATGGCAGCCCATAAATAAGATGCATGAAAGCATATACATAATAATATAAATTAAACTCAGAGTCTTGTACTCAGATTACCATATCAAAGGAAGTATATTCTCCATAAGGTCGTTTTTAAAGTCCTCTATCATGAGTTTTCGGAACTTGAACTTAGGGAGGGCATCCTCCGTATCCGCTTTATATTTGGCGTAATCTGCATTTTCTTTCAGATTGTTTTCATTTGCTATAATACCATCACGGTATTTATAAACTTCGTATTTGACGTCTTCTGGATCGAGGTACCACTTTGAAGCAAATTTGGCTACTTCTTTGTCTATGGCATTAGTTCTCATTTCGTTTATAGTTACATAAATGTCCTGCCCGATATATTTGTTCTTATCCTGTTCAATCTCGTCTATAACCTGATTGATCAGCTCTCCAAGGCGAGGATTTTCTTCCGTGAATTCAGACATTATTGCGCGGAGTTCCTTTATCTGATACTCAAAATCAGATTCCTTAAAATTGTTGTCGTCCGGGTTTAATGTTTCAACAATTCCCTGAAGCAGTTCAATTATGTATTCAAAATCAATGCGTAGCTTGCTATAGGCTTTCAGGTCATAATCTTCTGCAGTTTCAGGTTCGTCATCAGGATTGTCAGGTTTATCTTTCTTGAGTTCCTCCACAACATTCTTATAAATCGCTGCAAAGTCTTCGTATTGTTCTTCGGAGAAGTCATAGTCGTCAAGCATAGATTCATCATACTTAGTAAATGCTTTCAAATGAGCAAAGTCTTTGTCCAGATCTCTGAACAGATGTAAGAATGCTTTCTTCTGTTCTTTAGAGAGGGAAGCTATATCCTTCGGAGTTCTTACCATTCCATGAATTGCTTTGACGGAAATTTTGAAATTAGTGAGGACGGTATCCCAATCCTCGGCTATAGGACATCCGTCACCACCTCTGGAATACAATTTAAGAGCCATATTGATAGCATCCTTAAAGTTGCCGGGTGACTGGAAGGTTACAACCTGACCGTATTGTTTATTTGAGTCAAAAAGTCTGTTGGTTCGAGAGAAAGCCTGTATAATTCCTTGAGGACTCATAGGCTGTCTATCCATGAATAATGTGGACAGACAAGGCGCATCAAAACCTGTCAGCAGTCTGTCTACAACTATGACCAGATCTAACTGTTGACCTCTATCCAGATATTTTTTATCTTTTCTAGCCAAACGATCATTGAGATTACTGTTATATGCATTTATACCCTCTATAGTATAGTTAGTTCCAAACATGTCATTGTAATCTGCTATTGACTGTTTCATCTTTTCCTGATTTACCATGGACGATTCTTCGTTTTCAGATACGGAGTATGTGATGGCAAACTTAGGAAAATCAGGGAGAGCCTTTCGTACTTCATCTCTGATTTTCAACTCATCATTTCCAGATTTTATTTTTTTGAGCATATCATAATATTGCTGTGCCCGTGCTATAGATTTGACAGTCAGGAGTCCTTCATAGGTTCTTCCTTTGCCGTTCTGCATTCCAAACTTGGTGTAGGACTGGTTGAGTATGACTTCAATTACGCTTCTCATGTGAGCTTCGCTGTCAAATACAGATAAATCAACGTCAGCATTTTTAGGACCGAGATTTTCAACCATAAACCCAAGTACGGCTTCATCATGAATGGCATTTTTTATTGTGTAACTATGCAGACACTCGCCGTAAAGCTGTTCAGTGGTCTGCGCCAGATCACCTTTTTGTTCGTATTTATTTTCTTCAAATATAGGTGTTCCTGTAAATCCATACCACAATGAATTGTTGAAGAATGCTTCTATGCTTCGTTTGGTTTCAGGTGTTATTGCCCTGTGGCATTCATCTACAACAAATGCTACTCTGAGATTTTTAATCTTACTGTAATTCTTGTCGCCCTCTTTAAGCTTTTTATTTATCATAGTCTGAAGCTTCTGCCTGGTGGTGACTATCATTTGTCTTTTGCCGTCTGTCAGCTTTTTAATAAGGGTATCAACATATTCTGTTCCATCAACATCAATAGTGTCATTGTTGGCATATGACTGGAATGCCATTTTTGTCTGCATATCCAGATCCTTTCTATCAATAAGGAATATTGTCTTTTCGATGGATGGAATATCCATGAGAAGATTTCTTGTTGCCTTATATGAGGTCATTGTTTTTCCTGAGCCCGTGGTGTGCCAGATAAAGCCTGATTTTCCGCACTTTGAGGCTTCGCGCATCGCCTCGATTGCATGTATCTGATAAGGTCTGAGAATAAGTAACTTTTTCTTTTCGTTGTCGAGAACAGTATACTTTGTCACCATCTCATGTGCCTGAGGAATTCTAAGAACAGAACTTGCAAAATCGATATAATCGCAGACTGGAACATTGTGCTTGTCAATCCATCCGGTTATAAATTTTTTATTGAGTTCAGTCTCCCTTGCTGCAGAAAAATACTTTGTGTCCGCAGCATTGCTTACAACAAACATTTGAATATTGGAGAATATGCCACGGAACTTGCCTTCACCAACATATTTTTTTATCTGGTTGAAAGCTTCCATGTAGGCGTGTGTCTTATTTTTTAATTCAATGTGTATCAAAGGAATACCATTTATCAGTAGTGTGACATCAAACCGTCTATTGCGGGAATCCGTATAGTCGTCATTTGTAAATGCCTGATACTGGTTGATAACCTCGTAAACGCTTGAGCCACCGGCGATATGCTCGTTGTTCATAACAAGTAGATGCAGCTGTTCATTTCCTCGCTGAATGTGCACATATACCTTGCCATTTTCGCCTACAAGCCATTTGCCTGCATCGTAGAATGAAGCATGAGAAACATCGTTCTTTATTTTTGCAAATTCAGATTCCGTGAGAGGCTGGTCTCCAAGTTTTGCTTTGTTGTTTTGCTCAAGTATGTATTTGAAATTTGCCCATATCTGCTCTTCAGTTTTTATATCTGGTCTGTATGTCCATTGAGATTCTCCACTGCATAACTGGTCGATAAGTCTTTGTTCTATAACTGATTCTAATTCTGCCATATTAACTCCCTTTACTGTTCAGATAGTAAATATATAGTATAATTCATTATTTTATCTATAAATAAGAGAGACTTCAACAAATAAACAATGTGTAGTTTAATTATTTTTGTAAAGATGTTGACACCACATTTAGTTTCTGATATAACAGATACATCAGCAAATTGCTGATAACCATAATGAAAATTGAATAAACCATATTTAAGTAGAAGAGTTTGAAAACATGATGAGTAGCAAGTGCTACAAGTCTGCGATCATGACTCTTTTTTTGTTGCCTTTCGGGCACGGGTCAGATTGCAAATGACAACTGAATATGCATCTGCCCGGTATCCGGGGCAGCAAAGAATACGGACACAGCGACTGTCGTCGGCTGAAAAATGACAGACTGGGGGGCAGGCACCGTGGAGGTGTGAGCTGGTGAAGCTCTTGACAACTTATAGATACAGTTTAGATTTGTTTTCATTTTTTCATTATGGAGGTAACGATTATGAGATATTCATTTACAGAAAAGACATCACACAGACAGCAGGAGACAACCTACATGCTTTACATGATCATCGGCAGCTATTTTCATAAATGCTACTGCAGGTCAAAGGTACTTGAGGAAAATCTTTTCCTCTATTATCAGGAACTTAAGAATAATAAACAGGTGGAGAAGGAGCGACAGATAATCAGAGTCAGCGAGGGCGTGCTTAAAGACAAATTGGCTGACCTGGCGGAGATGAATGCTGAGGTGGTTATTGCGAAGGCAGACAATCTGTATATCCTGAGCTTTTATACTGGATTTGAGAGGATACTGGTAACTGTTGACGAGAAAGGCTGCTATGAGATAAGCTTGGGGAGGGATGAACTAGCGGCATAGAAGGTGTTGTGAGCAAAGGGCTGAACTATTACTTTAATAAAGAGTTGATGTATGGTGGCAGTTGTTCAGGGGATAAATAAACTTGAACAACTGCCGTGTTTTTACTTGATATAAGAACGAATGTTCGATATAATAGATGTAGGCTTTAGCCTGGATGCTGTCATGCGTGATGGCGGTTTGTTTTTTGCGAAGAGTAGAAAGTAGCTTCGATTACATAGATATCCTGATAGTGGGAAATCTTGGAGAGGAGAAGTACGCTTATGCTGACCATTAGTGACCTAATTGCAGTGATTTCACTGTGTGTGACTTTTTATAGTCTTGGTTACATGCATGGAAAGCATGATTCCAAGACAAAAAAATAACCGCCTCACCCTGAGAAAGTAAGCGGTTATTTCTATCATATTATATAATCAGGCAAACTGTCATCGACAGCATCCTTATAAACAGATATTAGCATTGTGGTTGCTTTATGTCAATGGGATTTGTTTGTGGCAGCTTGGCTGCTATTAAGGAGACTTTTATGGATCATTTTGAATTGGTATCGGAATACAAGCCCACCGGAGATCAGCCGGAGGCAATAGAAAAATTGGTAAAGGGTTTTCGGGAAGGCAATCAGTTCGAGACGCTGCTCGGTGTAACCGGATCAGGTAAGACATTTACCATGGCGAATGTTATACAGCAGCTGAATAAGCCTACGCTGATACTTGCACATAACAAGACTCTGGCGGCGCAGCTTTATGGGGAGATGAAAGAATTTTTCCCGAACAATGCGGTGGAGTATTTTGTAAGTTATTACGATTATTATCAGCCGGAGGCATATGTGGCATCCACGGATACTTATATTGCAAAGGATTCGTCGATCAATGACGATATTGACCGGATGAGACATAGCGCCACAGCAGCACTCATAGACAGAAAAGATGTCATAGTGGTTGCGTCTGTGTCGTGTATATATGGTATCGGTGATCCGGACGAGTACAGGAATCAGATGCTGTCGTTCAGAGTTGGCATGATAAAGGACAGAGATCAGGTCATTGATGAACTGACAGATATTCAATATGACAGGAATGATATGGATCTGCAGAGAGGTACATTCAGAGTGCGCGGGGATGTACTTGAGATCATACCTGTGTCAACATTTGACGATGGAATAAGGATAGAATTCTTCGGGGATGAGATAGACAGGATCACAGAGTTTGATCCGCTCACCGGAGAAGGAAAGAGAGATCTGACATATACATGTCTGTTCCCTGCATCCCACTATGTGGTTGGACAGGAGAAGATGGAGAAGGCGCTCAAGAGGATAGAGGCGGAGCTCAAGGACAGGGTTGCCTACTTCAAATCAAAGGACAAACTCATTGAGGCTCAGCGTATCGAGGAGAGAACCAACTTTGATATGGAGATGATGAGGGAGACAGGATTTTGTTCTGGTATAGAGAATTATTCCGGTCCGCTGGCTGGTAGATCGGCTGGTGAGACACCGAGCACGCTGCTGGATTTCTTTGATGACGACTTTCTTCTTATTATAGATGAGTCACATATGACTGTGCCTCAGGTCGGTGCGATGTACTCGGGAGATCGTTCCCGTAAGATGAATCTGGTGGATTATGGATTCAGGCTTCCATCAGCACTTGACAACAGACCTCTGAATTTTGAGGAGTTTGAGCAGAAGCTGGATCAGGTCATGTTCGTATCTGCCACACCGGGCAAATACGAGGAGGAACACCAGATGCTCATGGCTGAACAGATCATCAGACCTACGGGACTTCTCGATCCGCCGGTTGAGGTCAGACCGGTTGCGGGGCAGATAGATGATCTGCTGAAGGAGGTCCGCAAGGAGACTGAGCAGGGACACAAGGTGCTTGTAACAACGCTTACCAAGCGCATGGCGGAAGATCTCACCAGTTATATGAGGGACAATGATATAAAGGTAAAATATCTGCACTCGGATATAGACACCATGGAGAGAGTTGAGATAGTGAGAGATCTCCGTCTTGGAGTATTTGATGTGCTTGTTGGAATCAACCTTCTGAGAGAGGGTCTTGATATACCGGAGATCACACTGGTGGCAATACTGGATGCGGATAAAGAAGGTTTCCTGAGATCTGAGACCTCACTCATACAGACCATAGGAAGAGCGGCGCGAAATGTAAACGGTCATGTTATCATGTATGCGGACACCATCACAGGTTCCATGAAGTACGCTCTTGATGAGACGAGCAGACGTCGTGAGATACAGCAGAAGTATAATGAGGAACATGGAATAACACCTAAGACTATTGAGAAGAGCATAAGAGATCTCATAACTATAGAGGTGAAGAAGGAGGAGCTTCCTGAGGAAGATAAGGATGCTGAATCCATGACCAAGAAGGAGCTTCAGAAGGTTATCGCCAAACTGACCAAGAAGATGAATATGGCGGCAGCTGATCTCAATTTTGAGGTTGCGGCAGAAGTCAGGGATCAGCTCAAAGTATACAAGGCTGCACTCAGGGACTATGATAAGGATTAGTGGTTAATCACCTATTTACATGATATATGAGAGTGTAGTAATAGTATTTTGTGGCATTTGCAGGTCTTTGTATATGTAAGATTGTTTGAGGTATTATGATATATTATGGGTAAGTAATTTCAGAGATAATATATATAAAGGAATAGATACAGAAATAGATATAAGAAAGATAGTAAGATATAGCAAATAAAAATAATAGAGAGAAAAGGTTAGATGGAGATGGAAGACAATAAGAATTATGAACAAGGCCAACATCTGGAAGATATAACAGATGCAAGCATGAAAGATGATGATTATTTCAATGCCAGCAGGAATATAGACAGGAAGTATATTACGATTGAAGGTGCACGTGCGCACAACCTGAAGAATATCAATGTCAAGATTCCGAGAGACAAATTCGTTGTTGTGACGGGACTTTCAGGATCAGGAAAGTCATCTTTGGCATTTGACACGATATATGCAGAGGGACAGAGAAGATATATGGAATCTCTGTCATCGTATGCGAGACAGTTCCTTGGACAGGCGGAGAAGCCGGATGTTGACAAGATAGAGGGACTTTCACCGGCGATATCCATAGATCAGAAGTCAACTAACAGGAACCCTAGATCTACGGTTGGAACGGTTACAGAGATCTACGATTATTTCAGACTGCTCTATGCCAGGGTGGGTATACCGCATTGTCCAAAGTGTGGCAAAGTCATAAGCAGACAGACCGTTGATCAGATGGTGGATGAGATCATGAAGCTTCCAGAGAGAACAAAGTTTATGGTGCTTGCGCCTGTAGTCAGGGGAAGAAAGGGTGAGCACGTAAAACTTCTGGAGAAGGCGAAGAAGAGCGGATTTGTCAGAGTTGTTGTCGATGGCAGTATGTATGAACTGTCGGAGGAGATAAAGCTTGATAAGAATAAAAAGCATAATATAGATATAGTTGTTGACCGTCTGGTTGTCAGACAGGATGTGGAACGGCGACTTACGGATTCCATAGAGACCGCGCTTCAGCTTGCAGAGGGGCTCATGAAGATAGAAGTGATCGGAGAGAGAGATGAGAATGGCGTTCAGAAGGAGAACACCGTCATCAATTTCTCAGACAGTTTTTCGTGCCCGGATTGCGGTATCAGCATAGATGAGATAGAGCCGAGAAGTTTTTCGTTCAACAACCCATTTGGCGCATGTCCTACATGTGCGGGACTTGGATTCAAGATGGAGTTTGATCCTGAACTTATGATACCTGACCCAAGCATGTCTATCAATGACGGTGCAATAACCGTTCTTGGATGGCAGTCGTGTAATGATGGCAAGAGCTTTGCAAATGCGGTGTTAAAGGCTTTATGTGCTGAGTATAAATTTGATCTGGACACACCTTTCCAGGATTATCCACAGGATATAAAGGATCTCTTGTTGTATGGTAAAAACTCAAGACCTGTAAAGGTTCATTATAAAGGACAGCGCGGAGAAGGCGTATATGATATTACATTTGAAGGCCTTTTGAAGAATGTTGCCAGAAGGTACAGAGAGACGTCGGCGGAGTCTACCAAGGCGGAGTATGAGACATATATGACGATAACTCCTTGTGAAGATTGTGGAGGCAAGAGATTAAAGCCAACTGCTCTGGCAGTGACTGTGGGAGACAGGAATATTGCAGAGCTGACAGAATTGCCAATTACAGAGCTGGCTCAGTTTATGAAGGATCTGGAGCTCACAGACAGACAGAAGATGATAGGTGCCGCCATATTGAAGGAGATCAGATCCAGACTGCATTTCCTTATTGACGTGGGACTTGATTATCTGTGCCTGAGCCGTGGGACAAGTACACTTTCTGGTGGTGAGGCGCAGAGAATCAGACTTGCAACACAGATAGGTTCAGGACTTGTGGGCGTGGCATATATTCTTGATGAGCCAAGTATAGGGCTTCATCAGAGGGATAATGACAAATTGATCGCAGCGCTCAAGAATCTCAGAGATCTTGGCAATACACTGATAGTTGTCGAGCATGATGAGGACACCATGAGAGCGGCAGATCACATCATAGATATAGGTCCGGGAGCCGGTGCCGATGGTGGATATGTGGTAGCTGAGGGAACTGCCGAGGAGATCATGAAGTGTGAGAATTCAATCACTGGTGATTACTTAAGTGGTAGAAAGAAGATAGAGGTTCCCGATGTCAGAAGAAAGCCGACAGGATGGCTCACTATAAAGAATGCTTATGAGAACAATCTTAAGCACATAGACGTGGACATACCACTTGGAATCATGACCTGCGTGACAGGAGTGTCGGGTTCAGGAAAAAGTTCGCTTGTGAATGAGATTTTGTATAAAAAGCTTGCGAGAAGACTGAACAGGAGCAGGGTAAAGGCTGGAAAGCACGATCACATCATAGGTTATGATGCACTTGATAAGATCATCAATATAGACCAGTCACCTATAGGCAGAAGTCCGAGATCTAATCCGGCCACCTATACAGGAACATTTGACCTGATCAGGGATCTGTTTGCAAATACAAAGGATGCGAAAGCGCGTGGATACAGCAAGGGAAGATTCAGTTTCAATGTATCCGGAGGCCGGTGTGAGGCGTGCCGTGGCGACGGAATCATCAAGATAGAGATGCATTTCCTTCCAGATATATACGTGCCATGTGAAGTGTGTGGAGGAAAGAGATACAACAGGGAGACTCTGGAAGTCAAATACAAGGGCAAGAGTATTCATGAGGTCCTGGACATGACAGTGGATGAAGCCTGTGAATTCTTCGCAAATGTACCTCGTATATTAAAGAAGATAGAGACTCTCAGAGATGTGGGACTTGGATATATAAAACTTGGACAGCCTTCTACGACTCTGTCTGGAGGTGAGGCACAGAGAATCAAGCTTGCAACGGAACTGTCGAGAAGAGGTACAGGAAGAACGATATACGTTTTAGATGAGCCTACCACAGGATTGCATTTTGCAGATGTACACAGGCTTGTTGACATACTCAGGAGACTTAGCGAAGGTGGCAACACTGTTGTTGTCATTGAACATAACCTTGACGTTATCAAGACCGCAGATTATATTATTGACATGGGACCTGAGGGAGGCGCCGGTGGAGGAACTGTAATTGCACAGGGAACTCCAGAGGAGATCGCAGAGGTGCCACAGTCGTATACAGGGCAGTATCTTAAGAAGTATCTTACAAAGTAATAGGATATGGGGGAGATACAACAGATAATCGGAGGTATGTTATGAAATGCTTGAGATGTGGACAGGAGATAGATAACAATATAGCTGTGTGTAAGTATTGTGGCATGGACATGACACAGTATATGAGACAGGGACAGATTCAGCAGCCAGGCCAGACACCACAGTATAGCCGTCCGGGAATGCAGCCGGGACAGAGCCAGCAGTATATTCAGCCGGGAATGCAGCAGACGCAGGCAGGTCAGGCAGGACAGTATAGTTATCCGGGGATGCAGCCGGGACAGAACCAGCAGTATATTCAGCCGGGAACCCAGCAAGTGCAGGCAGGTCAGGCAGGACAGTATAGTTATCCAGGGATGCAGCCGGGACAGAACCAGCAGTATATTCAGCCGGGAACCCAGCAAGTGC
>JAEDGW010000093.1 GCA_016297325.1 Coprococcus sp. | reverse complement strand
ATGTGTCCAAGTATGATTATGAGTGTCATTCCAAGTGCTATGTATGTATTGATTGATATCTGTCTAAGCACTGATATTATGTTATTTGTTGTGAGGAATTTATCCGTGGCAAATGCTACAGCCACGCACATGATTATCAGAACCACTATGATTCCTATGTTGCCCTTGACTATGGATGTCAGGGGATTGTTCTTCAATATAGAAGTTGCCTTTGAATTCTTCTTTGTCTCGCCCATATTATTCGATACCTCCTGCAGCGTATTTCATTATCTCTTCCTGTGAAAGCTCGTCCTTTGACAGCTTCTTCACGAGTCTTCCGGCTCTGACCACACATACGTTGTCGCACATGTTGATGATCTCAGGAAGCTCACTGGATACCATAATTATCGCTATGCCTTCCTTTGCCAATTCATTGATTACTGTGTATATCTCAAATTTTGCATTTACATCCACGCCTCTGGTCGGCTCATCCAGAATGAGCACATCCGGCTTGGTCGCAAGCCATTTGCCCAGGACCACCTTCTGCTGGTTTCCACCTGACAGGCTGCCCGCCTCAATCTCTGGCGATGCCGCCTTTATCCTAAGTCTCTGTGAATAATGGTCTATTACCTCGCCGCGTTTCTTCTCGCTTATGGCGATTCCATTCATATAGAATCTGAGGGATGAGAGTGTGAGGTTGAATGCCACGCTGTTGCCAAGTACCAATCCCTGTTTCTTTCTGTCCTCAGGAACCAGTGCTATGCCTGCCTTGATAGCCTGCATTGGATTCTTGAAGTGAACCGGCTTTCCTCCGAGTATCACCTCTCCCGATGTGAGCCGTGTTGCGCCAAATATCGCCTCCATGATCTCACTTCGTCCGGCACCTACCAGACCTGAGAAGCCCAGGATCTCGCCCTTGTGTACCGAAAAACTTATATCTTCAAAGACACCTGTCTGGGAAAGATTCTTTACCTCCAGAGCAACCTCTGCCTTGTCTATGTCGCAGTAATCTCTTGCATAGAAGCTCTCCAGATCTCTTCCTACCATCATCGCAACCAGCTCATTCGGGCTTGTCTCTGATGTCTTTTTTGTTCCTACGTATGCACCATCCCTGATTACGGTAACTCTGTCTGATATCCTGAAGAGCTCCTCCATTCTATGGGAGATGTAGATTATACTTACCTTCTTTTTCCTGAGATTCTCAATGATCTCAAATAACTGCTCCACCTCTTCATTTGAAAGTGATGAGGTAGGCTCATCCATAACTATGATCTTACCGTTGAATGAGACCGCCTTGACGATCTCCACCATCTGCTGCTGTGCGATGGTCAGATTCTCTACTATCGTATCTGCTTTTATATTCACGCCGAGGGATGATATCATCTCCTCTGCTCTTCTGTTCATCTCTGCAAAGTCCAATGTTCCAAGTTTTGTCCTTATCTCTCTTCCGAGAAACAGGTTCTGTGCCACCGAAAGATATGGAACAAGTACTATTTCCTGATGTATTATTCCTATACCATTCTCTCTGGCAGCCGGAACTCCGTTGATCTTTACCTCCTTGCCATTTACCTTGATGATTCCGCTGTCAGGCTGGTAAATTCCGCCGAGGACCTTGATCAGTGTGGACTTTCCTGCACCATTCTCACCGAGCAGTGCGTGTACCTCTCCCAGTTCAAGGGAAAAGTCGATGCCGCTTAAGGCATATATTCCAGAGAAGCTTTTCTTTATCCCTATCATTTCCAGAACTGTCTGTCCCATATTAAACCTCCAAGTTTCTATGATATATCTTTGTCGTCTTGCTATTATTTCCGGGAGCCCGGCCGGGAATCTAAGTTCCCGGCCGTTCCCGTGTTATGCCTTCGGGGTCTGACCCCTTCGGCTGTCTTACTGCCAGTCGTTGAGTGTCTCCTTTGCCTCATCCTCAAGTACAAGGTGTGAGTCAAGGTATACCTTCTTCTCATCGATAGTTGTATCTCCGCCTACATACTTCTGAGCTGCGTTAAATGCATACTCAGCAATCTGTACTGGAACCTGACATGCAACTGCTGTGAACTCACCGTCGAGAAGTGCCTGCTTGCCATCTGGTGAAGCATCGATACTGTATACACCAATCTCGCCTGTCTTGTTTGCGGCCTTTACTGCTGCTGCAGCTCCAAGTGCTGAAGGATCGTTGATGCAGAAGAATGCCTGAAGATCAGGATTTGCTGTGATGATATCCTCTGCAAGGCTCATAGAAGCATCAAGTGCTGCCTCGCCGTCCTGCTGTGCCACGATGTTGAACTTGTCCTTGTTATCTCCGAGTCCGTCAAGGAAACCATTTACACGGTCTACACAGCTCTCATTTGATGGGAAGTCAAGGACTGCTATATCTGCTCCATCAGGGAAATCCTTTGCCATCTGCTCACCCACAAGCTGTCCTGCCATGTATGCATTTGTTCCAACGAACTGTGTTACAAAGTTCTCGATATCATCCTCGATAACTGCTGTGTCTACATTGAAGATCGGGATTCCTGCGTCCTTGATCTCAGCAAGTCCTGATGTGATTCCTGCTGAATCAACCGGGATGATGAACACTGCATCGTATCCGCTGTTTGCCACATCTGATAACTGGCTGAGCTGTGTGTTCAGATCGTAGTCAGGATCAAGACATGTGTATGAAATTCCGTTTGCATCACAGAGCTCCTTGAGCTTCGCATCGATCGAACTCTGGAATGTGTTGTTGAGTGTGTTTGTACAGAATGCAAATGACAGGTCAGATGACTTTGTGCTCTCCTGCTTTGTACCTGAATCAGATGAACCGCTGCCCGAACCGTTACCTGATCCTGATCCACAACCTGCCAGTAAACTGAGTGACATGCACAGGCATGCTCCAACTGCTAATAACTTTTTAAATTTTCTCATAATTTTTACCTCCACTATCATGTGTTTTGTTTGTGCTGACTCGTTGTCGAAAAACTGTTCCTAACCGGTTATATTTACGTAAAATTTAAACTGTTTTTCGTCCCTTGCATGGTTTGATGATATATCTTCTGTCTGTTTTTGTCAATAATTAGTGTTTTATTTTCATTTTATTCATCATTGTGCACAAATAACACTTTTTCATCTTATACACTTCTATATTTGTTTTACGTAATTTACGTAAATTTTTGTTTTTTGTTATGCTATTAATCCCTGTCCCTCTCTTTTTCTCCGAATTTTATTACACACAATCGCTTACATGCTTTCGTTCAATGCCTCTCTGCTTCTTATCTACCGCTCGTTAGTTTTTTCGCTTTTCCCAGTTTTTAATCTAAAAAGTGCATTAAATTCTCTCTTTTTCGCACATACACCTCATATAGCGAAAATCCGTATTAAAATTGTACGCAAATAAAAAAAATCCCGTCAAAAAGATAAAATTTTATCTCTGACGGGACATTTTTCTTATTTAAGATACAAAATATTTTTTAATAAACGAGGATCATATTCCTCTCATCTCATTTTCCAAATTCACCATGACACTGCCAACAAAAACCGTCTCAGCCGTCCGGCACCAACTCGCAGAAATCACCTCAGCCGGTCCGGCATGGACTCATGGAAGATCACCTCAGCCGGTCCGGCATGGACTCATGGAAGATCACCTCAGCCGGTCCGGCATAGACTCATGGAAGATTTCCTTCCAGGCAAGACGGAGCTGTTTTGGTTCAACCTGATATGGCTGTACACCCACATACTTTGGAAGAGGTTCATCGCTGACCAGCGATTTGGCGACAACCGCCGCCGCTGCTCTTCCCTGCTCATATGGTCTCTGGGTGCTGAGGCCTTTGACTATGCCATCCTCCATATTGCGGGCGATGCCGTGGTCAAGATCAGTTGTGAATACTGCCACATCCCCCCTGCCAAGCTCCTTCAGGGCTTTTATGACCAGAAGTGCCGGCTGATCCCAGCTCACATATAAAGCCTCGATCTCCGGGTTCGCCGTGATAACATCCTTCGCAACCTGATAAGCATTGGATATCTCACCAAATCCTCTCACGGTCACTATATCAACCCCCGGGTATGTATCCTTTATCGTCTTTTCTGCAGCATTGTCTCTGACTCTGGTTCCGTAGAATACTGCGCCGTGGATTATAAATCCAACTTTGGTTTTGCCATTCTCCTTGCAGTATTCGCCGAGCATTCTTCCGGCATTTGTGCCGTTCTCGGACTCATTTACCGATACACAGGACACATAGCTGTTCTTGGACATGCCCTCGGGAACGTTACTTATAAACACAAGCTTCGACACCTTTGAAAGCTCCTGGAATTTCTCTCTGGTCCGGCTGTCATCCGCAGGAATGGCGATAACCGCATCTGGCTTCTGAAGCCTGATTCCATCGAGCTGTGCGTTCTGGAGCTCCGAATCAAAATGCGCATCCATGACCGACACCACATCTATTCCAAACTGCTCAAGCTCCTCCCGAATGCCCTTTTCATGAAGCTCTGCCCAGGAAGTTCCAGTGTAGTGGAACGATATCGCAACTCTGTAGTGTCCGGCTTTGAGCCGCTGCTTCTCTTCCTTCGACAGAACCACCGAATCCGGAGCTGCTGCCTTGTCGCCAAATGGTCCGTTGTCCAGCATCTTTGTGGACTTCCTTACAACCAGTTCCACATCCGCATAGCAGTCAGGCGAAATGACAGTTCCGGTATTTATCTTCTCAAACAACATATTCACGGCCTTGGTACTGAGGCCTTTGACGTCTCTTCTCAGTATAGTGAGCGGCGGATACGTGAGCTCCGACCAGCTCTCATCGCCAAATCCCACAACGGATATCTCTCCCGGGCAGTCAATTCCCAGATCCCTGAGAGTCTTCATGAGATAGAGTGTTATTCTGTTGCCGCCGGCAAGAACCGCCGTCGGTCTGTATCTGCGAAGCGCTTTCTGAATGACAAGCATACAGTCATCCTCTCCGTTCTCAAGCGTCACATCAACTATATTTGCATCATTTGTATTGATGTTGTATTTCTCAAGTGCATTCAGGAAACCTCTGGTACGCTCATCCTTCGTCGTACTGTCCGTGCTCTCCCGGAAGAACAGCACATTCTTGTGTCCGCTTGACAAAAGATAATCAGCACCTTTGAATATCGCCTCCCTGTCCCGGAATTCCACAGAATCAATTCCGGCTCCGAGGATATTTCTCTCCACACAGACAAATGGCATCCCGGACTGGATCAGCTTTGTATAATTTGACGCCACATCGCTCACCGGAGCGTGTATGATACCGGCAACCTTCTTGTTCACAAGAAGTCCCGCAAGCACCTGCGCTTCCTCCTTGAGATCATTGTCCGTTATGGCAACCAGAAACTGATAACCCTGCACACCCACAAGCTGCTTCACATAGGCAACCATATCACGGTATATCGTACTTTCTATATTTGGTATCACCGCAACGATAGTTGACTCCCGTCCAACAAGAAGCTTTCTCTCCTTATCCGCAATCTTGTTCTGGTAGCCAGTCTCAACGATGATCTTCTCTATCTTCTCAACAAGCTCCGGCCGCACATACCTCGTCCTGTTGATAACATGGGAAACCGTTGCTATGGACACCCCTGCCATATCTGCAATCTCCTTTATTGTAACCTTTGACTTACCCATATCTCGTCCTTTCTCCCTATTTGTCTAGTTCTGCCAGTTGAAATTCTCCCCCTGCAGAAGCGGATATCTGGCAAGTTTTGCGCCGTCTAAATCTTCCCTGTTCATATCCACCGCATTTATCTGATGGCCTTCATAAGTGTTGTAGTAGTATATTCCCTTATCCGCATTGCAGCATGACGTATATATGGTGATCTCATATTTGTCCCTGGCAACCTCGCAGCATCCTCTCTGCTGATCCACCGAGCCAAGGATGTGGAAAAACTGGCTGACGCTCTCCGCCTCGCCATCTCCCGACAGGCTGTTCTGCTTCACAAATGCCACTCTGGCAAATCTCGATGTAGACGACAGATCTCCCGGAAGCCCTATGGCCCCCATTCCCCGGCTGTAGGCGTTAAGCCCCAGTCCCGGCGCAAATGTATTCACCGGCTGCCTAGATGAAAGTCCCATATACTGGTTGAGCAGGAACATCTGCTGAGGAAATGGCGGGTTGTTCGTGAGCACACCAACCGTATTCTCATACACATGCATACCGTCCGTCATGCACTCAACTGTGATCGCACCGTTTCTGTCAGCTATGATCCAGTGAAGCTGGGCCGATGGCAGCTGCTCAGAAAATGGAGTTCCTGTCAGGTTCATTCTGTCAAGTGCCACTCTCGCCTCACCAACGCTGGAGCAACTACCAAGTATCCAAGGAATAAACTCATACTGCGCAACATTGTCTCTGTCACCTGACATATCCGGCTCCTGATACACTGCATTTCCAACAAAGTTAAGTCCTGCCATGCACAGGCCTTTCTCATTTACCGCATCATAATAAAGCGGGTAATCTCCTGCTACATGCGCCATACCGATCATGGCATAGTGGCTGTCTCTTCTTCCCATATATCTGAATTCAAACGGATAATTTCTCGGCGTTACAGTTATCTCATCACCATAGGAAAACTCATAATCAAGAGTCCTTCCAAAATAGAAATCCTTTGTCTTATATGTCGCTGCTGTACACATAGCTGTCTCCTTTCAAGTCTCTGTAAATAATTAGAGCATCATCTCAAAACCATAACAGCTTTTTTCAAAGCCATAATGTTCATAAAATGCATGAGCGCCCTTTCTGGGGATGCCTGAATCCAACGTAACCGCTTTGCACCCTTTACCCCTTGCCATTTTCTTTGCATGATCCAGCAGTGCTGCGCCATAACCTTTTCCACGATCCTCTTCCCTGGTTATAAGACTGGACACATAACACGTAAGTCCCGACATCCAGAATGTATTAAAATAATCTCCGTGACACATTCCGCGGCATACTCCGTCATCCCAGAGCAGGTATACAAAGCTTTGCTCATCCTCTATAACGCTCATATATACTTTGCGTATTTCCTCTTTGTCATATGTATTATAGGTCCACAATTTTTCAACAAACTCAAAAACAATATCAAAATCCTCTATTGCTGCATTTCTGATCTCCATCATATGCGCCTCCTTGCTACTGTTTCCTATGAATTACGATAAACCTCTTTAAACCATCAAGCAAGTCTTGACCCCTTTATTATAATCCTCATTTCTTCGTTTATGCAAGCCGCTGGCACTTCCACGGGCTCACAAGTGGGGTGGGGTCAGGCACTTTCGACAAGCGGGGTCAGACAAGTGGGGTCAGGCCCCATCGTTTTATCTGCCGTTTAGTTACCAACAAAAGGTAGGGCCTGACCCCGTTGTTGTGTTGTGCATATAAAACAGCGCCGCTCTGATATCATAATATCAGAACGACGCTGTGATTAACACTTACACCTTGTGTAAGTGTTCATATCGGATAATCTACCTGTTTTGCAGGATCTACTCTGCATCCTCAGCCTTTGGGGCCTCATGTACATCCAAATACTGATGACAATGCACTAACATAACCATCACATGCTATAGAGCCGGCTGTCTCCTTTGTTGTTACCTCTCTTCCAAGTCCTGACACGGCGAGTGCTGATGTATCACCTATTGTCTCTATTGCAGACACAAGGAATATAAGTGTAACGGAAATTATCGCATTTACATTGATCTGGATCAGTGATCCTATTCCCGCTATGATCATGGCACTCTGAATGAGCTGTGCGCTCTGTTTTGCGTCCATTCCGCAGTCTCCGGCACAAAAAGGCTGAGATCATATGATGATCTCAGCCTTTCATAAAAACCGTGTTAATTATATATGGTATGTTCCATATCATCAAACACAGAAATCATTTTTTAATATAGCGGTGTTGTTCTCTGGACTTCTTTCCTTATAACCAGCCTAAATCCTTTGTATGTGGAAACCTGTCCCTGCTCCAAACTATACAATCCGGCTGCTATACCATCTGCAACCTTCATATCATACTTTGTCGTTGGTCTTCCCTTTATCTTACGTGCAACCTTATCATATACTTTGTATGGATCATTTGCTGTTCCAAATTTACGTGCACCTATCTTGGCATTTATTATCTTAGCGGTAGCTGTCTTATTGTTCGGAACTGTGACCGTACTAACTGCATACTTATACTGAAAATCCTTATTACAAGTCAATGTATATAAAAATAACTGCGCAAGTCCTTTGTTATGGCACTTGCTAGTCGCCGTCATGAATGTGCCACCCCAGTAATAATCTGCAGGACCTTCTACCAAAGCATAGTTTTTAAGATTTGCACCATTTATGCTCATTGTCTGCAACATCCATGATGGAGCAAAATACCCTAACACTTTAGAACCATTCATATCTTTTGCCCATTCGATTGCCCACTGCATTGTGTTATTAGTATAATTGCCAGCCTTTAAGGCCTTGCTCACATTGTACTGTGTTGCAATATTTGAAGGGAACTGCATGGATCCATTCTTTGAAAGTGCGGTTGTACTGCTAAATAAGAAAGCTTGACGGGTATCATCTACACTTGACAGCATCTTCACGCCCTTCTTCTTCGCAGTCTTTGCACTTGACATAAATGTACCCCAATTTTTCACCTTTGACTGGACTGTAACTGAATAATCTGTCCCAAATGCCTTCTTTGCAGCAGTTCTTTTATATGCATATGCGCCAGGACATACAAATGATGCCACAGCCGTCAGTTTGCCATTCTTTTTACCGAGCACCTTTGTATAATCATAAGCATTATTGTACCACCTGGCATCAAAACCTATCTTAGAAAGCGGCACAGTGTATGATTTGCTCATACCATATCCGAGATCGTCTGCGTCCCAGCAGATAATATCCGGAGCCGAACTTCCACCATTTCTTACACTATTATCCAATATGCTATGATAGTCATCGCCGATACCGCTAACCCCCAGACTAACGTAATTTATCTGATTGGCATACTGAGGGTATTTTTCCTTAAACATATCAATCTGCTGCCTCATCGCATCATCCCACGAATAAATATTGATCGTACCCTTGCCAATTCTAGAGATTCCCGAAGGAACCCTGCCCGCTGATGCTGCATACGCATCTGCCGGTGATGTAAATACGCTCACCGCCATCACTGAAGCTGCTATCACTCCGGCAACTACTTTCTTTAATAATTTTCTCATAAACATTTTCCCCTTTCATTATGTGAAAAACTACAACGTGTTATTCTTAAACTACCACTTCACACACATTGCGTCAATAAGCAACATACCCATATATAATACAATGTTTTTTGTGCACTATCCACAAGGCAAATTGTTGCATGTACACATAAAAATTGTTATAATTGGAAAGGCGTGTTGATGCTTCACCACACTCAATAGATAAAACGATTATGGAGGGATAGGATTATGGCATGGTATGACGAGGCAGTATTTTATCACATTTATCCTTTAGGACTTGCGGGAGCCCCGAAACAGAATGATTACGGCGAGCCTGTTCACAGGCTTAACACCCTGATTCCATGGGTGGATCACATAAAGGAGATTGGAGGAACAGCGCTTTATATCGGACCGCTGTTTGAATCTGTAGGCCACGGCTATGAGACAACCGACTACAAAAAACTGGACAGCAGACTCGGAACAAATGAAGATCTGAAAGCATTTGTGGCTTACTGCCATGAGCAGGGCATGAGAGTTATATTTGACGGCGTGTTCAACCATACCGGACGAGACTTTTTCGCCTTCAAGGATATACAGGCAAACAGGGAGAATTCACAGTACAGGGACTGGTACTGCAACGTTAACTTCTGGGGCAACAACGAATACAACGACGGATTCTCATATGACAACTGGGGAGGCTACGACCTTCTCGTCAAGCTGAATCAGAAGAACCCTGCTGTTGTCGATTACATCTGCGATGTGATCCGTTTCTGGGTGAGTGAGTTCGATGTGGATGGAATCAGACTTGATGCAGCTGACGTTCTTGACTTTGATTTCATGAAGGCCCTGCGCCGCACAGCAAATGAAGTTAAGCCGGATTTCTGGCTTATGGGTGAGGTTATCCACGGCGACTACAGCCGCTGGGTAAACGGAGAGACTCTTCACAGCGTCACCAACTACACACTTCACAAAGCTCTGTACAGCGGTCACAACGACCACAACTATTTTGAGATCGCACACACTGTAAG
>JAEDGW010000234.1 GCA_016297325.1 Coprococcus sp. | reverse complement strand
TGTGAACCTAGCAGATTCACTAATAAAGCCACAGTAAAGTTTCAGTTAAATTTTTTTAATATAATCCTTGATTTTTTTTATCATTTAATGTATAGTAAAGCAAACGCAAAGGTGTGTTTCTTAGGAAACGCACCTTTTTTTTATTTTAAGAAAAGGAAGTGCATAGTTATGGATATCATCGACAGAAAAATAATTCATCTTTTACAGGGCAATGCCAGAACACCACTCAAATATCTGGCAAGCAAAGTCTTCCTTTCTTCGCCGGCAGTTTCAGCAAGAATTGAGAGATTAGAGAAAGCAGGCATCATAACAGGATATCATGCAAGTGTTGACCATGAGGCTCTTGGCTATCACATAACAGCTTTCATCCACATGGCACTTGATCCAAAACAGAAGCCAACATTTTACCCATTCGTTGAAGCCTGTCCAAATGTGCTTGAATGCAACTGTGTGACTGGCGCACATTCTATGCTCATGAAGGTTTGTTTTCCAAACACAATGGATCTCGACTCATTCATAGGCCAGCTCCAGAGATTTGGAAGTACTGAGACTCAGATTGTATTCTCCACTCCCGTCCCGACCAGAGGTGTAGTGATCGATACAGATGAACTCGATTCCTCAGAGGCAATATAAAACATGACTTTTTGACCTACGAACCGTTTTATCTGAAATAAGAAAAAGTGAAAAAATACAGACTCTCTATGAAGTCACTATCTCACCTCAGATATGGTAAGAAATGCATCTATAGAAGAGTCTGTATTTTTTTACTCATACATATCCTGAAACTTTTTCAATGTACTATCATGCTTGCTGAGATAATCATTGTTCTCTTTCACATGCTTATATATATCCTGTATAAAATCCGAAGCTCCAATATCGTTGATATATGCCCGTTCCTCATCAGACAGGCTGGAATTGTTGATCTTGTAACTTCCATCATCCTGCTTTGTGACATAGAACGACCGAATGTCCAGTGGATTGCTGTTCACATCCTTTATTGTGAGATTTGACAGCTCATATATGATATATGAATCGGACGTATACCCCGGCACCATGTAACATGTGGTCCTGCCATATGCAGTTATATACTGTGCTGCAATCTCCACACTTGTCATATCGTTAAATTCTTCCGGATCAGTTACAAGTCTCTGAAGGGTTGCCTGATCAGCCTTTGTTCTGGCAAGCAGATAATTACCTATGAGCTGATTTATCTCATCTATGTTGCACAGGCTGTAATTCGCCCCTGCTGGAATATCTATATTCACTGTGTTGTCACGCCCAGTCACATCCTCCGATATGATGGTCTTATTTATAAAGAAGAGGTACACATATACGCCAAGCAATATCACCAATACTATCCAGAGCGCTGCCAGAGTCTTTCCTGATATGCCAGTTTGTCTGCGTCTGGCAGTTTTTTTCCTTCTTCTGCCGCTTGTCACCTCGTCAGCATAATAGTCGTCATCATCCAGATCTTCATCATCAAACATATCTCCCGTGTCAGGTGCCTCATCCATGTCCTCTGGGTCATCTATTACATAATCTTCGTAAAGTCTCTTCTTTACCGGATTTTTATGCTTCTCATTTTTATCTGAAGATTCAACATCAGCATCATCAAAGTCGTCAGATCCGCCAGCATCTATATCATCAAACCCGCCAAGCTCTCTAGTATCTGGCTCATTATCATCTGAATCGCCGTCAGCTCCTCCATCATCCAGTTCTGATGAGTCGTCACTTTCGCCAGCATCTGATTCATCATCGACATCATCCATATCGTTGCCGACCTCATCATCACCGCCGTCTTCACCATCCAAGCCGTCGCCATCTTCATCGTCCAGGACGTTATCGTCAGAATCGTCCAGCGCATCATCTAAATCCCCAGTGCCTGGCTCTGCCGCTCCGGCGTTTTCCACGTTTTCCAGATTTTCTATATTCTCTCTTGTTTTGTTCTTCTTTTTCTTCATTTTACGTCTTCCTCTACGAAATTCTTCTTGTGTTATACCACTTTTACATGGAATATTAAATCCCGCTTTCACAAAAAAAGTAAAAAAAAACGTACCAGGGCGGAGTCGAACCGCCCGTCATGGCTCCGGAGGCCATTGCCGTATCCGATTGGCTACTGGTACACT
>JAEDGW010000092.1 GCA_016297325.1 Coprococcus sp. | reverse complement strand
CCCATGCTTCCGCATACCACAGGCATCATCGGTGACAGATGTCCGAGATCCACATCCATGACAACCGGCACATTGTATTTTTCTATGATTCCCAGCACAGCCTGATACTGGTCAAGCCCCATCATCTCCTGTCCGAACTGCAACGGCCTGCCGATCATAAAGCCCTTGCAGTATTTGAACCAGCCACCGTTATCCATCTGCCACATGGCACGTCTTATCGACATGACATTCAGGTCGCAGGACTCGAGGAACCAGATAAATCCATCATCCTTATATCTCTCAAGGAATTCACCCACGCAGTCAAACTTTGTTCCTATGAGGTTCACCAGACAGTCCATGCAGCCGCCTATCATTCGTCCGCTCACCTGGAACTTCTCTGGATAGCCCTTTATCACTCTTGGCTCCGTGATGTTGTATGGCAGGAATGGATGCTCTTCATCCCTGAGGGATTCCTTCTCCCATCCGTCATATCCGGCAAATGACAGCTTCTGTCCCTGAAGAACCGCCATCGCATCCGCAACCGATCTGTGCCATGGCTCCTGGCCAAATGCCGCTGCGCACGGACCATATATAGAAGCCGTATCACACAGCGTGGTGAGCAGGAACGTAAGGTTCGTGTTGTCCGAATATCCCATGAACCACTTCGTCTCTGCTGCTTTAAGCCTGTCAAAATCAACATAATTAAGTATCTCGCACATGAGCTCACCGCCACCGCAGGATATGAGCGCATCGTTCTTCTCCGATGTGTAATAGTCATTTATCTCCTGTCCGCACAGCTCCGGCTTATTGCTAATTCCTATGCCCTCACCGGTATAACAATTCGGTCCTATCTGTATACCGAATCCCATATTTCTGAAGTTCTCCTGCGCCCTGCCAAATGCAGTCTTATACGGCTCTGTGTCACAGCCAAATGATGGGGCAACGAAACCTATTGTATCGCCCTTTTTTATAAATTTCGGAAATCTCATATATCAAACACAGGTATTTCCTGCTTACCTCCTTCTTATGTAAATTCAAACTACAATGTCTAAGAAACACCAATTCACAATATAATCCGGTAACATAGACCAGCCACATCTAATGTGTCTTATCATTTTAAGCCATCCGGTTCAAATCGTCAGACATCATAAATTTCTACACCAGTTTCAGCACCCACTCAACTACAAACACGGTCACACACGCAGCAGCAGCCACAACTATAAGTCCCTTCTGCTTGATTCCAAGTATGAGTGCAACCACAAATCCACACACTGCACTTATGATACTCTCCGTGCTATAAAGAATGGACGGAAGTGTCAACGCCGTGAGACATGAATACGGCACATAGTAGAGGAATGAATTGACAAATCTGTTCTCTATCTTCTTGCGAAATGCCACAAGCGGCACCATTCTTATGAGGTAAGTGACAACCGCCATGGTTATTATATATATGTATATATTCATCACTGCACCTCCGTTTTATTTTTATCCACTGTTTTCATCATGTTTGATGTATATCCGGTGGTCTCACCAGCACCATCATTGTCACTCTGTATCACTTTCCCCTGTATTCCATTGTCCTGCTTTCCTTCATTCCCAGGCGATTCCACAGGGAAGAATATAGCTCCGATCACAGACGCCGCCACAGTGCTTATGATTATGGCGATTCCCGTCGATATGAACTTAAATATCGGGACGTAATACAGCACGCATGATATGACAGCAGCCACAAGTGCAACTATAGCAACCGGTCTCGACTTCTTTGCAACCGGCATGACTATGGCGACAAACATTCCATAAAGTGCCAGGCTGAGTGCGCTGCTGATAGACTTTGGAAGGAGCCCGGATGCCACAGCACCGAACAGGGTTCCGCCCGTCCAGCCGACTATCGGAAGCATCTGAAGTCCGATCATATAGCCAAATGTCAGTTCCTTCACATGCCCCATGGCCACCGCAAATATCTCGTCAGTATTTGCAAATGCTATTACAAGTCTCTCCTTGATCCCCACAGCCTCCCCAAGCTTCTGAGAGAGTGACAGGCTCATGAGGGAATATCTCAGATTGATTATGAACTGGGTGAGTATCATCTCAACCAGCGTTCCCCCAGCAAGGATTATCTTAAGTCCTGCAAACTGTCCCGCACTGGTTACATTTGTCAGGCTTATGATAACCGCCTGAAAACTTGTGAGTCCGCCCTTTACAGCCAGCAGACCAAAACTAAAACTTACTGCGAAATACCCCAGTGCTATCGGTATTCCATCCTTTAACCCTTTTCTAAATTCCATGTTCCCTACTACTCTTTTCTAACATGTTTTTTTCTACGTGACGGCACATCGTAACATTTTATGAACAGCCATACACATCTCTTTTTAAAGTTCAGGCTCCAATATCCGTATGCCCTCACCTTATTGTACAATTTGCCGGCAGCCCTCATCTGCACATCGTCAGGCGATATACCGCCATACACTGCAGCCTGCACCACTGCAACAAAATACTTAAATTCATCGCCCTTTATCATACTGCAGTTCTCAGTGACTATCTCAGCATACTCTGTATCATTCTCACTCACATCACCTATCATGCCGGAAAACTTCAACATATCGTAGATAACTGCGGACATTTCATGAATGGCAAGTATCCTGTTGCGTCCCAGCATCCTGTGACGTCTGCGTCCGGTTATCGTCCGTCTTCTCACCACAAGCACTACCATAAATGTCATGCACACAAGAATTACCGCCAGCGCCGTGTATACGTATTTGTTGCCCCACAGAGACTTAAGTCCTGATGAGCCAGCTCCGCCACCTGCACCATCTCCTGATGCCTGCCCGTCGCCGCCTCCTGAGATCTGTGTCTCTGTTGAAGTTCCACCACTCTGTCCGGAATCTTCCGTTGTCACGCTCTCTGACGTCTCCGTGACCTCACTTGTCAGTTCTGTACTGACCTCCTCAGTCGTCAGCTCTGTCTGGGTGTCCTCACTTGTATCTTCACTATCATCCACAGGCGGATCCTCACTGTCTGGAGGCTGCGTATCATTTCCGCCTGACTGATCCGGTTCATCCGGGATTCCGAGCGTATCAGCTCTGTCTCCAAGCGGCGTGGCATCAACTATATCCCACTGATCTGTGGATGAATTGTACGCCTCAGCCCAGGCGTGGCTGTATTTTTCAAGTATCATAGCCCGGTACGTTCCATCAGCCTGCTGTGTCCAGGCGGACGACGGTATCACATAGCCTGTATCATATCTGGTCGGTATACCGACTGTTCTCATTCCTATCGCCGCTGCAGATGCAAAATGCACACAGTAGCCCTGATGGCCTTCATACAGTGCATACATAACCGGATCGGCATCGCCTGAGAATTTATCCGGGGATATGGTGTATGAGATATGTGATCTTATATACTCTGTAACATCATCCAGAACGCTCTGTGAATACTCTGTATCGCCACCTGTGAGAGCACGAATGTCTGATGCATATCTGCCAAATGTATCTGTGTCATACTTCACAAGTATATCACTGTCATGGCTGTAACCTATATCACGTCCTCTCCAGACGCCACCATCATATGTGACATAGCTCCTTATCTTGACATACAGGTTGCCCTCCGGCTTTTCCTTTCTTGTGAGTTCGTCCACCACGTCATCCGAAGGATTTACCGCCTGATCGTCAACTTTATAATAATTGGAATAGCCTTTACCGCTGTCTCCCATGATGAAGTATTCCATATTCTCCACCATCTCCAGCAGTCTTCCCTGGGCTTTGATACCCTTCTCGTAGGCACTCTCATACACCATGAGTGCCGCAATGAGGCACCCTGCAAATACCACCAGCGGAACGGCTACATTCCACACCGGGGATAACGGCTGTCCATTTCTCACAAGAGTGTACCTTGCAATTATAAGTGCAACTGCAACAAGTATCACACCCTGCGGGCTTACATGAACGCTTAAAGCAGCTCCGGCCGCCACGTACATGAACGCAAGACCTATAGCTATCATGAGGCTGTTGCACCGGTATATCATGTATACCGAGAAAAACATAGACACCGCCACAACCAATAACACAAATTCCGCTATGGCACTCATGCTCACATAATCCATGTCCATAAGACCTGTCTTTATGCCATAGGATTTCCTGAGCTGATAGGCTATGCTGTATACCATTCCCTTGCCACCGGCATATAAAACCTTGCGCCTTGCAAGTCCCCACACAAAAAGCACACATACAGGCAGCAATATGTCCAGATACCGGTTCTCCTTCCTGAACATATACCAGCACACATATACAGCGGCTATCGCAAGTCCACCAATGACATATACCGCCATGATATTGGAAGGATTTATATATTCATTTATATCCGAGCTGAATGCAATATCACCCGTGAGATATGCAAATCCCACTGACAACATGCACACAGCCAACCACATAATTATCTTCAAATCAGCACCTCTATGATCCATTCCATCACAATCAAACTGTCAGGTATATCTTTGCAAGATCTTCCTTTAACGTTGCAAATTCTACATGATACGAATCTTCACCGCACTCGATATTGCCCTTCATGTCCACATCTATAAATGTGGTAAAATCCTCGCCGCGATACCTCTCTCTGTACATCCCGATGATGTCATACCTGTCCGCCTTTCTCGCATCTACATAGGAGAGTCTTGCCGCCGCATCATATACATCTTCCTCCCTGAGTATCCTGTACCTCGTTATGGACATCTCCTCAGGATCATACCAGGCTATGAAATGTGGCACCTTTACATCGATCAGGGAAAAACTCAGGGAAACCATGGACTCAAGAGCAACTGACATGGAATGTCCATAGTGCCTGCTGTCCTTTCCGTCCAGATTCACACAGATTATGACAGGACAGGAAAGAGTCTTTGACATATCCCTCACCATGATCTCATTCTGTCTTGCGGACAGTTTCCAATGTATGTTCAGCATTCTGTCACCCGGCTGATACTCCCTGATCTGATACACCTCAGACGAATCATCACTGCGCACATCAGAGTAATACACATCACTGTCAGTGACAAAATCCCTCGTCTTTTTTGTAACCGATACCGGGATGAGGTAACATTGCGGAAGCACATAGATATATGCAGTCCCTGTCACGTTCTTCCTTAAAAAGAATATGTGGAATGCGTCATATACCCTCACGTCGGCAGCTTTTATCTCATATCGCCCGCTCACACCAAGACTCATATCACCGGCACATATTCCCGCTTTGCCAGTTGTCTGCATGAAACTGCTGTGACGCTTTTTCTTCATTCCGGCCGCCACGATCCTGAATACCGCAGATACAAATGGAACCTGTCCGCCTCTTGAATTTACCACAAGCTCAGGATGGAACGTAGTATTCTTCTCGACAACCGGTATGTTCATCTGCATCTTTATCTCTGTGCGGGCATACCGTATTATAAGTCCGACCAGAAGACATATCATCAGGGCAAGCATGACCGCCGCCACATAAAAATACGGCTTCTCTTTATTGATTATTCCTATATATACACATACGCCCATCAGGGCTATATATATTATTCCTCGTCTCATTATCCTTCCTCACCCGGACTATTGCTGTCTTGTGCCCTTAGCTGAACTTCTGCGTCTCACCGAAGGCTTGTACACTCTCTCCATGATATCCTTGAGAACAGCCTCAGGTGTGATATGATTGACCCTTGCCTTTGCATTCAGTATGATCCTGTGTCTTATGACATCTGTCCACACCATCTGGACATCCTCAGGTATCACAAAATCCCTGCCGCTTATATAAGCCCAGCTCTTCGCCATCTTGGTGAGTGCGATCGTACCTCTAGGACTCACACCGAGTTCAAGACTAGGATTATCCCTGGTTGCAACAACAAGCTGACCAATATACGAGTACACATCATCACTGACTTTTACATGCTTCACCTCGTCACGTATCAGACGGAGCTCATTTGCACCTATGACAGGCGTAACTTCGCCAAATCCATTTGCAGATGTTCTTCCCTTAACTATGTCAAGCTCGTTCTCTATGGAAGGATATCCGAGCTTCAGACATACCATGAATCTGTCAAGCTGTGAGTCAGGCAGAAGCTGTGTTCCTGCGCTTCCGATCGGGTTCTCTGTGGCAATAACTATAAACGGATCCGGAACTTTGTAAGTCACTCCATCAACCGTCACATGTCCTTCCTCCATAACCTCAAGGAGAGCTGACTGGGTCTTCGGAGATGTTCGGTTAATCTCATCTGCAAGAAGGAGATTGCACATGGCTGCACCCGGTCTGTACACGAACTGATTTGTCGACCTGTCATACATGGTAAAACCTGTTATATCACCCGGAAGGACATCCGGTGTAAACTGAACTCTTCTGCTCTCAAGTCCCATGGCATGAGAAAATGCAAGAGCCATGGTCGTCTTGCCGACTCCAGGGACATCATCCATCAGGATATTGCCGTCTGCAATTATGGCAGCCATGATCTTGGCTACACATATATCCTTTCCTATAACTACTCTCTTTACCTCATCGATAACATCCAAAACCTTCTCGTTGTAATTCATCTCTATCTCCAATCCGTTATGTTATATATGCGCACTAAGGAGGAAGCCATATAGCTTCCTCCTTATAGTTGTTCTGTTCATCTATTGCTGAAGCTTTGCCCTGACCGTAGCCAGGTTGTTCAGTATCACTCTGTAGGCGTCACTGTCACCATATGCATCATAGAGTTCAGCCGCAGCCAGTTCATAAAACTTTTGGGCATCTGTAAGATTACCCTGCCTGTAATACACTTCCGCAAGCGCAGCAAGTGCTGCACTGTAATGTTCTCCGTGCTCACCCTTTAACTGGTATCTTCTCACCGCATCCCGGAGACGGTCCCCAGCCTCTTCAAGTCTGCCCGCCCTGAGAAGGCTCTCCCCGAGATTGGCATAAGTTGTCACTATCTCATGTCCCGCATTCTCATGTCGCTCTATGATCCTGAGGGCATCCTCCAGCGCTGTTACAGCCCTGTCATAATCCCCAAGTTCCTGATACACCTGAGCGAGATTGTTATAATATACCGCAAACTTTACATCATATGGACTGATCTGTCCATCATATATATCCTTCACTTTCCTGTAGTACGCCAGTGCCTCCAGCAGGTTCCCGGATGCGCAGTTCGCCTTTGCAACATTCATAAGTGTTGTTCCGTATAACACCGTATCAGTCATATCCATCTTGTCTGCAAGCCGCATGATCTGTCTGCAAAAATACAGAGCCTTCTCATGCTCTCCCATAGTCATGTGAAAACTTATAAGCTCATTATATATAGCCAGCATAGCTTCCCTGTCAGACTCATATTCAGCCTCACTGAGTGCCTGTGTGAGATACTTCTCAACCTCTGATATTCTGTTCTCAGCGAATAATCGCTCCAAGCCACTAAAAACCCCATTTATATCCATCATATCATCCTCTCAGCTATTGAACACCTGCCCCTTAAAGGCCGGTTCCGGCTGTTCTTTATAACCTACTTTTTCGCTTATCATAACACAGATGACGATTCTTCCGCAATGCACAGGTGGCTTTATTTGTCTATTTCACACGATTTGCATTGTCGATATTACCGTTTTCATAGTCCATTGCGTTGTCAAGGGTGGTTCTGCTTATCGCCTCAAGCGCCTCCTCCGTCAGGAATCCCTGATGGGATGTCACTATCACATTTGGAAATGAGAGGAGTCTTGCCGTCACAGATGATTCAAGTATATCATCCTCCCTGTTCTCAAACACATTCGGAGTCTCCTCCTCATATACATCAAGCCCTATTCCGAAGAATTTGCGGCTTCTTATCCCGGCTATCAGATCATCAGTCTTTATGAGAGCGCCTCTGGACGTATTGACAAGTATCACGTGATCCTTCATGCAGCTTATAGTCTTCTCATTTATCATATGGTAGGTTTCATCTGTCAAAGGGCAGTGAAGCGATATGAGATCTGAACTGCCAAGCAGCTCAGGAAGTTCCACATATGTCACAAAATCAAGATCCGGATTCCTGTACATATCGTAGGCTATGACATTCATTCCAAATCCACGGCAGATCCTTGCCATCGCCGCCCCGATCTTACCTGTACCGACTATTCCCGCTGTCTTACCATAAAAGTTCATGCCCGTAAGTCCCACAAGACTGAAATTGTTCTCTCTCACCTTGATGTAACTCTTGTGAAGTCTCCTGTTCACGGCCATCGCCAGTGCCATTGCATGTTCTGCCACAGCCTCCGGTGAATACCCCGGAACTCTCATGACAACTATGCCGTTACTGTCTGCTGCCGCCAGATCAACATTGTTGAAACCTGCACATCTCATGAGCACAAGTCCGACTCCAGCCTCTCCGAGCACATTGAGCACAGGCGCACTCACATCCGAACTCACAAATGCGCAGACAGCATCATATCCCTTTGCAAGCCTTGCCGTCCGCGGTGAAAGATCCGTCTTCACATAGTCTATAGTAAGTTCCGGATACTGATCCTTTATCGCATCAAATGAGTCCACATCATATTTCTTCGTATCATAAAATAATATATTCATAACATATACCTCCATGTAGCTTATCTGCTGATCCGTCTCTATCAGATACGCAGACACCGCAGTTCATCTGGCTTAGTATGTGTAATTTCCAGGTTATTATTACCATGGCCGGCTATTTGCCTGACTTATATCTGTCGCTGCCATTTGAAAGTATCGCAGACAATCCCTGTATAGGCGCTGCGCCGTCACTGTACAGCACATTTGGCAGGGTGAGTGTAGCCTCGTATATCTTACCCTTCCTGCATGTTACAAATGAGCCGTTCATCTCCTCTGCCATCTTCTGACATGTCAGGATACCTATATGTGTACTCTCAACTTTTCCAAGTTCTGTATTTATATAGTTACGGAAGAATATCCTCACCTTTCTGGCATCCACGCCCACGCGTATATTCACAGGTTTTGACTTGTCTGAATACTTCCGTATATTGGTAAATACATTGTCAGTGATCCTCTTCATTCCCTGGACATCAACCGAAATCTCGGCATCTCTGTCAGATATGTCTATGTTGAACTGGTATCCATTCTCTCCGAGCAGGACTACATACTCACCAAGCATCTGATCGAGAAATGGGCCCGCAGGGAATGTCTCCATATCAAGCTCATCGTTTCCCTTGGAATATACATAGAAATATCTGAACATCTTGTCAGACATGGTGCGGAGCTGCTCCGCCTTCTCAGAACTGACCCTGATGTACTCGTCAAGCTCCTCCTGTGAAGAATATTCCTTGTTCTTCATAAGCTCCAGGTATCCTGTCATGACGGTGAGCGGCGTCCTGATATCATGTGCCATGGCTGTCACAAGATCACTGTTTGCCTGCCACGCTTCGCGCTCCCTGCTAAGCTGTTCTATGATCGTCTGTCTCATTGTGTCTATGTTCTGTGCCAATTGGCATATCTCATCCTGTCCATGCAGAGTGATAGGACCGTTCACATCGACGTCCTTTATATACATGACCTCATTCGTCAACGTTCTCATCCTGTGCGTCTCTCTGCTGAAGTACACGATAATGATCGCAACAAACATGATACAGCAGAGCACAAACACCGCGATTTCTCCGGCGCTCTTCACTGTCTCATCAGAATAATCAACTATACATACATCAAAAACTCCATCCTTGAACAACACCGGATAGAAATTGTAGTCGTACTCCACATCCCCAGCAGCGTAATCCTGACCTGAATTCGAAATGTCAGATGTCGTTGAACCGTTCTTGTCGCTTCTCCGTATCTTTCTTATCGTACCGGAAGAATCCTGTATCAGTATGATAGCCTCTCCTGTATCCGAATTGGTTATGATGTATTTGTATGCTCCCATCTTCTGGATCATCCAGTCAGAATCAAACACCATGTCATCGTTGTTGTATATCATGATATATACATCATCGTGCTGTTCCTGCCATGCTCTGAGCGCTCTGGAATCAGTCGACTTCAGTGAATGAGCTGTCACATAGGACGCAAAGCTCTGTATCTGCTTTGCAGACCGGCGTGACGTGTGATCTGAGCTCATATACACAGATGACACATATTTGTCCAGCAGAAACATTCCGCCAAAGAATGTCAGTATGACTATGGCCAGTCCCAGAACTATCACTATGAGAAGCTTAACTCTCAGTGTTCTCCTGAATGTTTTATCCATATCAGTCTACCTGATAACCCTTTCCATATATGGTTCTTATTATCTCCGGCTG
>JAEDGW010000233.1 GCA_016297325.1 Coprococcus sp. | reverse complement strand
TCGCAGTAATCTTCAAAGGCAAGAACCAGAAGATGATGGATGCAAAGGAAGCTACTACAGAAAAGCTTGGAATATTGATGGCAGGAGTAAACGATGAAGATTAACCATAAAATAATATTTAAAGTCAGCGTAATACTTGCTGCAGTACTGGTCGCCCTACTTGTTGGAGCAATAATGATCCTTGCAACGGGAGAAAGCGTATTTAAGACATACTCTATTATTATATCTATGCCTTTCTCCAACTTCAGGACATTCTCTGAAGTACTTGTCAGAATGATACCTCTTACAATCATCGCACTAGGTATCTGTGTGTCTTCACGCTGCGGTATCAACAACATCGGAGCTGAAGGACAGATGGCCATGGGAATAATTGCAACTACAGCTGTGGCTTTTGTAGTCGCTCCCCTTCCTAGACTCCTTGCAATTCCTATTGCAATTCTCGCAGGAGCCATAGCTGGTGGAGTCTGGGGTTTTATTCCTGGAATACTGAAGGCAAAGCTGGACGTAAGCGAGCTGTTGTCTACAGTAATGCTTAACTATGCTGCGGCACAGTTCTATGCATTTATGATCCGTGTCCCTCTCATCGACCCGAACGAAAAGACAGGAACACCAATGAGTGCTCGTCTACCTGAGTCTACAGTTCTTAATAAGCTCTTTAAGGGAGCTGCAGTCCACCAGGGAATATTCCTGGCTCTTATTCTTGCCCTTCTTGTATATATTCTTCTTTGGAAGACAAGCTGGGGATACAAAATGAGAGCGGCGGGAGCCAGCCAGAGAGCTGCAAAGTATGGTGGAATCAACGTATCCAGATACCTTATCATCGCCATGATCATAAGTGGAGCTTGTGCAGGTATGGCAGGAAGCGTAGAGCTTATGGGTAACCAGGGAAGAGCCATGGAAGGCATTACTGGAGGATATGGATTCTCAGGTATCGTAGTAGCCCTCTTCGGTGGCTTACACCCTGCAGGAATCATCCCGGCTGCATTCTTCTTCGGCATCCTATTGTATGCACAGGTGAACCTGCAGATCCTTACTTCCGTTCCACCAAACTTGGTAGAGGCATTGCAGGGTCTCATCATTCTTATCATCGTCGCAGTACAGATGATTCTTTCCAACCAATATTTGGAAGAGAAGTTCAGAAAGAAGTTCTTCTCAAAGAAGGAGGCGTAAACAATGGATCTGATTTTAAATACTCTTACTCTTACAATTAGGTTCTCAGTCGCCTTGATGATTGCATCCATGGGTGAGATGTTTAACCAGAAGGCCGGTATATTCAACTTGGGATGCGAAGGTATAATGACAATGGGTGCATTCCTTGGTCTCTTGATTCCATTCTCCTATGGCGGAGCAGGAAGCGTTCCTTTCGGAATAAACCTTCTTGGACTTTTGGCTGGTGCTGTGGCAGGTGCCCTTATGGGACTGTTATTCGGAATTATTGTCATTACATTCCGCGCTCCTCAGGGTATTGCAGGTATCGGCTTACAGATGTTCGGAGTGGGACTGGCTGGAACTCTCTTCAGGTCATACATCGGAGGAAGCCAGTCCATTACAGGTATTACGGCATATCCTATTCCTGTGCTGTCAAAGATTCCGGTAATCGGACCGATACTCTTTACACATAACCCGATCATATACATCTGTTATGCCCTGGTTCCTCTTGCTTGGTTTATCATATACAAGACTCCATGGGGAATGAAAGTCAGAGCTGTAGGAACTCACCCTAGAGCTGCAGACAGCCTTGGTATCAACGTATCTCGCGTCAGATACCAGTCCCTGGCCCTTGGTGGAGCTATGGCAGGATTTGCAGGAGCATTCTTGACCTTGTGCCAAGCAAAGATGTTCACAGCTGAAATCATCAATGGCCGTGGCTTCATAGCTGTCGCTCTTGTATACTTCGGACAGTGGCACCCTGTAAAGATATTCCTTGGAGCTCTTCTCTTTACTTTTGCACAGGTATTACAGACACAGATTCAGATCTTCGTTCCTTCTTTCCAATACTACGAATTCCTGACTATGCTTCCATACTTACTTGTAATAGTCGTATTGGCATTCAACAAGGAATCGAATAAGCTGGGACCAGCTGCACTGGGTAAGCCATTTAACAGGGAGATGAGAATATGATGGAAAGTCACGAATACTACCT
>JAEDGW010000232.1 GCA_016297325.1 Coprococcus sp. | reverse complement strand
CGACAGCAAGAAATATACTACCAACCAAAACCACTATCCTATGAGCTGCATTCATTTTATTTCTCCTTTTCACAAATATCTGCAAGATGAGTCCTTCTATGCCAACAAACTGAAATTACAAGCCATTTTCACAAAAACCACCGATTCTCTGATCATACCATGTCTACATCACCATCTGCCAGATTATGTACAATATAAGCAAATGTCCCGGATAAAATGCATAACAGAAGTATTTAAACCACTTCTTATGATATCCCAGTTTTCCATTGTATAGCCATATAATCGGCAGTGCGATGAGCGCAAACGCCTGCTGTCCTCTTTATAACGTGCCACCAACTCCTGCGCCCTTGTTGAATCCGAAGATGGCACAGCATATCAGGTCTATGATAAACAACGCCGACAATGTGATACATATAATATTCTGAACTTTTTTGCTCCTGGAATTCAGAAATTCGCTGAGTTTCGGTGCCGCTATATACACGCCAAACAGACTTCCCATGCCAAATGCAAGAAGTCCCACCAGACATATTCTTCCATTTACATTAAGGAACTCGTTCTTGTAATCCCAATACTGTGAGTTAAAGAAGAAATCCAGTGCCCAGCTCGCTATGAATTCTATGATTCCACATACCACCATCGCCATCGCAAACAGCTTTGTCTTATTTGCCTTGAAGCGGTCAAGCAGGAATATAATAGCAACGCCACCGACTCCGTACACAGGCAGCCATGGTCCATACATGGTCCCGCGGTTTACGAGAACATGATCCATAACTATATAGAGCAAGACCTCCCACAGCCATCCTATAAAACAGAACACAAAGAAGAAGAAAATAAAGTCCCTAAGGCTGTATTCACTCTTCACCTTCATCCCCTCAGGAACCTCAACCGCCACATCCTGAAGAATATACTCAGGCTTTGTCCATACCTCAGCAACACCGGCATCCCCTGCCGTCTGATACGCAGCTTCAATCGCCTTTCTGTCATACGGCGCAGCATTGAAAGCTGTCTCAACAAAATTGTCCACTCCTATATTCTGTCTGAACCAGAAGTACATCTCCGCATCAAGCTCCATCTGAAATGGCAATGCTACCAGAAGTCCTGCAACCGGTATAGTCTTGATTATCCACACGTGGATGCATGACAGATCCGTCAGGAACATTTTCCATTTATAGCCTCTGGTCATCTCCCTTGACATGTTCTTCGCATCTCTCCACTTGAGCATAGGATTTTCCGCCAGAAGAAATGGAACCATTCTATATTGGTAATACTTGTACACACCTCCGACTATCGTGAACCACCAGAGTGCCATCACCACATTGTAGCAGAACATGACCCACATAAGTCTTAGCACATAATGCCTGTGGAAAGGTGCAAACATTCGGTTGATCGATACCTTATCACTGTATCTGCACTCCATGGCATAACGGCACTTGCCAACTATCGCAGCACTCTGTATAAAGAAATGAACTATAGCCATGATAAGTGCTGATATAAGAAGCATCACTATGACCTCACCGGGATTTCTCTTCACGTATGCCGTGTTGGCTCCTAAAAGCTTGATGATCCAGGTCTGTTTCACCGTCACCGAGTCTATCATCCGGGCAACCGTCTCAGCTTTTTGCTCCGACATATGATCAATCATCGGCAGATTCTTTACATATTCCTTGAGTATGGTCACATTGTCAGCCTCATGCTCTGTCTCCTGTCCGAGCACCTGATCTATACCCTTCACGAACTTTGTCTGTGAAGAATCATCTACCCCAAGATAAGAGAATACAAAACACACAGCAACCATGGCCATCCAGGCCAAAAGTCCCCGCTTAAATACCGTGTTCCACGCTCCCTTTCTAAGCTGTTTCCTGTTCCAAGTCATTGTCGTCTAATTTCTCCCTTATAAATTTTAATGCTATAATCTTATGCTTATATCCCACATTTTTAATGTCACATCACACAGGCAAACTGCGAAACTCATAACCCAAATTATGGCTTGATGGTTTCATATTGCCTGTCAAGCCATTCCACAGCCTACAGGGTTCGCAGCGCCCCTAGATAAAGTCGAATGTTGCCTGCTCATATGAGAGCTCCTGATATTCAAGCTCCTCCTGATCGGTCTTGCTGGTGTAGTCCACCACTACCGTCTGCTGCCTTCC
>JAEDGW010000231.1 GCA_016297325.1 Coprococcus sp. | reverse complement strand
TTCCGTATCGATAAGACTGCCCCTGTTATCTCAATCTCAGGAATGAATGACAAGCAGACAACAGGCGTTACAGCTACGATAAGTGTTGATGAGGCGTTCTCATTTAACTATGAAGATAAGGCTCTTGGAAGTAGCGATTTTAATGTAACAATCACAAAGAAGACAGACGGAACAGCAGCAACAAATGTAGCAACACTTGGAACAAACAGCTTCTCGGGTGGCAATCCACATACAGCAACATATAACTGTTCTGAGGATGGCGAGTATACAATTACCGCAATTGCAACAGATCTGGCTGGAAATAAGGCTGCTGAGCAGACCAAGACATTCAAGGTAGACTCAAAGGCTCCAGTATTAAAGGTTACAGCTGTTGATAAGGATTCAAAGAAGGTAGAGAATTATGATCCTATAGGTAGTATGGATTCATCCACACCTAACTACGTAGACATGAGTCTCAGCGTAGAGGAGGCATTCTTCGCAACTGATGATGTCAAGATCACAGTCAAGAAGGACAGCAAGGATGTATCAAGTTCATACTTCACAAACTACAGGAACTCAGCAGAGATAAGCACTGGTACACAGAGATTCTCAGAGGATGGTGTATACGAGGTCGCTGTTACTGCACAGGATGAGCTTGGCAACAAGGCGGATGATTACAGCCTGGTATTTACAGTTGATAACACTCCACCAGAGCTTGCAGCGACAAATGTTCTTGACAAGTTCAAGGCAAAGACAACCAAGACGGAGGATGGTTCAATCCTTCTGAATGCAGATGATTTTGCAGATATAATCAACCAGGGATATGAGGCTTTGTGGAATGTAAATGATACATCAGACTTCTCTGTTGATGCCAAGATCGATGGTGTCAGCCTGATCGATTTCTCTGACCTGACAGATGGATATCATCAGCTTACTATCGAGGTAAAAGATAAGGTTGGACATGTATCAAATGATGAGTTTGACTTCACATATGATGGAACAGCTCCTAGAATCGTTATCACAGGTGTCGAGGATGGCGAGACAGTAAGAGAGCCATTTACAATGACTATCGGACTTGAGAATCCTGATGATGAGATCACTTCCATCGCGATAAATGGCAATACGATCGATCCTGCAAATTACAGTGCAAACAACAAATACGAGATGCAGGTTCAGGACTACGATACATACACTATCGAGGTTACTGCAAAGGATAAGGCAGGAAATGTTGCTTCAACAATCGATGAGGACACAGGCGCAGTATTTACATTCAAGCTCAGTGAGAAGCTTTCACCTGTAGTTCTTGTAATTATAATAATTGCAGCTATACTGCTCATCGCATTGCTTATATTTATCATTCTTGCTTCAAAGAGAAAGAAGAAAAATGCAGCAGCGTAATGCTTGACGGGAGACAGTAGATGTATAAAGCAGTAGTGTTCGATATGGACGGTGTGCTTATAGACACAGAGAAGATATACAGGATGTGCTGGAAGAAAAACGGCATGAGTATAGGAATTCCGGAGACGGAGATGGAGACAGTATGTAACCGGGTGGCTGGAGGCAATAAAGCCTCCAATGCCCGGGTATTCAAGGATATCATGGGTGAGGATTTTGAGTATCTTCCATTCAGACAGAGAACCCTTGACCTGTTCGATGAGTATGTGGCGGAGCATGGCATAGACATAAAAGATCATGTGGCCGATACTTTGAAATTCCTGAAGGCTCACGGTGTGAAGATAGCACTTGCAACATCCACGGAGAGAGCCAGAGCAAAGCAGAGACTTGAGAGTGTGGGCATATATGAGTATTTTGACGAGAAGGTGTGCGGTGACGAGATAGAGCATGGCAAGCCTGAGCCGGAGATATACCTGAAAGCCTGTGAAAAGCTTGGTGTTGATCCACATGATGCTGTGGCAGTTGAAGACTCTGTGAATGGAGTTATATCAGCGAACAGAGCCGGACTATTTACGGTGATGGTTGTTGATCTGATACCACCGAACGATATCACGGACAAGCATGCAGATGTCACATACTATGACATACAGAAGATTTGTGATTTGTTTGCATAGGTGTGTGGCGGGATATATAAGACTTTATTCGAGACGGCTTAGGCCGTCTCGTTTTTTTTATGTCACAAGCGTCAGCTTGATGACCTGCGCACGCCTCAGCGTGCTTC
>JAEDGW010000091.1 GCA_016297325.1 Coprococcus sp. | reverse complement strand
GGCTTGGCCACACCATGCTTATTGCGTGGACCGGGCTCATGTTCAAGCTCTTCCCATGTCTCATGATATCTTCAATAGTTCTCAAAACCACAAAGATCAACGAGTTCCTGACCGCCATGAACAGATCTCACGTTCCAAGACAGATAGTGATCCCGCTTGCCATACTTCTCAGGTATCTTCCGACGGTCAGGGAGGACTGGTCATATATCAGGGATGCCATGATCCTCAGGGGCATAAGCCCGACACTCTGGGGCTTCATCACCAGACCTGCCCTCACCATGGAGTGTCTCTATGTGCCGCTGCTCATCACAGCTTCAAAGACCGCTGACGATCTGAGCATCGCATCCATGACGAGGGGCATCGAGCATCCGGGCGCACGCACCAGCATAACCGAACTGAAAATGCGGTGGTATGACTTCACCGCTGTAACTGTTTTTGCAATATTTACCATACTGTCCATAGTAGATGTATCAAGTTTTCTATGAAAACTTGACATATAACATCAGCTCTCATTGAAATAGGCTTTAAATGAGCTGATATTTAAAAATCATGGGAGGAATAACATGATCGAGCTTAACAACGTATCATTTCAATACGCCGGAAATCCTCAGGAATGTCTCAGGAACATAGATCTCCATATACAGGATGGAGAATGTGTCCTGCTGTGCGGAGGTTCAGGCTGTGGCAAGACCACCATATTGAGACTCATAAATGGTCTCTCAGGCTGTACGCTCCCGCCGGGGTGGTTCTCCTGATCGCGGCTGCGGTATTTATTCCCGAGATGCTGCTGTCTTTCAGGATCGTAAATAAGTACGGCAGCGAGAGAAACCGCATATACAATAATTCTGTCAGTTCGGTGGTCGAATACATAACCGGGATACAGACACTGAGAGCCTATAGTATGACAGGCGTCAAGAACTAGAAGCTCACCGAATGTCTGAAGGACTTCAGCGATATAAGCTACCGATATGAGGCAAGGGGCATCCCCGTGTCGTTCAGCTTCAACATCATACAGTGGCTGTCCCTGCCAGCCGTCATGGTGATCGGAGCCAGACCATGGCTGTCCGGAACACTCACCGGTGCGGACTTTCTGATGCTGTGCATGGTACCGGTACTGCTGACCAAGCTCCTCATGTCCATATCAATAGACGTGTTCAGCTACAAAAATATGCTGCTCTCAAAGACAGCGATAACCAATATTGTAAGCGAAGATGAGGAGCCTGTCTCCTCCCAGACATTTGCTCCATCAGGCAGCGAGGTATCATTCCGGGATGTCTGCTTCTCATACGATGCAGAGCGTGAGATCCTGCAAGACATAGATCTGACTATACCAGAGGGAAAATTTACCGCCATAGTAGGCGATTCCGGCTCTGGCAAATCAACACTTATGAACATGATCGGCAAATACTATGACCCCTGCAGCGGAACCGCGTGCATCGGGGGACTGGATCTTAAGAACTTTCCTTCGGAACAGGTGCTTTCATACATATCACTTGTGGATCAGGATGTATTCCTGTTCAACGACACCATACGGGAAAATATCCGCCACGCCAGGCCATCTGCCACTGATGCAGAGATCGAGGCCGCATGTGAAAGAGCGGGATGTACGGAATTTATCTCCAGACTTGCAAATGGATACGACACTGAGATCGGGGAAAACGGCTGTCTGCTCTCAGGAGGTGAGAGGCAGCGGTTATCCATCGCCCGCGCGATCCTCCGTGACTCTCCTATAGTTCTACTGGATGAGGCTACATCAGCCCTGGATATAGAAAATGAGCTCAAGGTAAAACAGGCTATACAGCAGCTACTTGGAAGCCACAAGACTGTCGTCATGATCGCACACACACTTCCTATCATACAATATGCCGACCAGATAGTTGTCATCGACGACAAAACAATAGCAGAGACCGGAACCCACGAAGAACTGCTTGCAAGACACGGCAAATATTTCAGGATGTGGAACTGCCTGTCCTGATTTTAATTTTATAATTTTAAGTATAGAAAAAGACTGGAAGAATTGAGTATTTACATATGTCAATTTCCCAGTCTTTTGTAATTTTTTCAAACTATTCATCCTTTGAGCTGGATGTCGATCCCTTATCTATTCTCTTTATTGCGTTTCTTATGATTTCTTTTGCTTTATCCTCATTATTAGTCTCAAGTAGTGCGAGGATACTGTCAAGCAGAATACATAATTCCTGATTTTGCATTTCTTCCATCCTTTCCACCGCCTTTCATAATTGAAGTATAACGGCTTTATCACTTGTTTTCAAGTTATTCATATTTCATCTTTTCAATCTACGTCCCCCTTAATTATTACTCTCCCATCTTTTACCCCCTGTTCCATCTTAATTTTATACGTCATCAGACGAAGAAGATAATCTGGCATCTTACGATTCCCAAGTTCCCAATCTTGAAGCGTCCTATATGGTATCTCAAAATATTCGCAGAATTCCGTTCTTGTCATACCAGTGCTTTCTCTTAATTGTACTAAATAATCCTTACTATTCATTTACATCATTCCTTGATTATCTTTTAAATTGTATATTCATACACATTGCGTATATGATATCATACGCGCTGCGTATTTACAAGTAGGAATTATCCTTTTGCCATTCAATATAAAAAGGCATAGATATATTTACCTATGCCTCTCTGTATTTTCATTATTTTATTTCATCACCGCATTATACACATCCCTCTTAGGAACTCCGCGGTCTACAGCCGCCTGCTTGATCGCGTCCTTTTTGGACATGCCCTGATCAACGTACATCTGGACATGTTCCTCCACGGACATAGCCTCGAACGAGCTCTTCTTCTCCTCCTCAAGCTTCTTCACATCAAGCCCCTCTATCACAATGACAAACTCTCCTCTCGGGTCTACCTCCTCATAACGGGAGATGGCCTCGGAGAGTATCATCGGCTCTATCGTCTCATGCTTCTTGGTGATCTCTCTGGCAAGAGTTATATGCCTGTCACCAAGAGCCTCCATGAGTTCTGCCAAAGTCTTTTTCAGTTTATGGGGAGCCTCGTACATCACCATGGTCCTCGTCTCTCGCTTCATCTCCTCAAGAACCCTCGCCCTGTCCTTCTTGTCATATGGAAGAAACGCCTCAAATGCAAATCTTCTCGTCGAAAGCCCTGAGCTGATGAGTGCCGATATGCATGCACACGCTCCTGGCACAGGTGTAACCTCAAGACCTGCGGCAAGGGCCTGTCTTACAAGCTCCTCCCCGGGATCAGATATTCCCGGAGTTCCCGCATCTGTTATGACGGCCACGTTCTGTCCCTGCTGCATCTTCTCAACGAGAACCTTTGCCTTGTCGTATTTGTTGTATTCATGATAGCTTGTCATCGGGGTTTTTATCTCAAAATGGTTGAGCAGCTTGATACTGTTCCTCGTATCTTCCGCCGCTATCACGTCCACCTCTTCAAGAACCCTGACGGCCCTGTATGTCATATCCTCAAGATTGCCTATAGGTGTCGCCACCAAGTATAACTTTCCTGCCATATATATCCTCTCTTCTGCTGAACATCCGAGTATTAAAAATCATTGATATTTCATGCTGCCTCTTATCTTTTTGCCGTACCTTCATACGTCGCCAAAAGCTGCTCCGTATACACCCCCGGAGCTTTGTAGACTATCATAGGCGGATCGATCTTGATCATGGAATTGCCGCCCTTCACAGCCTCCACTATGACCATGTTCGGCTCCTTGTCTATATATGGATGTACGAGCTGCATCCGCTTCGGCTCAAGCCTGTGCTCATGCAGACATTCAAATATCTCCGCCAGCCTGAACGGCTTGTGTATCATATAGAAGCTGCCGCCGGGCTTAAGTGCATACTCTGCTGCCGCAACCACCTGATCCAGCGTCACATGAACCTCATGCCTAGCTATGTTCTTCGGGGCATCCGGATTTTCCAGTCCATGACTGCCCTTTATGTAAGGCGGATTCGATGTCACTATGTCAAAAGAGGCCTTCTTGTAGTTACAAGAGACCTCTTTTATATCTCCGTTGTCTATTCGAACCAGACCGTCAAGGCCGTTGAGACTCACACTTCTCGCCGCCATGTCCGCACATGCAGGCTGAAGCTCTATGCCTATAAAACGCGCATCATCCATGGGCCTGGCAACCGCTGACACACGTTCTATTTCCGGATGATCAGCCGCTATCTTGCGGTCAATGGCATCCAATTCAGACAGTCTCTCCTCCCGGGTAAGTGCACTCTCCCCATACTCCTTCGCCGCAAGAAGTATAGGTATGATACCCGTTCCCGTTCCGAGATCCAGATATCTGCCGCCTCGCTTAAATCTCACATAATTTGCCAGCAGCACAGCATCCATCCCGAAGCAGAACATTCCGCTGTTCTGTATGATCTGATAACCCTTACACTGCAGGTCATCTATCCTCTCACAGGATCTGAGCTCCACCACTGCATCTCCTGCCACGGCTTCCTGCGCCGCCTGGCTGTCTATCTTTGTATCTTCCGGTTTAATCGTCAAATTTGGACTTTCCACCCTTGTCCTCCAATGCCTCAAGCGCCTTGTACTCCTCAGCGCTGAGTCTCTCTGAATTCTTCTTTCTCTTAGGCTTGAATTTCAGTTCAGTCACAGGATATTCCATAACTTCCTTGTTGTCATCCTTGTCTGTCACTACGATCTTCACCTTCTGGCGGAGAACATTCACTGACATGACCTCGCCCTTATTGCCATCTATAGTTCTGACGAAATCTCCCACATTCGGAAGCTTCTCGTTCAGATACTCGTAAGTGTCCTGCTCATGTTTCAGACAGCACATAAGTCTTCCGCACACGCCGGATATCTTAGTTGGATTCAGTGACAGATTCTGCTCCTTTGCCATCTTGATCGACACAGGTACAAACTCAGACAAATGCTTGTTACAGCAGAGCTCTCTTCCACATATACCGATTCCGCCAACCATCTTGGTCTCATCGCGCACACCGATCTGTCTCAGCTCTATTCTCGTCTTGAACACCGACGCAAGATCCTTTACCAGCTCACGGAAATCGATTCTCCTGTCAGCCGTGAAGTAGAACAAAACCTTGTTATTGTCAAATGTATACTCAGCCTCTATCAGCTTCATATCCAGTTTGTGCTTTGCGATCTTCTCAAGACATATATCAAAAGCTCTCTTGCTCTTCTTCTTGTTATCCTCATATCTCTTTCTGTCATCCGCTGTAGCTATCCTGATAATTGGCTTCAGCGATGCTGTGAGCTTACTGTCATCAACCTCTCTTCTTCCAAGAACGACCTTTCCATATTCCACACCTCTTGCGGTCTCGACTATGACAAATGTGCCTGCCTCAACCTCAAATTTCTGTGGATCAAAATAATATATCTTACCGTTTGGTCTGAAACGAACTCCTATAATCTCTTTCATCAACAATTCTCCTTCATAGTCAGAAGCATAAGCTCCATCACAATGTCAAAGCTGACATTTGCCTCAAGTCTGACTTTCGCCTTGTCCATCGACTTGAGCACTTTTTCTATACCCTCATAACTGATGTGGGATGACTGCTTCCTTATGTCGGAATAATACTCCTTGAACATCAGCCTGCCCGGGTTGTTAGAAACCTTGAGCATCAGTATGTCTCTGTACCACATCATCATCAGGTCTATATAATCACTTATCTTGAGCTTGTGAAGCTCCATGGTCTTAAGCGCAAATATCATGTCGTCCACAGACATATCCTTTATATGTCTCATGAACTTTACGACATTCTCTTTTATCTCCTTGTACTCGTCACTGGTTGCCAGCCTGATCGCTTTTCCCAGATTGCCCTGTGCAAAATCCATGCAGAAATCCGCTTTCTGCTTGTCCAGCTTCAGTTCATTCATGAGGTAATCCAGTATATCATGCTCTCTCACCGGTTTAACATTCAGCACAATACATCTTGACAATATGGTCTGAAGCATCTTGTCAAGGTTGTTTGTCAGCAATATGATTATCGCATAAGACGGCGCTTCCTCGATAGTCTTGAGCAGTGCGTTCTGCGCATTCACATTCAGAAGCTGTGCGTCCTCAATGACATATATCTTATATCTGCTGCTGTAAGGCTTGATATCTATATCAGAATTCACCTGATCTCTGATCTCTTCAACCGAGATCACATTTGGCTTGTCGTGAGTAACCCACACGATGTCAGGCTGATTTCCCGTCTCACACTGCAGACATGACTTGCAATGATTGCATGGTTCTGTACCGCCCTCCTCACACTGGAGAGTCTTCACAAGAGCCCTGGTCAGCGTCTTCTTTCCGCTTCCCGTCTCGCCATTGATGATGTAGCCCTGGGATATCTTTCCCAGCTCGATGCTGCTCTTGAAGTGGCGTATTATGTCCTCATGTCCGATTATATCTGTGAAATCTATCATATATACCAACCCCCTTGCAATTAATCTGGTATGCCGGATACTCTGGCCTTCTCCAACCAGGAATATCACAGATTGAGTTTCTTCTCTACATACCCTGCTATTATACCATGAATCTCATCAATAGGTAAAGTGGCGTCTATCTTCACTATGCGCTCGGGATGCATATCCGCCAGCACACGGTATCCATCCACAACCTTCTGGTGAAATTCCATCTTTTCGTTCTCCATCCTGTCAAGTTCTGCCTGATTTTTCTTCCTTGCGATACCTTCCTGGGCATCCAGATCCATGAGGAATGTCATATCCGGCATGATTCCCTGAAGCGCAAATTCATTCACCTTGTAGACCGTATCCACACCGAGGCCTCTTCCAATCCCCTGATACACAGCAGATGAATCCACAAATCTGTCAGCGATGACAGCCTGTCCCGCATCCAGCGCCGGCCTGATATTCTCCTTTACTAGCTGCGCTCTGGCAGATGCGTAGAGAAGAAGCTCAGTCATATATCCCATCTCCGTGAAATCCTTGTTAAGTATGACCTCACGTATAGCCTCGCTGATAGGATTTCCGCCCGGATCCCTGGTTATCAGTACGTCATACCCCTTGTTCTCAAGATACTCCTTCAGAAGCTCTCTCTGAGTAGTCTTGCCCGCTCCGTCCGGGCCTTCTATAGTTATAAATATTCCCTGCATCACACAAACCTTATGTGCACGTATACACGCACACCCTTTCATATATTATAAGACTGCCGGTTTCCTGCTGCCGAAGCACCACCCGCATTCACATGATAAAATCAGATATGCCAAAGGCTATATCTCTACATACACATTTCTGAGCACATTCACACCATCAGAGTCCACACCTGCCACATGAAGACCGCTGTCTATCATGGCCGCTATCCCGGCTACAGCCTGTGCGTCGTATACTTCCCCGGGTGCAAGCACCGGTATTCCAGGCGGGTATGCATACACAAATGTACCTGAAACTCTGCCTACCGCATCTTCCAGGGGCACGGTCTCAAGTTTCTCATCCCAGGCGATACCCGGCACCATGAACACCGCTCTTTTGGAAACAATGTCTATATGTGACAGAACATCTTTTCCATGGCACAGTCCGCTGTCTATCTCTTTTATCGCATTAAACAGTATATCATAACTTTCTTCACTGTCCACAACCGAAGATATGCATATGACATAGCTTACCGATGCCATCTCCACTATAAGTCCGTATCTGTCCGCCAGTGCATCTGCAAGCATCACACCTGTATAGGCTGTTCCATCCTGCGCACATGTTCCCGGCCGCAATACGAACACGATCCGTCCCTCATCATAGTCAGCCGCCACGCCGTCCTTCTCCGGTCTGAATAACTGTATATTCCTGAGCGTCCGGCATCTGTCCGCAAATGCATCAAGCCTCTGCCTGTACCGGTCAAATTCCTGTTCATTATTTGCGCCAAATGCAACGGCCTTCTCCATACTCTGCATAAATATATACGACGGCGACGATGTCTGGAATATCTGAAGATATCTTCTGATCCTGTCATCAAGTTCCGGCGCCATCACGTGGAGAAGAGAAGTCTGGGTAAGTGCCGGCATAGTCTTGTGAAGACTCTCGATCACTATATCTGCCCCCTGCTCCATCGCTGTCTCATGACCATTCATAAACCTCAGATGTGCCCCCTGTGCCTCATCAACTATGAGATATATACCATGTCTGTGTACAACCTCCGATATCTTACGGATATCGGATATGACACCCTCATATGTAGGCGATGTGATCATAACCGCCCGGGGCTTTCTTCCATTTGCGGCAAGTTCTTCTATCTTGCGCTCCACCTCGTCCGCAGATATACCGCCAAGTATATCTGACTCCATCTTCACAGGATCTTCTCTGTCAATAGAAAGGCCGCTATCCGCATCATCATGGCATTCCACATCCACATACTCCGGGATTAGATACTCAGGGTAAATCCCCCTCATACACACTGCATTGTACACCGCCTTGTGGCAGTTTCTAGCCATGAGAAGCACATCCCCTCTCCGGCATACAGCATGGATCGCAGTCATGAGTCCTGATGTCGAACCGTTCACCAGCATATATGTTGCATATGTTCCATATACCTTCTTCATCTCTGCAAGGCTGTCAGCGATAAATGCCTCAGGCTCATGCATATCATCCAGATCCTTCGCCTCTGTAAAATCATGGGCATACACATAATCCCAGAAGTTTTCCGCAGATTTTGGAAAGTTATCCACATTTTGAGGTGGTTGTCCACTATTGCCGCATCCCCCTTCAGGTTGTCTCTTGTGTCCGGGCATATGCCACGGATATGTACTTTTCTCTATGTATTTTTCAAGCGCTTCATTTATATATTCTTTCAAATCACTACTCCTCAAAACTTTTTAAAGATGACTTTACAATAACAAATAGAACGTCAGCTATCAACCTTGAACTAAAAAAACAGGAGAAACCTTTTACGGTTTCTCCTAAGAAAGGGTATCAGGCTGTTTATAAAAACCTGATTAGAGGGGGGTAATTTATGAAAAAAGTTAGGTATTACCTGATTTACTGTCTGCCAAATGCTGTCACAGCATCCTCTATCTTCTGAAGTTCTTCCTCAGACATAACTGTGCGGCTCTGCTTCTCCGCTGCCTTCAGATTGCTGAGTATCTGCTCCGGCTTTGATGCGCCTATAAGAACAGTTGTGACCTCAGGCTTGTTGAGAAGCCAAGCGATGGCAAGCTCTGAAAGTTTCATGTCATATCCTGCTGCGATCTCATTTAACTGATTCAGAAGAGGTCTCTTTGCAAGCACCTGATCCTCATGGAGGAATCTTCCGTCCTTCACAGCTCTGCTGTCAGCAGGCATGTCCTTCAAATATCTGTCTGTCAGCATTCCCTGAGCCAGAGGTGAGAAACATATGAGCCCCTTGCCTGATGCATATGTCTGCTTCAGAAGTCCATTCTTCTCAACAGTCCTGTCAAGTATGCTGTATCTGTTCTGATTTATCACAAATGGCACATGGAGCTCATCAAGTATGCGCTCTGCCTTTGCCATGGTAGGTCCATCATAATTGGAAAGTCCTACGTAGAGTGCCTTTCCGCTCTTAACTATCTGTGCCAGCGCACCCATAGTCTCCTCTAGCGGAGTGTTCGGATCCATTCTGTGATGGTAGAATATATCAACATATGGCAGTCCCAGACGCTTAAGGCTCTGATCAAGGCTCGCTATGAGGTATTTCCTGCTGCCCCAGTTGCCGTAAGGGCCTTCCCACATGTCATATCCTGCCTTTGTGCTGATGATAAGCTCGTCCCTGTATGCTCCGAGATCCTCTCTCAGTATCCTGCCGAAATTCTCCTCTGCACTTCCGTATACAGGTCCATAATTGTTCGCTATATCAAAATGTGTGATTCCATTGTCAAATGCAGTGAAGCACATCTTCTTCATATTCTCGTAATCATCATTCGTGCCAAAGTTGTGCCACAGACCAAGTGCCAGTGGAGGCATCATAAGACCGCTGTCTCCGCAGTGTCTGTAAAATCCTGTGCCTTCTGTATTTTTATATCTATCTGCTGCCACCACATATTTTTCCATATATCTACACCTCTTTCTAACAGTCAATACTACCCCAGTCACCCAATATAATTCATCTATCTGCCATCAAGACAAAGAAACCATCTGGAGATACTATATGGGGGGTGAACACAGATGGCTTCTTCGTATATATGCAAGTTATCACTACAATTCGAAGTATACCATAGGATTTAAGCCAAAAAAATTAAATATTTTTCTGTTATATATAAAAATTTTTAGCATTATAAAAGGTGGTATACCGCATCATTTATTCACTATTATCACAGAGAAAATACCCTGCTCATATTCCAGCCTTCCTTTCAGACCATATTTATCTAGCACCGTCTTTACCACGAACAATCCA
>JAEDGW010000014.1 GCA_016297325.1 Coprococcus sp. | reverse complement strand
AAACTTATAAACTTATAAACTTATAAACTATAAACAGATAATAACTATAAACATATAAATACAACAGACCGCAGGAGGTTTACATACAATGGCGACATCATACAGCAAACAGGTCGACGAAAACAACATACTATTGCTAAGGGAAATTCTCTCAGAGCTTCCACAATATGTAACGATTGCATTTAGAGGGATTGAACTAACAACGTCCACAAGGACAAGACTCGGTTATGCCAGGGATATAAAGATATTCTACGAATTTTTATGTGAACACAACCCATACTACAAAGGCAAAACTCCAAAGGATATCAAAACCGATGATCTCAGCCGGCTTGAAGCTGAAGATATCGAAGAATTTCTGGATGCCATGCGTCTTTATGAAAAAAACGGACGTACTTATACCAATGGCGAACAGGCTCTGAAACGCAAATTATCTGCACTAAGAGTGTTCTTTGCCTATCTCTATAAGAATAACCGTATAAGTTCAAATGCAGCCGAAAAGGTTGATATGCCAAAGATACACGACAAAAAAATTATTCGTATGGAACCGAACGAAGTTGCCAATTTTCTGGACAATGTGGAATACGGCGACGGCCTTACAGAAAGGCAGAAAAAGTATCATGAAAAAAACAAAGTCAGGGATCTGGCTCTTCTATCACTTATGCTCAGTACCGGAATGCGTGTATCAGAGTGTGTTGGAATTGATATCAACGACGTAGACTTTGACAATATGAGGATAAAGATCTTAAGAAAAGGTGGCAAGGAAGCTTACGTATATTTCAGCGATGAAGCAAGCGATGCTTTGATCGAATATCTGAATGAGCGAAAAAAAATGGTTGCGGAAAAAGGTCATGAGAATGCTCTGTTTCTGTCAGGACAGTTAAAACGTATTTCTGTCAGATCAGTTGAGAATATTGTTAAGAAATACTCTCTCACCTCCGTTCCACTTAAACACATAACGCCTCACAAACTCAGAAGCACATTTGGAACCGAATTATACAGAGCTACAGACGACATATATCTTGTTGCAGACGTTCTTGGTCATACGGACGTCAATACCACACGTAAGCATTATGCAGACATGGACGAGGACAGAAAAAGACGGTACAGGAATGAGGTTCAATTACGCGAAAAAAGAAATACAGTCAACACGGATCTGGATAAACGAGGAACAAATAATTAACAATAATATATTTATGTAAACAACGAGGTAACTTATGAAAATACAGAAATTATTATCATACACAAGACGCGCTGTGACAGATTACAATATGATAAGTCCGGGAGACAAAATTGCCATAGGAATATCCGGAGGTAAGGACAGCCTGACATTACTTTATGCAATGGCTAAGCTAAAAACATTTTACCCAATCCCATTTGATCTTGAGGCCATAACCATTGATCTGGGCTTTGATGATTTTGACACATCCGGATTAAAAGAATACTGTGAATCCCTCGGGGTTAGATATACGGTGTGTAAAACTCAGATTGGTGAAATTGTTTTTGATTACAGAAAAGAGCAAAATCCCTGCTCTCTCTGCAGCCGCATGAGAAAAGGCGCTTTCAACGATTGTGCCGCCAGTCTAGGATGTAATAAGATCGCATATGCTCATCATAAAGACGATGTGATAGCCAGTTTTCTCATGTCTATGTTATATGAAGGCCGCATACACACGTTTTCACCGGTCACTCATCTTGAAAAATCAGGTGTCACACTCATAAGGCCTCTTATTTACGCCCTAGAAGGCGAAATAAGAGCTTTTGCACGTGCAAACGACCTCCCGGTATGCAAGAACCCTTGTCCCGCTGACGGCGTCACAAAGCGCCAGGAAAGCAAGGATATAATAGACGAGCTCAAAGTCCGTGTGCCAGACGTCAAGGACAGGATATTTTCGTCGATTGAAGGTGCCGGGATCGACGGCTGGTCGAGGCATTAAAATTGCGGTTTTAAAATCGAATACTTTAAAATCAAAACCCTAAAATCAAAGCTATAAAATCAAGGCTCTGAGATTGAAACTCTGAGATCGAAACTCTAAAATTGGAACTAAAAAATACCTCTAAAGCAACAGATCTATATATGTCTGTCTACTTTAGAGGTATTTATATATCATCATGTGTAAGCGTGATGATATGTGCACATGTCAGCATACTCCATTATTTCAAGATATATCAATAATTATTAACAATATCATAGAGAAGATCTATTGTCTTATCTATGCCATACTTAGATGTATTGATGCAGATATCATATCCCTTCATCTCACCCCAGCGCTTTGATGTATAGTAGTTGTAATACGATGCTCTGGCTTTGTCTTCCTTCTTTATCATATCCTTAGCCTTTGACTCGCTGATATTATACTTCTTTGCAATTCTGGCTGCTCTGTCATCCATATCAGCATACAGGAATACATTCACCACATTATCCAGATCTCTCAGCGCATAATCCGCACATCTTCCGACAAATACACAGGATCCATCTTTCTCAGCCAGATTCTTTATAGTGTCAAATGCTGCCAGGAAAACCTTATGATTGAGTGGAAGCTCTGTTGAATTGCCAAATCCGAGTGAATAAGGATCCATGACGAGAGAATACAAAAAGCTGTTCGTTGGCTTCTCATCAAAGCTGTCAAATATCTCTTCACAAATGCCACTGTCCTTGGCAGCCTCTTTCAAAAGCTCTTTATCATAGAATGGAATATTCATCTTCTCTGCGAGAGCTTCACCAATTTGTTTTCCACCACTTCCAAACTGTCTGCCTATAGTAATAATCTTCTTTTCTGCCATAGTAACCACTCCCATCTTCTTAAATGTTCCAAGTATATTGCAGTTATTCTATAACTTATGTACAAAATACTTAAAATCTTATATGACTTATTATAACATTTATACAATAAACTGTAAATAAAAAAGTATAGACAATTGTATGTTTGTTGCGACAATTGTCTATACTTGTTTCGTCTAATTCTCTCTAAGTATTGATATAAGCTTTTTTAAATAATCCGGCAGATCTGCTGTAAATTCCACATATTTCCCCGTTGACGGATGTATAAATCCAAGAACACCGGCATGCAGTGTCTGTCCCTGGAGCTTAAATGGGCATTTTTTAGGTCCATACACTTCATCTCCTACAATTGGATGTCCAAGAGATGACATATGAACACGTATCTGATGTGTTCTTCCCGTTTCAAGCTGACACTCAATATATGTATACTTACCTCCAAATCTCTCAAGCACATGATAATGGGTCACAGCTCTTCTGCCATTCTTTGTGTTGACGGCCATCTTCTTGCGGTCCTTTGGACTTCTTCCAATGGGGGCATCCACTGTCCCGTCATCAACGGCAATATTGCCATGAACTATAGCATAATATTTCCTTGTGATGCTGTGCTCATGAAGCTGTTCAGACAAAGCCCTGTGAGCATTGTCGTTCTTACAGACGACAAGAACTCCCGTAGTATCCATATCTATCCTGTGTACAATTCCCGGCCTGATCTCACCGTTTATTCCTGATAAAGAATCGCCAAAATGATACATGAGCCCATTTACAAGTGTTCCGCTGTAATGCCCCGGTGCAGGATGTACAACCATGCCCTTTGGTTTATTTACCAAAATGACATCATCATCTTCATATATGATATCAAGAGGAATATTCTCTGGGACAATCTGCATATCCACAGGATCCGGAACAGATATATCTAGTACATCTCCGCTTTTTATATTATATCCAGGCTTTGATTTTTTCCCATTTACAAGGATGAGATCATCATCAAAAAGTTTCCTGATAAATGATCTTGAATAATCGCTGAAATATTCACTTAAAACCTTATCAACCCTGCGTCCAATCCACTCATCACAAGCCTCAAGATTAAACTCTTCCATAAACTCACCTATTTACTCATTATATCTGACAGATCATCATCCTTGTATTTGAAAAGGATAAGGATCACGATAACCGCAAAACTGCATGTGACAAATATATCTGCAACGTTAAACACAGGGAAATTGATAAGACAGAAATCAAACATATCCACCACATATCCTCTGACAATCCTGTCTATCATATTGCCGATCGCACCAGCGATCAAGAATACCAGAGATATCCTGAGCGGTGTATACTTACTGTCACTTCGTTTTGCAAGCCTGTAATACACATATATTGAAGCCAGAAGTATGACGCATGTTATGATCAGCAGGAATACTATCTTTCCTGAGAAACTGCCCCATGCAGCCCCTCTGTTCTGTACATAATCAAGCTGGAACACGCCATCTATGAGCTTCTTTGTCTCACCAACAGCAAAGTTGCTGGCTATGGCATATTTGACAAGCTGATCCAGTGCCGTAAGCAGAATAACGGCTATGACCGCAAGTGATATTCTTTTTTTCATGAAGTACCTCCAATAAAAAGTATACTGCCTGTTTACTGACCCTCAAAAGCCTTCTTCATATCATCAGCAGTTATATCTGTGTTGATGTATGCATCACCTATCGTGTGAAGAAGGATAAATTTGATCTTGTCACCTACCATCTTCTTATCATTTCTGGTATAGGCGATAACCTCGTCGACATCGACAGGATAATCCTTCAGAGTAGGGAATCCAAACAGTTCAAATGCATGTATGATCCTGTCAAGCTCATCTCTGGTTATATCCCCATTGTTATATGAGATGATCGAAGCAAGACAGCAACCAATCCCCACACAGGCACCATGGCTGAGTTTAAGATCAAGGTATCTCTCTATGGCATGTCCAAGTGTATGTCCAAAATTGAGAAGTGCACGCTCCCCCTTTTCAGTAGGATCATTCTCCACCACAAGTCTCTTTATATTGCAGCTTGTGCGGATCATATCTGTCAAAACTTTAGTATCACCTGACATGATAAGGTCTCTGTTTTCAAGCATCCAGTCAAAATATGCTTTGTCCTTAATAAGGCCATGCTTTATGATCTCACCCATACCGGATACAAACTGCTCATTATCAAGGGTCTTAAGTGTCGAAACATTGATATATACCAGCTTTGGCATATGGAAAGCGCCGACCATATTCTTGTAAGAATCAAAATCAACGCCTGTCTTGCCGCCTATACTGCTGTCAACCTGCGCGAGAAGACTCGTAGGAACCTGAATGAAATCTATACCTCTTAGATATGTGGCCGCAGTAAATCCTGTGATATCTCCGGTCACTCCACCTCCAAGTGCGATAAGAAGATCCTTTCTATCAAACTTTGCAAGTATGAGTTTCTCATATATCATCTTAACTGTATCAAGATTCTTGTGTGACTCCCCGGCTTCAAATACCACTGAGATCAATTCTTTGCATTTTCCCTTAAGCTGATTATTTATCTCATCAAGATAAATAGGTGCAATATTACTCTCAGTAACAATACACACCCTTCTATCAGCAATTCCCTGTCCGGCTAAAAGCTCAGGCAGGGAATTAAAATCGTTTGCAAAGAAAATGTCATAGATTGGTTCACCATTTTCGTGAACTGTAAGTATGTTATCCATATTAACATTCTCCTATTATATTTCTTTTGTTTTATAAATCAATCTGTATATCTACAGTCGATCATCACATAACTTAATTACCGAACGGATTTACAAATGATTTTCCACCCAGATTCTTGGTGTACACTGAAGAATCACTTGCAACACTGCCGCCGCCACCTCCAAGTGTTGAATCACCCATAGATGAACCGCCGCCGGAACCGAGGGTCGACTCCTCACGTCCCTGAGGGTCTCCGTCGTATGAGCCCATAAATGCACTTCCCATAGCTCCGCTTTCAGATGATGGTGAATATGTGGCTGATGAGCTGCCCTGGCTCAATACATCTTCAAAATCAAGTCCCATCTCCTCATTGATCGGATTCTGAGCAAGAAAATTCATATGGGATTCCATAAGCTGTCTGAACGCACATACATAATCCCTGTACTGCTGTTTGATACCGTCAATACTGGATTCAATACGCTCCAATTCCTCTCTGGCCTCAAGAACGATGTTGTTCGCCTTTATCTTTGCATCATTTTCAATAAGCTTCGCTTTGTCATTCGCATTCTTTGTTGCTTCCTCTGCGTTCTTCTCTGCAAGCATGAGAGACTTCTGTAGCTTGGATTCTGTTGTTCTGTAATGAACAAGGCTGTCCGTGAGAGTCTTCACCTGATTGGTAAGATCCGCATTGGACTTATAGAGCTCAGTATAACTGAGAACAACCTTATCAAAAAATGCATCAACATCCTTCTTGGCATAACCCATTCCATGAGCAAACTTTTTCTGTTGTAAATCAACTGGTGTAAGCATATGTAATCCCCCATAAATAACACATATTAGTAAGTAGCCTTACTTGTAAGAGGTTCTCCCTGAAGAGATCCTCCTGCCAATTCCTCCCTTAAATCACCAGACACATATGTTCCATTTGGAGTTGCAAGGAATATATTGCCTGATATAGCCTGAAACAGACCATCAACAGCATAACTTGCACCGCCAATGAAATCAGCAATTCTCTGCGCTGTAGGAAGATCAAGATCTTCCATATTGATAACTATTATCTGTCCTCTGTTGAGATGGTCAATGATCATCTGTGCATCATCAAACTCATCAGGCTTGATGACAAATACCTCACTGTCATCAGAAACTCTACCCGATCTGCCATTTATTGAGACAAGCTTTCTGCTTGACGCACTAGATGACTGGCTGTGAGACTGTGATGTGCTCTTTGCCCTCTGGCTGTTATCTGACTTATATTTGCTGAATGACTTTAGCGGTGATGTCTTTGCCTTTGAAGCAACAGGCGGCTCATCGTAGTCATCTTCGTCATCGTAATCAGAATCTACACCATTATCAAAATCGTCGTCTTCGTAATCTTCTTCCTCTTCATCAAACAAATCATCATCAAAGTCTTCGTCGCTTGAATCATTTAATTTGAAATAATCAAGAAAACTTTTCTTTGTATTTCCCTTTGCCATGATTGTTCTCCTTTAATCTATATATTATAATTTCTGGCACCGAATATGCCGGTACCTACTCTTACCATAGTTGCTCCTTCTTCCACCGCAACCTCATAATCGTTTGTCATTCCCATCGACAAGACGCTCATATCGATATTATCAATGCTTTTAGATTGTATGTCAAGTGATAAATCCCTTAATTTGCGGAAATAGACTCTGTTGTCCTCTGGATCATCCACAAATGGAGCGATAGTCATAAGGCCTCTGACTTTGATATGAGGGAAGTCTTTTATCTGCATTATGAGTGGAAGGACCTCGTCACATGACAATCCGAACTTGGTTTCCTCCTGTGCAACATTGACCTCAATCAGTATATTCACTGTCACATCATGCTTTGCAGCTTCCTTCTCAATAGTCTTTGCAAGGTTCAGGGAATCTACAGAATGTATCATACACACTTTGTCTACGATATATTTTACCTTGTTTGTCTGAAGATGTCCGATCATGTGCCAGTTTACAGGTCTTGACACATTCTCGTATTTATCCACCAGTTCCTGGACTTTATTCTCACCGAAATCAACCGCCTCTGTGCCATCAAGCAGCTCCTCTATATCTGAGAGCGGCTTCGTTTTGCTCACTGCGATCAAAGTAACTTCCTCTGGCGAACGTCCAACCTTTTCACAGGCTCTTACTATATCTTCATGTACTTTTTCATAGTTCTCTTTGAGCATATATATTCATCTCCTAAACATTTGTAATCAATATATAAGGTCTCCCTCTTTCATGGACTGGCCATCCAGCAATATTCTATCGTATCTGGCTATTCCATACGAGAGATTAGGTTTTACTATACAATAATCATCACCAGAAACTATCACGTCTATCCTTCTAAACTCTGCAGTACCACGTGAAACGCAGAGAACACCACTCATGGTATATCTTGCCGCTGTAGCAACTGAGAATGTATCCTTTGATTTGTTCTTCTGCAGCACAGCAGAGGAATCTATATCAGCGGGATCTACATAACAGAATCTATTGTCTGTGAAATATATCGTAGGCGATATCTGCTTTACAGATGTCTTGCCTGAGCTGTCTGTAATAATCTGGTTAAAATGATCCACATCTGTGTCACCACTTCCACCCGACAGATAATCCACAGGTATCATGTAGACATCCTTTGTGATTATAGATGACTGCGGGATCTTGAGTCCATTCGACTCGTCAAACATGAAGTTGATGTCCAGATATCTCTCATTTACATATTGTGCAATATATTTGTTAAACTCAACTACTATATAGTAGTTTCCATCTTTTTCTATCTTTTCATAAGTCGTCCTTATACGACGGCTTGAATCATTGATCGTAAATGAAGCGTATTCATTCTTTGTGACTTTGTCATATTCCTCCTTGCTGAGTGATATGGCTATCTGCCAGCTCTCATCATCAACAAGTTTGCAGACCGGATTTCCAGCTTCTATAGGACTTTCGGATTTGAGAGTCTGCTTTGTATACACCGTTTTGTCAAACATATCAGGGCTGAGATTCTTTACATCTATATTCTCAAAACCATCCTGATAGTATGTGACGATTCCACTGAAAGCCGCCTTCTGTCCGGTAAGAGAAGCTGTTCCACTGCCACTACTTACCTGTTCGAGTGCAAGCTCCTCATATAACTCAAGAAGTTTGTTGTCTATGCTTGTCTTGAAATTATAGACATCTCCAAATGATGATGCAGAAAATCCTGTTTTGAACATCTTGATCTGTTTTGTTATGTTCTTATAATCATCACTTGTAAGCAGGGATTCACCGTTCTCCTGCATATTGTCCATGGCTGCCTGCATCGATCCGGTGCTGTCGATTGCAAATATGTTGGCACCCTTGGAAACCTTCTCGCCGTCTCTGATATAATAGCATGGTGTTCCAGTCGCTGATGCTGTAACCATCGTCTCTTTTCTGACAGCAAGTCCTGTAGCTGTGAAGTCCGTATCATATGTGCTCTGCTCAACAGTAAATATGATTGGATCCGAATCATTTACATATGCCACAACTCTTACAAGTATATATATAAATACCAAAGTAAAAAGTAATGTTCCAAATCCCGGCATTCTGAGATGAGGAAGTTCTATTTTTTCTTTATCTCGTTTTCTCTTTATCGTCGCCATTAAGATATCTCCTTACATAGAAAGACTGCCTTAGGCAGTCTTTCCTTTAATACTATAGGGTATATAAGGCGGCCTGTATCTTATAATGCCGCAACAACACAATCTCTGTAATGCTCTGGCACATCATTAACATCAGTTGCCAGACATATTACTATATCAACATTAAACATATCAGAGATATTCTTAACCTCATCCAGAGCCTCAACGATATGTGACTCACCGACATATGCAACTGTCTTGAAATTGTCGATGTAGATCTTCTCGATGTCTTTGTTCTGTGAGATTATACCTCTTATAAATCCAGTAAATGTATCAAGCTTGCTTATACCATAGCTTGTACAGTTTATCATCTTCACTCTATTACTGAGCTCGTACAAATGCTTGTTATTGTTGTCAAGGAAAACAACTGTTCCGGCCACAACCTTAACCTCATTGTTTACCATGTCGATCAACGCTTTCGTTTTTCCTCTACCCTTATCTCCTGTAATAATGTGAATCATTTTTCTGCCTCCTGAATTCTCATGTAATGGTTTATACAAAAATGCGTCGTCACGACTTATTGAAGTCCTGACGATACATTATTTTGCCAAATTTATCAGATCTGTCATGGCACTGTAAAGGGCCTCTTTGCCATCGGCACCAGCTACAAGAGCCACATATTCATCACCTGTTGTATCATTCTGAAATTCCATGATAAGACAATTGAGAGCCTCCTCTGTTGTACCGGTCTTCCAGGAACCGATGGAATATCCATCAGGCATAGTTATCTCGCCGGTCAAAAACTCATTGGTAGGTTCAATTGTAACTACCTGCTCATTGCCATCCGCATCAGTGTATGTAAAATCATATGATGACAATGAATCTATCATATATGCCAGATCATGCTTTGAAAATTCCTTTATTATCAGATACAGATCATACGCTGTTGTATAGTGATCATCTGAATGAAGTCCGTGGCAATTTTCAAAATGGGTGTTGGTAGCACCGATCTGCCTTGCCTTCTCGTTCATCATATCACAAAACGCCGACTCACTTCCGGCTATGAGTTCAGCCAGAATGACTCCACAATCGTTGTATGATGTGATCATCAAACCATAGAGAAGATTCTTCACAGTGATCCTGCAACCGCCAACCAGATCGCTGGCCATGGCATCCCAGTCATCAAATGTGACCTTACGGTTAAGTGTCACGACATCATCAAGTGAGATCTGTCCACTCTCTATACTCTCCATCACAAGTATACCAGTCATGATCTTGGTCATACTTGCCGGATATATCTTTCCATGAACATTGTGTGCAACTATAGGACTCTTAGATGTATCATCCAGAAGCATCGCAGCGTACACACCGTGATAGTTCGCATCATTAAGCTCTTCATCTTTTGCGACAACAGCGTCATCCTGTGCCATACCAAGCGAGCCATATACAGGAAGTTCAGGAATGACCCCTATATCAAGCTGCTTGCCAGCTGTAAATGTCTTACTGCCGCAGCCAGTGAGTAATACTGTAGTGCACACAAGCATGACTGACAACATCCGTTTCATGAACATGCCTGTTCTGGTATGTCTAAACATAATAAAACCTCCATGTATGCGCTGATAAGCGTAAACACAATCAAATCTATTTATAGAATTCTCTCCAGTCGAGATCTCCTCTGTCGAGCGCAAGAATAAGAAGCTCTGCAGTTGCAAGATTAGTTGCAAGAGGGATATTATGTGTATCACAAAGTGTGAATATATTGTTAATATCCGGCTCATGGTTCTTCGGATGAAGAGGGTCTCTCAAAAAGATGACCATATCTATATCATTGTTCTCAATCTGTGATCCAAGCTGCTGTTCGCCGCCCAGATGTCCGGCAATGTACTTGTGAACAGTAAGATTTGTGACCTCCTCTATAAGTCTTCCTGTTGTGCCTGTCGCATAGAGCTCATGTTTGTTAAGTATACCTCTATATGCTATACAGAAATTCTGCATCAGTTTTTTCTTAGCATCATGTGCTATCAAACCAATATTCATGAAAATCCTCCTAATACTTTTTCTTTTGCAAATTAACATTGAGTACCAGTCCCATGCCGGCACATAAGCTCACAAGTGAACTAAGTCCGTAACTGATAAATGGAAGTGGTAAACCTGTATTCGGAAGTATGGAAGTTGCAACACCTATATTAATAAATGCCTGTATTGAAACCAGCGCTGCCATACCGGTTGCTATATACATTCCCTTTTTATCTCTTGAACGCCTAGCTACCCTAATACATTGTAACACTATGAGCAGTAAAATTGCAATAATAATAACACTGCCTATGAAACCTAATTCTTCTCCCACCGCTGAGAAAATGAAGTCAGTCTGCTGCTCCGATACAAGATTGGTGTCCTTTACTGTTGCTACATCTGAGCTGTTTATTCCCTTTCCGGTGAGCTGGCCTGAACCTATCGCCATGATGGAGTTGTTCTGCTGATCCTGGGTTGAACCATACTCACTTCCATACATATGTCCAAGAATACGCTCTCTCTGATATGCACTCAGTATCTGAGGCAGATTGTCCTGCTGTATATACCAGAAAAATCCTCCAAAAAATGGTATAAGGATCAATACTGCAATTCCTATAAGCTTGAGGCTCAGCCCTGCAATGAAGATCACAATAAAAAGTGTTGCACATATACAAATAGTGGTTGACAGATCCGGCTCGGCAAAAATAAGTCCTATAGGCAGAGCCAGAAAAGCAGCCAGCTTAAGCAGCGTCTTCAGTGTATTCAGATCATCTGAATGTTTTTCCAAAAATACTGCCGTACATATGATCAATATTATCTTTGCAAACTCTGATGGCTGGATCGTAAATGAATCTGATATGGCGAACCATCTGCTGGCACCGTGCGAATCCGAACCTGAACCTATAACAAGAATAAGTCCAAGCATCACAATATTCGCAATGTAAAGTGCCATATAATATTTGCATATAAAGTTGTAATCTATAAGCGATACTATGATCATTCCCAGTATACAGACTCCGGCTCCGATAAGCTGCTTCGTGAGCTTTGTCCCATCTACACTGACAATTATCACCGTTCCAAACGCTATGGCTGCCATGATGAGCAGCAACAATTTGAAATTGTAATCAAGTATACTGTATTTTCTCTCATCCTGATTAAGACTGAATTGTTTTAAGTTCAGATGATCCTTCTTCAATAGCTTCATAATCCTCAGATCCTTGTCCTGTTTTTATGTATGTATATTTGTTATTTATCTCTTTTCTGTCAGATGACTCAAGGGGAATATAGGCTATGAGCATCTTCTCCTTGACTTGTATGTCTATGTCTGCCTCGTTTATATTGATATACCGCTCAAGCTCATTCTTTATGGCATATCGCATCTCATCAAGAAAATCCGGATTGCAGCCGATCCTGTCGGATGCAAGTATACTTATCAGACGTTCTTTTGCATAACTGCCTGTGTTATATAAATATATCCTGTTCATATCTGAGCCTCCTGTTTCAAGCTCTCTTGCGCTTGAATAAAGTGCGCAACGACCGGGTTCTGCCTCCATAAAAATCTTCCACTTCAAGGGAATCGTCAACTATCTTTCTGCATATACTCATATATGACTGTCCCGATCTTGAGTTGCCACACACAACGGGTTCTCCTTTATTTGTCGATATGACTATATCCTCATCATCGGCGATAACGCCAAGCAGATCAACAGCCAATATGTCTACCACATCATCAGCAGACATCATATTGCCCTTCTTTACCATGTCGTATCTTATTCTGTTGATTATGAGATGCTGGCGTTCTATCCCATACGCCTCAAGCAGGCCTATGATCCTGTCCGCATCTCTTATGGCCGATACCTCAGGTGTAGTCACTATGATGGCTCTGTCGGCGGCAGCTATGGCATTTTTGAAGCCCTGCTCTATTCCGGCGGGGCAATCTATGATTATGTAATCATATTCTTCCCTGATCTCATCCACAAGTTTGACGATCTGCTCAGGAGAAACAGAGTTCTTGTCCCTCGTCTGTGCACACGGCAGCAGAAACAGATTGTTGTAGTTCCTCGCCTTTATGAGAGCCTGCTTATACCGGCAGTTGCCCTCTATGACATCTATCAGATTGTATACTATACGGTTTTCAAGTCCCAGAACGACATCCAGATTTCTGAGACCTATATCTGTGTCGATCATGACGACACGATTGCCAAGGGCTGCAAGCCCTGTTCCTATGTTTGCCGAGGTCGTGGTCTTACCCACACCGCCTTTACCTGATGTAACAACTATAACTTCACACATAAATATGACCTCCTGTAAAACAAATTGCTATCATATGTATGTTATATTGATCGTATTGCCATCATTTGCAGCTATCATAGGTGACAAGGTATCACCCTTTATCTTTGGTGAAAATATGCGTGACCGGCCTATCTGTATCATGCGCGGAACCATGTGCATCGCCATGACGAAGCTCCGCTCCGATGATATACGCCCGGCCACTGCAGTACCAGCCAGTTCTCCGACGACGATTATGCTTTTCCCGGACACTACTTTTGCGTCCTTTGCAACGTCGCCTAGTATGATCACATTCCCCTTTATCTCCAGAGTCTGTTTTCTTCCCAGATCTCCGCGGAATATATAAGGTTTCTCCATGCTCCATGCATCCGCCGGAGCTGACACCGAAGCCCCGCCTGGACATACCTTCTTCATATGCACCACGTCGGCTTCGTTTTCATCTTCTTTATATTGAACGTCGTCAGACTTTATTATAAAGCTGACATTGACCATATCAATATCATTTAGAAATTGTAATATTTCTTTAGTTTCATCCTGAGACAGTGACACCCCTTTAAATGTCACATGCACAGAGCCGCATTTTTCAAATGCCCTGATGTTTCTCAGTATCTTTTTGTAAAGCTCAGAACAGATATCCTGTACAGACATACATTCCGGTATATACACAGCTATGCCTGATCTATCTGCCTTTATTGATAATCTGTCTATCCTACCATCCATACCATCTGCTCCTGTCTGAATAGTCTCACTCACAGGTTCTGTGATATATCATAGGTATATTAATCTGACATCTGGTTATTACCAGTTATATCAAGTGTATCGAGTTTCTCCGGATCATACATGTAGGCATATATCATTCCTGCCAGCTCCTCTGCGTTACCTGATGTGTATCCATGCGGAATTACACAAGTTACACTGACTTCCGGATTGTCATACGGAGCAAACGAAACAAAGAGCGCGTGATCCGGTCTTGTTGTATCCTCCTCCGCTGTACCAGTCTTACCTGCAACTTCCACATTTATCTGATTTATAAGAGCTGATGAACTTGTATGATCCCTTACCATCTGTCTCATACCCTGTTTGATGACAGCCCACTGGCTGGATGAGAGATCCACCTTGTTCTCAGGAACGTTGTCACTCTCATATACTACCCTGCCGTCAACATTCTTTATCTGATTGATAAGTGTAAGGTTATAACAGTTACCCTCATTTGCTATTGTCGTAACATATCTGGCAAGCTGGACAGGAGTATAGTTGTTAGTACCCTGACCGATCGATGATCTTACAGCATCTGTGTCAGAAACATGTGGATCCATCTCCTCTATCTCCACTCCGGATTTCCTGTCAAGTCCAAACAGCGAAGCATACTTCTGCAGCTTGTCTATACCCTGAGCATCCTGGTATACTCCCTTGGAATCCGTGGCAAGTCTGTAACCCACTTCAAAGAAATATCCGTTACATGATACCTCGATGGCTTCCGCAAGTCCCAGCGTTCCATGTCCGCTTCTAAGCCAGCATGCAGGTGACGGAACGACCTTGGAGAACGTTCCGTAGTCAGTTATGGCTGAACCGACATCTATAACTCCCTCCTGCAGTCCGGCTGCGGCAACGAGCATCTTGTATGTTGATCCAGGTGCAGTACGCTGCATGGTCGCTCGATTGTACATAGGAGTTGTCTTATCCTCTGTGATCTTGGCATAATAATCAGGATCTATGACATTTGTAAGCTTGTTGTTGTCGTAACTAGGATAGGTTGCAACCGCTCTTACAACTCCGTTTGAAGGATCTGTCACCACTATTGAGCCTGAACAAGGGTCAAGTGCCAGCATAGCAGGGGTGATCTCAAGCTTCTTTATCTTTCTGTACATGAATTCATATCCGCCTATGACTCCTGACGCAAATGCATCGTAATCCTCGTCTGTTGTACTATTTAGTACACCCTGGTCGTATAACAGATAGATTACCTGTGAACCTGTTATTTCTCCAGATAATATCATATATTTAAACACAAGTTTGTCGAAATCGGCGTCATCCTCAAATTCTTTGAGCACATAATCCACCACAACATCGTATATTTCGTCTGTATCGTAATAATCGCTTGCAGTCTGTATGTCCTTGATATTGATCGTACCCTGGCTTATACAGTATTTGAGGTATTCATAGAGAGAGATCTTGTTGTTGATATAGTCATTGTAGGTCTGACTCTCCTTGTCAACGGAACTGCTGTCATATATACCGTCTGCGCTCAGTGTCTCACATATGAACTCCATGTAATCCTTGTACTGCTCCGACAGATTATAGAGCTCTGTATGGCTGTTCTTTAATATATCGGACAGGTTATTCAAGGTATACTGTTTGCTTGATACAAATGTGTTATATACTGTCTTCTCATTGTCAGTTGCATTTGCAGCATTGAGAGCTTTTATGTCGATGATATTATTCTCAAACAAAGCTGAATACACATCTGTGATAGGTATATCTTCTTTCTCTGTGGCATAATTTGTATTTTTCATATTCGTCAGTATGATATACGAGAGCTCCTTCTCGAGTGCATTGTAGCAATACTTCTGAAGATCTGAATCTATGGTCAGATATATATCGTTTCCGGCAACAGAATCCTTGCTGTCTATAACCTCGAGAACCTTACCCATGTTATCAACGTACATCTTCTGGAAACCATCCACACCTCTGAGCTGTTCCTCGTATGACTGCTCCAGGCCGAGCTTGCCGACCATATCATTTGCGCTGTACTGCTGATCCTCATCAAGCTTGGAATTGTATTCCTCCATCTCCTCGTTTGAGATATTGCCGATGTAACCGATGATATGGGCGAAATATTCTGCATCGTTATACACTCTGTTTGACTCTATATTTACATCCATGCCGAGCAGGGTGTCTTTGTTCTCCATGATAGCTGCATAGCTCTGCTGGCTTATGTTGTTTGCAATGTCAACAGTCATATACTGCTGGTATCTGTTGAGCCATACCTCATATCTGACAGCAAGAATCTTCAGTGCATACGCATCAGAATATTCATTCGACACATTAAACAGCTCATCGCTCTTCATATAATCAAATACTTCCCGTGCAGTCGCATTCTTCTGGCTGTCATCAAGACTGTCGACAGAACTTGCGCCAAATACATTCATGTAAAATGTATTGAGCTGTGCACCACTGATGGTGAATTTCATGTTGCCGGATGAATCCAGCTTGATCGGAAGATCAACAGACAGGCTGTCGCCGTTCTGCTCAAGTATAAGTATAGTCTTGTACACGATCTCATTTCTGAGCTCATTCTCTGTGGTATCTTTCTTGGCAGCAGCCTCAGAGAGATCCGCATTACTTGTAAAGCTCAAGTTATATGACGATTTGTTGTAGGCAAGGAGCTTGCCATTGCAATCATATATCTTGCCACGTGTAGCCTTAACGGATACTGTCTTCTGGGATTTGTACTGGAAATTAGACTGGTACTTTTCTCCATTAACGATCTGGAGATAGAACAGTCTGTATACAAGAACGCCAAAAAGGCACAGAAAAAACAGTGTCACATAGAACAATCTGCTCTTCAGCTTTTCAACGATAAAGTCCTTAACTATCTCTAATATGTCTCTGATCATTATGTCTCACTTCCTTTTTCAGCACGTTTAAGCCTCTTGTTGATAAATACAAAGAACTTAAACAATATCATGGTAAGGATGGCTGTATATATCATTTCAGGCAGGATGATGTCCTTCATATACAATCCAAAATTCAGTCTGTTTCTGAGTACAAAGAAAATTATATATGTCATGAAGTTGAATACAAAATCATCCAGCGTCACTATGATGATAGGCAGAAGAACATCCTCCACCAGATAGAGTCTGTGGAAGAATCCGTTACAGTAACCTATCAGCATATAAACTATCATAAATGGCCCAACTGCAAATCCAAAATAAAGGTCATAAAAGAAACCGCAGAAAAAACCTACGAGCATTCCCTCTTTTCTACCTCTCATAAGTCCAAATGAAACCGTGAGTATGAGGAGCAGATTTGGAGTTGCACCTGCTATCTCAATAAAAGGAAATAACGCAGACTGCAGAACAAAGCATATGATGATCAATATTCCTAGTGTGATAATTCTTCTCAATGTTTGTTACCTTCTTAACGATTATATACAAAACTATTCTGATACCGTCTTCTTTGTCTCAAGGATGACAAGCACTTCCTGTATCTTTGTGAAGTCACATGCAGGCGTGATATATGCCGTCTTTGTCAGGTTGTTTGAGTCCTGCTCTATCCTTGTGACGTACCCAATGTTGAGTCTTGACAGATATTTACTCGACACATACGACGTAACCACCTGATCTCCAACATTGACCTCCGAGTCCTTGTCAATATTCTGGGCTACCAGATATCCATTCTCGTAATTATTTACACTTCCCTCTACGTTACAGATCGTCTCAGATGGAAGTATCATTCCATTCACATTTGATGTGTCATCTATGATCGAGCGTATCTTGGCATAGTCGGAACCGGCCTCTGTAACGATACCGCACAGTCCGTTGCCATAGAGAACATTACACCCCTCTTTCACGCCGTCATCTGTACCTTTATCGATATAGAACACGTCGAACCAGCCGCCTGTATCCTTGGAAATAACTCTGGCAACAGTCTTCTTGTAATCTTCATACTGTCCATCTAATTCGTAGAGTGCCTGAAGTCTCTCAAGCTCATATGAATTCTGCTGGTATGTGTCAAGCTGCTTCTGCGTTTTTTCAAGCTCACTCTTAAGATTCTCGTTCTCCTTGAGCAGTTCGTCATAATTCTGAAAAGCATCAGTCTTGCTCTGAACCCATCTTCCTATGGTGTTGACTCCCTTCTGCATAGGCTGTACAAATGTATTTGTAAATTCCTTTACAGGAGCAAATATTCCACCTGCAAAAAGTGAAGCCAGCATCAATATCACACACAGTCCCGTAAGTCCCAGCAAAAAATATCTCGGTGTGATCTCTATTCTTTTTCTATTCCTGTTTCGTCTTCGTCTCATCTTATAATTCCTCGCTCAGCTAAGCTGACATAACAATTATTTCCCAATATTATATGATCAGATAACTCTATCCCTATCATTCTCCCCGCACTGCTGACACGGTCGGTTATCTCTATATCCTGCCTGCTAGGCGACGGATCTCCCGACGGGTGATTGTGTACGAGTACGATATATACGGCTTCAAATTTCAGAGCCGTGGTGAATACTTCCCTCGGTGAGAGAAGTGAACTGTTGACAGTTCCCTCGGAGAGCCTCATATCCTTAAGGAGCTTATGCTTTGAATCAAACATAAGTATATACACATATTCTTTTTCAAGATAACGTGTATTCTCCATAAAATAATCTGCGATGCTCTGCGGTGATTCAAATGATATGAACGGCTTCAGGGATGCCTTTGCCATCCTCTTTGATATCTCAGCCAGACACTTCATCTGTATCGCTTTTACCTTGCCTACTCCGCTTATATCCTCAAGCTCCTCTGTTGTGAGGTAATTGAGTCCCACTATCCCTTTATGTATGGGATGGGCATCAAGTATCCTGTATGCCGTGGACAGCGCATTTGCCTGACGGCTGCCGGTCCTTAATATCACGGCAAGGAGCTCGGCATCGGATAATATCTCCACACCGTATTTGTAGCTCTTCTCATAAGGTCTCTCAGTCTCAGAGATCTCTTTCATGATAATCTTATGATTATCTGCATTCTTCTTTGTCATGGTCACATCCATCATATACCTCCTTCACGCCTCTCCAAGCACACAGAGTATATATGCCTCTGACCAACTCACTAATCTACCATACTATAAGATTTTTTTCTACCATTTTCTGTAATGACATTATTATGCCGTACTTTGCATGTGGATATGTAAGACCACCCTGAAAATATACTGCATATGGCGGACGCATAGGCGCATCAGCCGAAAGTTCTATGGAAGATCCTGATACGAATGCCCCGGCAGCCATGATGACAGGTGAATCATATCCCGGCATATCCCATGGCTCAGGACGGACATAGCTGTCAACCGGCGCAGCAGCCTGTATTCCCTCACAAAATGCAACAACTCTCTCCGGAGTCTGAAGCTCAACAGCCTGTATTATGTCATATCTGTCCTCTGTGCTGTCAGGCACGGCTTTAAAGCCCAGTCCCTCATACACATTTGCCGCAAATATCGCACCCTTTAATGCACTGGCGGTAACTGAAGGAGCCATGAACAATCCCTGGGCCAGTGCCTTGGTGTTGCCAAGCGATGCACCTACCTCTTTGCCAAGTCCCGGAGTTGTCAGTCTGTATGACGCATTCTCCACATATTCCTTCTTACCACATATATAACCGCCTATAGGTGCAAGTCCGCCGCCCGGATTCTTGATGAGGGAACCAACCACCAGATCAGCTCCGACATCCGAAGGCTCTATATCCTGCACAAATTCTCCGTAACAGTTGTCTACCATACAGATTATGTCAGGGTTCACACTCTTTACCGCCTTTATGGCCTCCCCTATCTGCTGCACAGACAGAGTTTTTCTGACCGCATAACCCTTTGACCTCTGTATCTCGACCAGCTTTGTACGGCTGTTTATCGCATTCTTTATTCCGTCTATATCGAAATCACCATTTGGCAGCAGATCAACCTGGGCATAGGTGACTCCATATTCTGCAAGGGATCCTCTGGAATCCCTGATACCGATGATCTCGTCTAAGGTGTCATACGGTTTTCCAGCTATTGCAAGTATCTCATCCCCAGGACGCAGATTGCCGAACATGGCTGTGCAGAGTGCATGGGTTCCACATACGATCTGTGTTCTGACAAGCGCATCCTCAGTGTGGAACACATCCGCATATATCCTCTCAAGGGCGTCTCTTCCGTCATCGGTATATCCATATCCGGATGAACCTGCAAAATGTGCCTCTGACAGTCTGTTGTCCTGCATGGCTTTTAAAACCTTGAGCTGATTTATCTCACATACAGCGTCAATCCCGGCAAACCTGTCCTTCAGCTTCTCCTCCACACTGTTACAGTATTCAAATACCTTCTCGTCAACATTCAGTGATCTGTAGTAATCCTTCAGCATATCTTTCATCTCTGTATAATCTCCTTCATGCGAAGCCTCTCCAGCATATACTCAAGTATATCCGCTTCGCTCTCATATTCATTCTTATTCACCCAGGTGACATGTTTTTCTCTCTTGAACCATGTTATCTGTCTCTTGGCGAAATGTCTTGTATCCCTTTTCAGGGTGTACACAGCTTCATCAAAACTGCATCTGCCCTGCAGGTAATCTATGATCTCCTTGTAGCCAAGCCCCTGCATAGATACGAGACTCCTGTCGTACCCCTCAGCCACAAGTCCTTTTACCTCATCTACAAGTCCATCTTCAAGCATGATATCGATACGTCTGTCTATTTTATCATATAATTTCGCTCTGTCATCACATAACACAAAATATTCAAAATTATATGGTGATTCTTTCTGTGACTCCGCCTCGTTGTGCTCCGATATCTTTGTTCCGGTTTTTTTATAAAATTCAAGTGCCCTTATCACGCGTTTGACATTGTTTTCATGTATCTTTTCTGCGGATTCAGGGTCAACTTTTGCAAGCATATCGTGTATATAGGAATTGCCGTGAAGGCTTGCAAGGTTTTGAAGTTCTTCCCTGTATGACATATCGTTGTCATTCTCTTCAAAATCAATATCATAGAGAAGCGCCTGTATATAAAATCCCGTGCCTCCGACAACTATCGGTATCCTGCCCCGGGAATATATATCCTCCATGGCTTTAAGCGCATACTCCTTGAAGAGAACAACATTGAAGTCCTCACCGGGATCGAGTATATCGATCAGATGATGCCTCACTCCCTGCATCTCAGCGGCTGTTATCTTCGCCGTTCCTATATCCATTTTTCTGTATACCTGCATGGAATCCGCAGATATTATCTCTCCATTCACTGCCTTTGCCAGGCCTATTGACAAAGCCGTCTTACCGACGGCTGTAGGCCCGGTCAGGATGATAAGATCACGCATACGCTCTCCTTATAACTCACAAAATATGTCTTATACTATCCTCTTGAATTTCTTTTCTATCTCAGCCTCAGTCATGGATATAACCGTAGGTCTGCCGTGTGGACATGTATAAGGATTCTCAAGCTTTAAGAGCTGATCTATAAGCGCATCAGCCTCCTTGAAGCTTATCTCAGTGTTTCCTTTTATAGCCGCTTTGCACGCCATGGTCGAAAGTTTGTGGATAAATGTGTCTATCGTAACCTTTCTCGCACTGCTGCTCGCATCAGCTATGAAATCTATAAAAAGTTCACGTCCGTCAAGTCCGAACAGATTGTCCGGCACAGCGTTGAGTTTGAACTCTCTTCCTCCAAAATTCTCTATCTGGTATCCCAGCGCCTCGAACATCTCCATGTTCTCATGAAGAAACTCGATCTCAGCGGCACTAAGTGTCACGACCGCCGGTGGCATGAGATACTGGGAATAGATCTTCTTGTTGTTGTAATTTGCCATAAGCTCTTCGTATTTCACCTTCTCATGGGCTGCATGCTGATCCATGATGAAAAACTTGCCATCGTACTCTATAAGCCAGTACGTCTTGAAAAGCTGTCCTATCAGTCTGTGTTTTGCCCTGGCTTCCTTTGTAAGGAATTTTTCCTGGAACATGTCCTGCTGGACGTACTTTTTATTTTCTTCTGCCGGCTCGGTATTTTCTGGCATGCTGTTTAAAAGTGATGAACCATCATTGCTCTGTGAAGTAGAAACGTCCGTATTTGTATTTACATTTTCTTTATTGCCTGTGTTTTGACTATCTGCGTTCGATTCTGCAACATTTTCTTTGTTCTCGCTGACAGATCTCTTGTATGGTGATATATCTTCTCTGACACAATTTGCGGATTTCGTCTCGTCGATAACCTCAATTACAGGTCTAACCGGTGCGGGTGTACTCTCAGTTGAAGGCCTGACCGCTGTTGCAACGTTATTCATTGGTGCGACACCATTTGTCGATACAAAACTTTTTGTCAGTGTAGCACCGCTCGCTGGTACAGAGTTATTCATCGGCGCAGCTTCTCTTGCTGGTACAGAATTGTTCGCCGGCGTAAAACTACTTGCTGTTGCAGAATTGTTCGTCGGCATAACACGGCTCGCTGGCGCAGCGTTATTCATTGGTGCAAGGCTGCCGGCCGGCACATTTTTATTCTCCTCCGCCACCAGAGCTTCTCTTCGCTTGTTCTCAAATGCCTCAGGCTTATTTCCGATATCTCTCTGCTTAAAAGTCTCCGGCTTCGGATCCTTTCCCGGAGCGACGTCCGGTATAAGCTCCTTAAAGAGCAGCGTCTCCCTTATGGCATTATATGTGAAGCTGTATATGTCCTGGCTGTTCACAAACTTAAGCTCCATCTTGGTCGGATGCACATTTACATCTATCAGATCAGGTTTCACATCGAAGTTGATCTCCGTAAATGGGAACTTGTGTATCATGACAAATGTCCTGAAGGCATCCTCTATGGCCTTAGTAAGAACTGCACTCTTTATATATCTATGGTTGACATAATATCCTTCAAATGATCTGTTTCCCCTAGATATGCAAGGTCTTGCAATATATCCAGAAATTTTTAAATAATCATTCTCTGCATTTATCTCCAGGAGATTTGAAGTGATGTCCCTGCCATAAATGTGATAAATGATATCCTTGAGTTTTCCATTTCCTGATGTGAAGATCTTGTCCGTTCCATTCGCAATAAACTTGAATGAAACTTCCGGATGTGACATACATATACGGCACATCAGATCATATATGTAACTCGTCTCCGTGGCATCTGTCTTCATGAACTTTTTTCTGGCCGGAGTGTTATAGAATAGATTTCTTACAACGATGGTCGTTCCATTTGGGCAACCTATCTCTTCACTTGAAATCTCAGCACCGCCGTGTATCTGGTATCTGATACCTGTTACATCATCCGCAGTCTTACTTATAAGTTCAACCTGTGATACAGCGGCTATGCTGGCAAGGGCCTCACCTCTGAACCCCAGTGAAGATATGCTGAGGAGATCCTCTACTTTGACCAGCTTGCTGGTGGCGTGGCGCTTGAACGCAAGCTTGACCTCGTCCTTATTTATACCTGCTCCGTTGTCCGTCACCCTCATGAATGACAATCCGCCGCCCTTGACCTCAACCGTGATGGCTGTGGCTCCTGAGTCGATGGAATTTTCCACAAGCTCCTTTATGACAGAGCTCGGCTTTTCTATGACCTCACCGGCTGCTATCTTGTTTATTGTATTCTGGTCTAATACCTTTATCATATATATCGCTCCTTATGAATTAAGTCGCTCCTGCAATTCATTTAAATAAAGTAAAGCTTTCATAGGCGTCATATTGGACAGATCAACACACTTTATGTCCTCGATCACCTGTGATTCTGCAAGTGAGCCGAACATTGACATCTGAGTGTCATCCTTCTTCTGCTTGAAATCATTTGTAACCTTTATCTCTTTGAGTTTTGTAGTTATATCTTTATCTATGAGCTGATTGCTTATCTCATTTGCTCTCGCTATGACGACATCCGGCACACCCGCAAGCTTTGCAACCTGTATACCATAGCTTCTGTCGGCGCCGCCCTTCACTATCTTTCTGAGGAAAACTATGTCGTCTCCGTCTTCCTTGACCGCTATACAGTAGTTGTTCACCGCTGAAAGCTTGCCCTCAAGCTCCGTGAGCTCATGGTAATGTGTTGCGAACAGCGTCTTTGCACCGAGCAGATCGCTGTTGCTTATATACTCCACGACAGCCCATGCGATAGCCAGACCGTCATATGTACTTGTTCCACGTCCTATCTCATCAAGGATGAGAAGGCTGTTCTTCGTCGCATTTCTAAGGATATTTGCAACCTCGCTCATCTCCACCATGAATGTGGACTGTCCGGATGCAAGGTCGTCGGAAGCACCTACTCTTGTAAATATCCTATCGCAGATACCTATATTGGCAGATGCCGCAGGGACAAAACTTCCCACCTGTGCCATGAGCACTATGAGCGCAGTCTGCCTCATATATGTGGACTTACCAGCCATGTTAGGGCCGGTTATGATCGATATCCTGCTCTCATGGTTGTTCAGATATGTGTCGTTGGTGATGAACATGTCGTTGTTAAGCATCTTCTCGACGACAGGGTGTCGTCCATCCTTTATGTCGATAACACCCTCTGTATTGATCTCAGGTCTCACATATCCATTTGCAACTGCCACATAAGAGAGCGAACACAGAGCGTCAAGCATAGCTATGCTGTGAGCCGTCCTCTGCACCCTTTTTAGCTCCGCCGCAAGCGTGTCACGAAGTTCTACATATGTGTTGTACTCCAGGGCTACAAGCTTGTCAGATGATCCAAGGATCACTCCTGCCAGTCTGTCAAGCTCCTCTGTAGTATATCTCTCAGAATTGGCAAGTGTCTGCTTTCTGATGAAATAATCAGGCACCAGATTCTTGTATGAATTGGTGACATCGAAATAATATCCGAACACCTTGTTGAACTTTATCTTGAGATTCTTGATACCTGTCTTTTCCTTCTCTCTGGCCTCAAGCTCTGCGATCCAGTTCTTGCCATCAGTGGTTGCATTTTTCAGCGTATCTATGTCCTCAAGATAGCCATCTTTGAATATTCCGCCCTCCCTGATAAGTATAGGCGGCTCATCAACTATGGCGCGGTCAAGAAGGTCATAGAGATCCTGAAGATCATCTATTCCAGCCCTGATCTCAGTCAGCTCATCCGAATGAAACTCTCCAAGCAGCTGTATGATAAACGGCAGCAGCTGTATGGATGTCTTGAACGCCAGAAGATCCCTTGGGTTTGCTGTACGGAGTGATATCCTCGTCATAAGTCTCTCAAGGTCGTATATGGTATTCATGTACTCACGGAGCTCATCTCTGGTTATCACAGAGTCGTTGAGCTCTGCTATTGCGTCAAGTCTCGCCTCAATATCCTCTTTGTGGATAAGGGGCTGCTCTATCATATTCCTAAGCATTCTGGCTCCCATGGCCGTCTTGGTCTTGTCCAGTACCCAGAGCAGTGAACCTCTCTTCTGCTTATCCCTGAGGGTCTCTGTGAGTTCCAGGTTTCTTCTGGACGAGCTGTCTATGATCATGAAATCTTCTATGGAATATATGTCTATCCTGTTGATATGATCCAGTGAATTCTTCTGTGTCTCATGGAGATACTGCAAAAGTGCACCCGCCGAAAGTAGCATATCCTCCTGCTCATCTATGCCGAGACCGTCTATAGTTCCCACCTTAAACTGCCTCTTGATGAAATCCTCACATGTGTCATCATTGAAATAATGGGATGGAGCCTCAGATATAGTTATCTTCATCTTCTCCTTCATGTAGTCAAAGTTCAGACCACATGACAGGAATGCCACATTTCCTATGATCTCCGTCGGGGAATATTTGTTGATCTCATCGTAAAGCTTGGATGTAGACGAAATATGACAGGAACGGAACTCTCCTGTTGTGATATCGCACACTGCCACGCCGTACTCCTCATTGCAGCCAAATATACACATGAGATAATTATTCCTCGTCTCATCAAGAATAGCCTGGGACATATTTGTACCAGGCGTAACTATACGTATAACTTCTCTCTTTACTATACCCTTTGCAAGCTTTGGATCCTCCATCTGCTCGCATATGGCTACCTTGTAGCCCTTCTCTATCAGCTTGTTCAGGTATATGTCACAAGCATGATACGGAACACCGCACATCGGCGCACGCTCCTCCTGACCACAGTCCCTGCCGGTCAGTGTTATCTCAAGTTCTCTGGACGCCGTCAAGGCATCATCGAAGAACATCTCGTAGAAATCTCCCAGTCTGTAGAAGAGAATACAGTCCTTATACTGATTCTTAACTTCCATATACTGAGCCATCATTGGTGTTAATGCTGCCACTTCAACTACTCCTATTCTGCTAATTCACCCATGTAATAAAATCCCTTACACTCAACAAGCTTGACATCAAGGATCTTGCCAACCATCTCCGCACACCCAGGAAAATGGACAAGTATGTTGTTGGAGAGTCTTCCGGTCAGAAGGCCATCACCCTTCTCGTCAAAGCCCTCAACCAGAACCGGCTGCGTCTGCCCCTTTATGGCAAGGGTCTTCACATCGCTTATCTCCTGCACACGCTTTAAAAGCCTGTTGTATCTGTTCTGTATCTCTTCCTTTGTGGAACCGTTCTCCATGCCGGCGGCAGGAGTACCTGTTCTCTTTGAATATATAAATGTAAATGCGGTGTCATACTGCACCTTCTCAACCACATCCATGGTCTCAAGGAAGTCCTCCTCGGTCTCACCAGGAAATCCCACAATGATATCCGTAGTAAGAGATATCTCCGGAACCTTCGCCCTTATACGGTCAACCAGGGCAAGATATGATTCCTTTGTATACCTTCTGTTCATCGCATTCAGTATCTTCGTCGAACCAGACTGTACCGGCAGATGAAGGTGTCTGCATATCTTTGGATTCTCCGCAATCACATCTATCAGCTCATCCGACAGATCCTTTGGATGTGATGTCATGAATCTGACTCTCTGTATCTTCTCTATGGCACACACACGCCTCAGCAGTTCCGCAAATGTGATCGGATGCTCAAGGTTCTTGCCATATGAATTGACATTCTGTCCGAGGAGCATGATCTCCACCACACCGTCATCAGCAAGCCTCTCACACTCATCTATGATATCTTCTGGATTTCTGCTCCGTTCCCTTCCTCTTACATATGGCACTATACAGTAAGTACAGAAGTTGTTGCATCCAAACATGATGTTTACACCTGATTTGAATGGGAACTCCCTAACCGCAGGAAGATCCTCCACGACCTCCTTGGCATCCTTCCAGATATCTATGACCATGCTGCCGGACTCTATCCTATTTACAAATATCTCCGCAAGTTTATATACATTGTGAGTTCCAAATACTATATCCACAAATCTGTAGCTCTTGCTTATGGTTGTCACCACATGCTGCTCCTGCATCATACACCCACAGAGAGCGATCATCATATTCGGATTCTTCTCCTTCAGGTGTTTCATAAGCCCCAGATGGCCATACACCTTTCTGTTGGCATTCTCCCTGACGGTACATGTGTTGTATACAATGAAGTCTGCATGCTCAGACTCCGTCCTCACATAGCCCATCTCCTCCAGTATACCCGCCAGCTTCTCAGAATCTCTCTCATTCATCTGACAGCCAAATGTCTGGATGGAACACGTGATATCTCTGCCAAGTTCTTTCTTCTTAGCTTTTACATACTCCCGTCCCTTTTTGATGAAATAATACTGTCTCATCGGCTCTTCAACTGGTGCTGGAGCACTGAGATCTATATTCTCAATATTTGTCTCTATCTCGTTCATACGTTCTTATCCTTAATCTCAATTTTCTATTCCAAGGCCTGTAAGGATCCTCTTTATGCCGTCCACACTGCTCTTTGCAGCAGAAGCAGATCTGTCCATCCTCATCTGAGTCTCTATATCAGCAATGTCTATGGCCTTATAGTGATCCAAATTTGCAATATATGCCGGATCTCTCTCAAACTCCGCCTTGAGAGTCCTCATGGCATCCTTATAGCCAAGCATATATCTGAATTTGGTGGAGTCAGCCGAAAAGTCAAGTGTACCCGTCACCAGATCGCCGAGATCCACACTTGGATATATCTCAATAGCCCTGATGCCATCAAACTCTCCAAGCTTCTTCCTGACATCATGGTTCAGACCGCATATTATAATATTGCGATATCCCGCATCATAAAGCGGCTTCACAGGAACATTGTCCGTCAGGCCGCCGTCATAATATTTTTTGCCTTTAAACTCCACTGGTTCATACAGGAGAGGAAGAGCCGACGAAGCCAGGACAACCTTCTCTATATCAGATTTTGGGAGATCTTTAAACTCCACGTATAAGGGTTCACGACTTCCATCCGGGCAGCATTCAGATATGACAGACCATATCCTCCTGTCTCCGTGTGCGACTATATCGTAATCGACATAGGAATCCATGAGCCTGATAATCTCTCTTCTCGTCATGACCCCGGGCTTTCCGTCAAGGACAAGATCTGGATCAACCTCAAACACAGTCTCAAATCCGATCTCATCCCAGGCTTTCCTGCTTTTCTCTGGATCCGCACCGGCAAAAAGCACCGAGTTGATGGAACCGATCGACGCACCTGACATGGCCGTCACTCTGTCCCAGATCCCATATTCATTAAGTGCCTCATACACGCCAAGCTGATATGCTCCCTTGCCACCGCCCCCGCCAAGGCACAACGCAAATTCCGTCTCTGAATCATTCTGTATGTCATCATCCTGTGATGGCTGCGCTGAATTATTCTGGATCAGCTTCTCCATCTCTGCGATCTTTGCCGCTATCTCTTCTCTATTCATAGTATGACCTCCAGGCAATCAATACACAATCTATGATATTATATGTTTCTCAGTCACAATGAGATCAGGTTTTATATCGTTTTCCTCACTGTCTATATGCCGGACTATCTGAAAATCATAGGCCAGTGCTACTTTCAGCAAGTTATCATGGCTTTCCAGATAACGGTCATAATATCCACCGCCGAATCCTATACGGTTTAACTCCGCATCAAATGCAACCCCAGGCATGATAATGACTCCATCCTCAGGATCACTTATATCATCCGAGACAGGTTCCATGATTCCGAAATTGCCCTTTGCAACATCATCAAAGCTGTCTATGCGTATAAAATGCATGATCTCCCCGTAAACCTTAGGAACATACACACTCTTGCCTTCACTCCAGGCCTTTTCTATGATAGGTATGGTGTCAACTTCATTGCCCTTGGATATATAGGCACATATGCAGTTATTTTCTGCAAAACTGTCCAGAGAAAAAAATCTCTGGCATATGCTCTCTGACCTTCTCCGGCAGTCATCCTGTGACATCTCGTTTCTAAGTTTCTTTACCTGTCTTCTTATCTCTGCTTTGTCTGTGGTGTCCATGGCAAACCTCCACAAAAGTCAGGCTCTTCTGGTAGGATCTTTGTCCGCAAGCCTTGTGATAGAGCCATCCTTCTCTTTTATGTCGATATTATTAAGAGTGCTTCTCAGATTATTCTTCACCGCAAATATATATTCCTGGCGGAGCCTCTGCTGTTCAGCCTTTTCAGCATCGTTAAGTCCCTCAGCCTTTGATTTGTGATAAAGCTCATTTATACGTGCTATCTTTGCAGCATCAATTATAGATTCATTCATATTATATAAGATACTCCTTGTTGAGAATAAACTTCACGACGTCAAAATCGTGATCCTTGTATGATGTAAACAGAGTTCCGATCTCCTCACCATTCATAACGCGGACAATGTTGTCCATATCAGAACCAGATACTATGACCATGTCGGAATTGGAGTTCGTAGCTATCCTTGCAGCGGCAATCTTGGTTGCCATGCCGCCTGTACCATATTTCGAGCCCGCACCCTTTCCCATATCCATGATATGATCATCTATGCAGTCGACAACCGGTATAAGTCTGGCATCAGGATTATTATGTGGATCATCTGTGTAAAGTCCATCGATATCCGTAAGGAGGATCAGCAGATCCGCATGGATCATCGAGGCAACTATAGCCGACAAAGTATCATTATCGCCAAATGCAATGCTGTCATCCAGCTCATCGATGGCCACGGTATCATTCTCGTTGACAATAGGGACAACTCCAAGCTGGAGAAGCTCATTGAACGTATTTATCGCATTTTTCCTTCTCTCATCCGATGATATGACGTCAAATGTGAGCAGGACCTGCGCTGCGGTCTTGTGATATTCCTGAAACAGCTTCTGATATATCATCATGAGCTGTCCCTGTCCAACAGCCGCACATGCCTGCTTGAGTGATGTAGTTTTCGGTCTTCTGGCAAGTCCCAGAGATTCCACGCCAACTCCTATAGCTCCGGATGACACAAGCACGACATCTTTATCCTGGTTCCTGAGATCACATATGATCCTCACAAGCTTTTCAAGCTTTGTGTAATCAAGGCCGCCCGTCTCCTCATGTATAAGTGATGACGATCCGATCTTTATAACAATCTTTTTCTTATCTTTCAAATACGCTCTGTTCATATCTATTCTCCTATGTATCGTCTGCTATATCTTGAAACGATGGCCTCAGCAACCTTTATTCCGTCCACCGCAGCCGATGTTATTCCACCTGCATATCCGGCACCTTCGCCGCATGGATATATACATGTGCCCTCGCACCTTAAGTCTTCGCCCCTGACTATCTTGACCGGAGATGATGTCCGGGCCTCTATTCCAGAGAGGATCGCATCATATTCAGCATAGCCAGGCATCCTCTTCTCAAAGGACACAACTCCTTCTATTATAGCATCGTTTATATACTCTGGCAAACAACATTTGAGGTTGGCAAGCTTGAATCCGCCCTTTATCTGAGGAATAACTCTGCCAAGTTTTTCGGTTTTTACATTCTTCATATAATCGCCAAAAAGCTGGATAGGAACAAGTCCATCTCCCGCCTTATATGCGGCACTTTCCCATTTCCGCTGAAATTCCATTCCGGCAAGAGGATGGTCTGAACCGAAATCCTCAGGAGTGACATTTACGACAATGGCACTGTTTGAATTTATACCGTCTCTGCCGCTGTAGCTCATTCCATTTACACACATTCTGCCCTCCTCAGACGAGGCATTTACCACATAACCGCCAGGGCACATGCAGAATGAATAGACCGCTCTGCCGTTTGAAGCCTGGTGCGTCATCTTGTAATCCGCCGCAGGTAGAAATTTCTCGTATATCGGATCATAGCCGTATTTCATCTCGTCTATATCCTCACTCCTATGCTCTATTCTGAGTCCCATGGCAAATGGCTTTTGCTGCATAGGAAGGCCGCTTTCGTATAAACTCTCTATAGTATCTCTGGAGCTGTGTCCCAGCGCAAGCACAAGAGCATCCGTACGCACCTTCTCTACATTTCCGTTCTCAAGATTCTTTATACAGATATCAACAAAGTCTCCATCACCGGAAGGCGTATATCCGGTAAATAATGAGTCAAATTTCACTTCTCCCCCAAGTCTTATGATATCCTCACGCATATTCTTTACTATATCCGAAAGAACATCTGTACCGACATGCGGTTTGTTTATATACATGATAGACGGATCTGCACCGTAGCGCACAAATGTCTTCATGACCTCAGTGCGGCGTCCCGAGCCATCCTTGATAACAGTGTTGAGCTTTCCGTCAGAAAAAGTTCCTGCACCGCCTTCTCCAAACTGAACATTACAATTCGGTGAAAGCGGAGCCTGTCCTTCCCAATATGCTTCTATAGCATCTTTTCTCCTGTCGACATCCATCCCCCGTTCAAACACAAGCGGTCTATACCCTGCCCTTGCAAGATAAAGCGCAGCAAAAAGGCCGGCGGGCCCCGTACCTATCACCACAGGTCTGTGTCTCATCGGTACATCCCCCGGTTCCGGGAAAACGTATTCAACAGGTTTTGTTGACATAATATTATTATTGTGAAGTCTTTTTATGATCCTGTCCTCATCCGGCAAGTCAACGTCTATAGACGCAATATATTTAACCTGATTTCTCTTTCTGTCATCCAGCGACAATTTAAAAAAACGATAGGATGGAACATTCTTTATTTTCAGAGCTTTTTTAACCGCCTGATCAACGTCACTTTCCGTGAACGAAACAGGCAGCTTTATGTTATTTATTCTTATCATTTTCCGCTCTCTTTCCGGCAGCTACCCCTGCTCTCATACCGCTTATAACCGCCCACATAATGTTGTAACCGCCGCATTTCCCGGTTACATCTGCATACTCTCCGGCCACATATATCCCCTTATGATCTCCTAGCTCAAGTGTATCTGCCCTTAGCTGTCTTGTGTCAACTCCGCCGCTTGCTGCCTGGCTGTCTTCATAACTGCCATGTCCATCCACCGCAAATTCCATGTGTTTGAGCATATTCGCTATGCGGGATATGGCATCATCTGAAATCTCTGCTGACGATGCACAATTTATTCCAAGTCTTTCCAGTATCTCCCAGGCGATCTTCTCATTGACAAATCCGTTCAGCATGGCAAGGGGACGCCTTGCTCCATTTTCTCTGGCAAATGATTTCATATAACCGGTCAGGTCTTCCTCTTTCATGTCGGGGACAAGTTCAACCTCTATATAAGGCTTTTTTCCATCATTTAACAGATCTATACACTGAATACTAAGATTGAACACCGCTATTCCTGAAAGCCAGCCCGATGCAAACTGAACCTCACCGGATTCCCTGCCATACAGATTGCCATCACACATAAGCGATACATTTGCCTTTGCACGCACACCCGCAAGAGCATCCGGCACATCCCTGCTCATAAGCCTGCAGAGGGCCGGGTGCGGACTCACGATTGAAACTCCAAGCGGCTTCAGGATATCATATACCTTTTCGCTGCCTCCAAGTTTTGGTGCCGCAGCACCTCCTGGGGCGACTATGACATTTGCTGCATAGTGATCATGTGATTTCGAATGTACTATGTATCTTCCATCTTCCTCCGTCACTGCTGTGACCTCCTCAGAGGTATGGACATCGATTCCCTGCATCTTCAGCCTGTCTGTAAGCGCCCACACGATTGTCGATGCCTGAAGCGAAGCCGGGTATAGGTATCCGTCATCTTCATATATGGCAACACCCAGATCAAGGAAGAACCCCGTAACCTCCCTGAATGCCTCGGTGCTCACAAGCTGGTATGGGAAAAATTCATTGTCACTGTGATAGCACGAAAGATCAAGCTTTGTGTTCGCCAGATTGCACTTTCCATTGCCAGTTGCATATAGTTTTTTCCCGGGTTTCTTATTCCTGTCTATCACCAGTACTTTCGCATCTTTACATGACTCCTTCGCCTTTATGGCTGCGGTCATTCCCGCCGGGCCGGCACCGACCACAATTATATCATAAATCATATATATTCCTTTCCTACCTTAACACAGTGTTAAAAACTACTTATACATAATCACTATTTCAAAATACACCAATGCAAAACATTCCAATCTGAAAACTGCACCTTCTATATCATCGCTATTCATAAATCCTCATCTGCATCATAACCTCAAAAGGAATTCATCAACATCGCCAAGAGTTTCAAAGTATACACGCTCCGAGATCACTTCCCTCATCTCTATCCTGACGTTTTCAGCCACAATGTCCGTGATCCTGACAAGACTTCCATAACAGTTAAATACAGCGACGTACCCTTCAAAACTGCTCACATAGAAAAATCTGTGCTCAAAATCACTATCGGCATCCATCACAATACCTCCGCACAGATCTGAACTGACAAGACCAGCAGACAGACTAAAGTCTCCGCCTGAACCTTCTGAATACTCTCTGTATATGCATGTCTTATCATTCCCCACATCCACATATGAACGTATATTCTCCCTAGATATAAAAGATAACACAAATGTACCTGTAATGAGAACAAAAAAATACATAATTCTTGACAAATAATATCACCTCTGTGTCTATTCTTCCACAGAGGTGTTTTCATATTCATAGATTCATATTAACATACATAATCACGTTTTGTTCATCTTACATTCATATGCACCTGGCACATTGAATCTCTATAAAAATACCGACCTCCAATCGTTAGATTCTTATGTCTGACTTTTGGAGGTCGGTATTTTTGAGATGTCTATCAAATGTAAGTTGAATTGGTATTATTTATATTATAACATTCTTACGCTTTTACGGCATAATACTGCGAATTTATAATATCACAAACTGTATCTTTGGGCATTCCCATTTTCTTGCTGATCTCATCAGCTGTAAGTCCCATATCCAGGTATGCTTCTATCTTACCCTCTATTTTGCCCTCTATCTTTCCTTCTATCACGCCTCTTTTTCGACCTTCTTCCAAGCCCTGGCGCATAGCCTCGTTCTTTATACCCTGACTTGCATTGCACATGGCATCCACGCTCCTTTCGATATCGTTCGAGTAAGGTATACTAAATTCATTCACAATTATATCTTTTCTTTCTTCTATGCTTATATTCGATGAAAAGAAAGTCTCCAATAAACGTAACAATCTCTCACTATCATCCACGGCATCAACCACATCTTTAGCTAAGCAAATCTGTACCACCGATATAAGATCATAGTAATCTTCTCTTGCATAGTGTCCTACCAGCTCTTTCTTATCTATGGAATACTCTGTGATTGTATTCTCAACATCTGCATTGCAGTTAATACAGATCCATATCGAATATACCTTCTTTATATCCTGATAATTGGAATTGACAAATTCTACATTTTTCTGGGCAGATATACTCCTTGCCACATAATAGATACCTCTAGTCACTATGTCATACTTGAGATTCTGGATCTCGTTCTGAGCTTCGACATTTATTATCAGCTTTATCGTCTCGTTCCTGTCTGGCACTAAAACATCAAACAGTATATCAAATAAGACATTCCCTTCCTGCCTGGACTTCCTGTTCGGGTCTTTCCCACTTATCATCGGTGCAACAAAGTCGCTGATATTCTGACCGCTCTCGTCAACAGCAGTCTTATGTATCTCAGGTTCTCCCTCTATGCAGCGTGCTATACTGTCGATATCCATGTTGTAGAACTCTTTTACAGTGTAACTTAAAATATATGCAAGCACAATCTTTTGTTTCAAAAGTTTTAATGCATTCTCATCATATAAGGTTTCGTTTTGGGTCTTTCCCATGCTATTCTCATCACTACTCCTTTTCCTGCGTATAAACTCCTCCAGCCTGTAAGTCTCATGCATCATATCAACCGCCCCGGTGCGTTCATCGTATATCCTTCTGATAATCGTCCGATATACTTCTGATATTCGTCAATATCCATCTGATATTCGCCTGATAACCGCAACATTATCATGGTAAAAGATCATCGTCAACACCCCGAAACCGGGCGGAAATTATACAGAAACGCAAAAAATTCCAAGCTATACGAAACTTTTAAATCTCTCTATGTCTTACAAATACAAAATTTTCTCCATGCTACATACAGCCAATTAATTATACAGAAAATCAAATTTAGCACGGGATGTGATGAAATATTAATTATTTGTAATATTCTTTAACCTATGATCTAGAGCAGATACACACCGTTTTCATAGCAAAACGAAATAAAAATACCGATCTCCAATCGTTAGATTCTTATATCTGACTTTTAGAGGTCGGTATTTTTTGAGATGCCATCAACCACAGGGTATATATAATTCTCCTGTGTATTTATAGCATTATTGTATTTTATGACATTATTGTTTTTACAACATTGCTATGTTTCTATAATGCCACTTCGTTTTATAACGTTACTATATATTTATGGCATTCCTACGTTTTTATAGCGTTACTATTATTCTATGGCAGAACACTGCGGATCATAGTAGTGAAAACTATAGAGATTACTTTACAGCCCCGCAGTATTTACACTCATAGTGTGTTTTTGCAGGAGTGGTATGTGTTTCGTACTGTGCATCATGGTGAACTGTCTTATACTTGGCATC